>NZ_JBSFIK010000096.1:0-1027 GCF_053597535.1 Streptomyces sp. NPDC001348 | reverse complement strand
GACATGCCGCAACTCGGCCTGGACTGGCACGAGTCGGTGCCGGTGCGTGACGAGCTCACCGGCGAGACCTACCACTGGGGCAGGGCCAACTACGTGCGCCTCGAACCGGGCCGCAAACCCGCGCACGTCTTCGTCCTGCGACCGTCCAACCCGCAGACCGGAGGGTCACCCACAAAATGATCGTCAACGAGCCTGTTCCGGACAAGTTCGAAGACACTCCCGCCAAGGACCGTGACCCGGAGTGGTTCAAGCGCGCCGTCTTCTACGAGGTCCTCGTCCGCTCCTTCCAGGACAGCAACGGGGACGGGGTCGGCGACCTCAAGGGCCTGACCGCCAAGCTGGACTATCTGCAGTGGCTGGGCGTGGACTGCCTGTGGCTGCCGCCGTTCTTCAAGTCACCGCTCCGCGACGGCGGCTACGACGTCTCCGACTACACCGCCGTGCTCCCGGAGTTCGGTGACCTCGCCGACTTCGTGGAGTTCGTCGACGCCGCCCACCAGCGCGGGATGCGCGTGATCATCGACTTCGTCATGAACCACACCAGCGACCAGCACCCGTGGTTCCAGGAGTCCAGAAGGGACCCCGAGGGCCCCTACGGCGACTACTACGTCTGGGCCGACGACGACAAGCAGTACCAGGACGCGCGGATCATCTTCGTCGACACCGAGGTCTCCAACTGGACGTACGACCCGGTGCGCAAGCAGTACTACTGGCACCGCTTCTTCTCGCACCAGCCGGACCTGAACTACGAGAACCCGGCCGTGCAGGAGGAGATGATCTCCGCGCTGAAGTTCTGGCTGGACCTCGGCATCGACGGGTTCCGGCTGGACGCCGTGCCGTACCTGTACCAGCAGGAGGGCACCAACTGCGAGAACCTGCCGGCGACCCACGCGTTCCTGCAGCGGGTGCGCAAGGAGATCGACGCCCAGTATCCGGACACCGTGCTGCTGGCGGAGGCGAACCAGTGGCCGGAGGACGTCGTCGACTACTTCGGTGACTTCTCCTCCGGTGGCGACGAGTGCCACAT
>NZ_JBSFIK010000095.1:0-1069 GCF_053597535.1 Streptomyces sp. NPDC001348 | reverse complement strand
CCTTCTGGACGGAGGCGTCGGCGCCGATGACGTACGCCCAGCAGTTGTGCGTGGCGTCCGCGTGCTCCTTGCGGACCGCGGCGAGGAAGTCCTGGACCTCCTGCTCGGTGGCCGCCGGGGCGAGGGCGCACAGGAAGCGGGAGCGGTTGACCTCGGTCTCGTGCACGCCCGCGCGGGCGACCGTGCGGTACTCGTCCTGCATCCGGCCAGCCTATGCCCGTCGAACGCCTACTCCTTCCCGCCCCGGGGCACGGTCACCGACGTCAGCAGTGCCGTGCCGGGCGTCAGGTCCCGCCAGGCCGGTCCGTGCCAGGCCAGGTCCGCGATCGCCGAGGTCGGGAACTTCGTGCGCACCTGCCCCAGGGCGTCGCCCAGGTCGTCCCCGGCCAGGTCCAGGACGAGGTCCTCGAGGCCGGGGTTGTGTCCGACGAGGAGCAGCGTCGCGACCTCGGGCGGCACCTCGCGCACGACGTGGAGCAGTTCGGGCACGTCGGCCGCGTACAGCCGCGGGTCGAACCGTACGGGCGGCGGGGTGCCCCACTGCGCCGAGGCCAGCTCCCAGGTCTCGCGGGCGCGTACGGCGGTGGAGCACAGGACGAGGTCGGGCAGCCGGTCGGCCTCGGCCAGGGCGCGGCCCGCCGCGGGGGCGTCACGACGCCCGCGGGGGGCCAGCGGGCGCTCGTGGTCGGCGACCCCCGGCGGGCGGGCGGACTTGGCGTGCCGCAGGACGACCAGCCGACGCAGGGGGCCGGCACCCGCGCGGTCCCTCATGACCAGCCTCCACGACCCCGGACCGGCTCAAGGCCGGGACCGGCGAGGCCGAGGACGCCTTCCGCCGCGCCCTCGGCCCCGGCGGCGCTCCCCGGGGCGACGGAGTCGACACGGCGCGCCGCGACCGGCCGACGTGGCGTGACCGTGTCCGCGTGGACCCTCATGACGAGCCTCCACGACCCCGGACCGGCTCAAGGCCGGTACCGACGAGGACGAGGACGCCTTCCGCCGCGCCCTCGGCCCCGGCGGCGCTCCCCGGGGCGACGGAGTCGACACGGCGCGCCGCGACCGGCCGACG
>NZ_JBSFIK010000094.1:0-1281 GCF_053597535.1 Streptomyces sp. NPDC001348 | reverse complement strand
GGGGACTGCTGCAGGGTTGGGTGACACCTGACCTGGCTTGCTGAGAAGCAGCCTGGAAGGATGTCGCTGTGCCCAAGCCGTATCCGAAGGAGTTCCGCGAGGACGTCGTGCGGGTCGCGCGCAACCGCGAGCCCGGCGTCACGCTGGAACAGATCGCCGCCGACTTCGGGGTCCACCCGATCACGCTGTCGAAGTGGCTGCGTCGCGCCGACACCGATGAGGGCGCCAGGCCCGCAACGCCGTCGGGTGAGTCCGCCGAGCTGCGCGAGGCCCGCAAGCGGATCCGGCTGCTGGAGCAGGAGAACGAGGTACTCAGGAGGGCTGCGGCATATCTGTCGCAGGCGAACCTGCCGGCAAAATGATGTACCCGCTCGTCCGCGAGCTGGCCGCCGCCGATGCCCATCACAGGGTGCCGGTGGCGGTGACGTGCCGGGTGCTCGGGCTGGCCCGCCAGCCCTACTACCGGTGGCTGGCCTCTCCGGTCACCGACGCCGAGCTGACCGAGGCATACCGGGCCAACGCCCTGTTCGACGCTCACCGCGACGATCCCGAGTTCGGGCACCGCTTCCTCCTCGACGAGGCCCGAGCGGCCGGTGAGGCGATGGCCGAGCGGACCGCCTGGCGGATCTGCCGGGACAACCGCTGGTGGAGCGTCTTCGGCAAGCGACGGGGCCGCGGCAAGAACGCCAAGGCCGGACCGCCGGTCCACGACGACCGGGTGCGCCGCAATTTCACCGCCGACGGGCCGAACCGGCTGTGGCTCACGGACATCACCGAGCACGCCACCGGCGAGGGCAAGCTGTATCTGTGCGCTGTCAAGGACGTGTACTCCGGCCGCATCGTGGGCTATTCCATCGACGCCCGGATGAAGTCCCGCCTCGCAGTGGCCGCTCTGGAGTCCGCCGTCGCCCGCCGCAGCCCGGCTGAGGGCTGCATCGTGCATTCCGACCGAGGATCGCAATTCCGGTCCCGGAAGGTTGCTGCCGTACTCACCCGGCACGGCCTGGTCGGCTCGATGGGCCGGGTCGGGGCCGCCGGCGACAACGCCGCGATGGAAAGCTTCTTCGCCCTGTTGCAGAAGAACGTCCTTGACCGCCAAGTCTGGGCCACCCGGCAGGAGTTGCGGATCGCGATTGTCACCTGGATCGAGCGGACCTACCACCGACGCCGACGCCAGAAGCGCCTGGGCCGATTGACCCCCGTCGAGTACGAGACCATCATGACCCCACCCGCAGCCCTGGCTGCATAAACCCCGCTGTCACCCGATCATGCAGCAGTCCC
>NZ_JBSFIK010000093.1:0-1291 GCF_053597535.1 Streptomyces sp. NPDC001348 | reverse complement strand
CGGACGCGCCGGGGATGTGGACGTACTCCGTGGAGGCGTGGGGCGATCCGGTCGCCACCTGGCGGCACCACGCGCGGATCAAGGTGCCGGCGGGGATCGACACCGAGCTGGTGCTTCAGGAGGGGGCCCGGCTCTTCGAGCGGGCGGCCGCCGGGGTGCCGGAGGAGGACGGGCGCGCGGTGGTGCTGGAGGCGGTGGCGGCGCTGCTCGCGCAGGACAGGCCGGCCGCCTGGCGGCTGGCGGCGGCGCTGGAGCCGCAGGTGGCCGAGGTCCTGGCCCGTCATCCGCTGCGGGAGCTGGTCACCGCCTCGGAGACGCTGGCGCTGCTGGTGGAACGTGAACGGGCGCTGTACGGCTCGTGGTACGAGTTCTTCCCCCGCTCCGAGGGCACTCCCGAGCAGCCGCACGGCACCTTCCGCAGTGCCGCCCGGCGGCTGGACGCGATCGCGGCGATGGGTTTCGACGTCGTCTACCTGCCGCCGATCCATCCCATCGGGCACACCTTCCGCAAGGGCCGCAACAACACCCTCACCCCCGGGCCTGACGATGTGGGCGTGCCCTGGGCGATCGGCTCGGCCGAGGGCGGCCACGACGCGGTCCACCCCGCTCTGGGCACGATCGAGGACTTCGACCGCTTCGTCGCCCGCGCCGGCGAACTCGGCCTGGAGGTCGCCCTCGACTTCGCCCTGCAGTGCTCGCCGGACCATCCGTGGGTGGACAAGCATCCGGAGTGGTTCCACCACCGTGCCGACGGGACGATCGCGTATGCGGAGAACCCGCCGAAGAAGTACCAGGACATCTATCCCATCGCCTTCGACGCCGACATGGACGGTCTGGTCGCCGAGACGGTGCGCGTCCTTGGGCACTGGATGGCGCACGGGGTGCGGATCTTCCGGGTGGACAATCCCCACACCAAGCCGCCTGTGTTCTGGGAACGGGTGATCGCCGAGGTCAACCGCACCGATCCGGGTGTGATCTTCCTGGCCGAGGCCTTCACCCGTCCGGCGATGATGCACACCCTGGCCCAGATCGGTTTCCAGCAGTCCTACACCTATTTCACCTGGCGCAACACCAAGGAGGAGCTCACCGAGTACCTGACCGAGCTGACCGGTGAGGCGGCCGCCTACATGCGGCCGAACTTCTTCGCCAACACCCCCGACATCCTGCACGCCTACCTCCAGCACGGCGGCCGCCCCGCCTTCGAGGCCCGCGCGGTGCTGGCCGCGACGCTCTCCCCCACCTGGGGCATCTACAGCGGCTACGAACTGTGTGAGAACACGCCGTTGCGCGA
>NZ_JBSFIK010000092.1:0-1337 GCF_053597535.1 Streptomyces sp. NPDC001348 | reverse complement strand
CGCATCAACGGCCCCGTCAGCAGGTCGAACGGTGCCGCGGCCGACTCACCGGCCCGCGTCACCGCCTCCTCGCGCCCCACCTCGATCACCTCGAAGTCCACCCGCACCGACCCGTCGGCCCCCGGCTCCTCGATGAGCTGGATGAGTTCGCCGTCGCGCCAGGCGAAGCCGGTACGCAGTGCCTCGTGCCGGCGTACGAGTTCCTCGAAGGCCCGCCGCGCGGTGGCGGTGTCGAAGTCGCCCTCGGCACGAACGGCCGGATGCATCGTGTAGGCGGCTGAGGGCTCCCCGAGCTGCTCGATCAGCCATAGCCCGCGCTGCGCGGCGGAGGCGGGCATCTCCGCGTACTGCCGCTCGGAGTCGGTCATTTCACTCCTTGGGGAGAGTCGGGGCCGGGGACGTCGAGGGCACGCCGGTGCCGGGGCAGACGCGTGGGGCCCGGCGGGGCGGGCTCGGAGGCCCGGCGTCCGGCCAGGCGGGCGGCGAGTCCGTCGGCGGTACGCGTCTCGAAGACGTCCCGAACGGTGACCGGACCGATGGACCGGGCCCGCAGATCGGAGACGATGCGGATGGCCAGCAGTGAGGTGCCGCCCAGTTCGAAGAAGTCCTCGTGACCCCTGACGGGAGTGGCCAGAATCCGCGACCAGACTTCGGTGACGGCGGCCGCCGCCACCTGCCGGGCGCCGGCCTCGGCAGGTGACGGCGCGGCGGTGCCGGGTGCGGCGACGGGATCCGGCACCGCGGCGGACGGGGACTCTCGCAGCCACGCCGCGGCAGAGGGCGCCGGCGCGCAGGACAGAGGGATGTCCGGATCCTGGGCCACCGCTGCGAGGATGCGTTCGAAGTCGGCCGCCATAGCGGCGGATGTGGAGGGGGCGAACAGGTCCGCGTCGGCGCACAGGCTGACCTCTGCTTCGGAGCCGCCGGCCCGGACCTCGGCGCTGATGTCCATGAACGAGGCCCGGGCGGGAAGCCTCAACCGCTCCACGCGCAGTCGGGCCAGCCGGGGTTCGGGCTCGGTGACGGCCATGGTGAACATCGCCTGGAACACCGGGTTGCGGCTGAGGTCCCGTTCCGGTTGCAGTTCCTCGACGAGGCGGGAGAAGGGCAGGTCGCCGTGGTCGACGGCGTCCAGGAACTCCGCGCGCACGCGGGCGACCAGTTCGCGGAAGGCCGGATCGTCGTCGGCCCGGGGACGCAGCACGACCGTGTTCAGGAACAGTCCGACGACCGCTTCGCTGCCGGGGTGGGTGCGGTTGCTGAGGGGGACGCCCACGCAGATGTCGTTCTGCCGGGTGTAGCGGGTCAGCAGTACGTGGTAGGCCGCGTAGAGGACG
>NZ_JBSFIK010000091.1:0-1402 GCF_053597535.1 Streptomyces sp. NPDC001348 | reverse complement strand
GCCTTCGAGGCCCGCGCGGTGCTGGCCGCGACGCTCTCCCCCACCTGGGGCATCTACAGCGGCTACGAACTGTGTGAGAACACGCCGTTGCGCGAAGGTTCCGAGGAATACCTCGACTCGGAGAAGTACCAGCTCAAGCCCCGCGACTGGGCCGCCGCCGAACGCGAGGGACGCACCATCGCACCCCTCATCACCCAGCTCAACACCATCAGGCGCCGGCACCCCGCGTTGCGGCGCCTGAGGAACCTCCGCTTCCATCCGACCGACAACGGCGCCGTCATCGCGTACAGCAAGCGCACCGGCTCGGACACCGTCGTCGTGGTCGTCAACCTCGACCCCCACCGCGCCCAGGAGGCGACGGTCTCGTTGGACATGCCGCAACTCGGCCTGGACTGGCACGAGTCGGTGCCGGTGCGTGACGAGCTCACCGGCGAGACCTACCACTGGGGCAGGGCCAACTACGTACGCCTCGAACCCGGCCGGGTGCCGGCGCACGTGCTCCACGTCCGGCGATCGTCCGCCCCGCCCCAGAACGGAGGGCCCAGCGCGTCATGACTGTCAACAGCCCCGTCCCGGACACCTTCGAGGACACACCGGCCAAGGACCGTGACCCGGAGTGGTTCAAGCGCGCCGTCTTCTACGAGGTCCTCGTCCGCTCCTTCCAGGACAGCGACGGCGACGGGGTCGGCGACCTCAAGGGCCTGACCGCCAAGCTGGACTATCTGCAGTGGCTGGGCGTGGACTGCCTGTGGCTGCCGCCGTTCTTCAAGTCACCGCTCCGCGACGGCGGCTACGACGTCTCCGACTACACCGCCGTGCTCCCGGAGTTCGGTGACCTCGCCGACTTCGTGGAGTTCGTCGACGCCGCCCACCAGCGCGGCATGCGCGTGATCATCGACTTCGTCATGAACCACACCAGCGACCAGCACCCGTGGTTCCAGGAGTCGCGGAAGAACCCCGACGGTCCGTACGGGGACTATTACATGTGGGCCGACGACGACAAGCGGTACGAGGACGCGCGGATCATCTTCGTCGACACCGAGACCTCCAACTGGACCCACGACCCGGTGCGCGACCAGTACTACTTCCACCGCTTCTTCTCGCACCAGCCGGACCTGAACTACGAGAACCCGGCCGTGCAGGAGGAGATCCTGGCCGCCCTCCGCTTCTGGCTGGACCTGGGCATCGACGGGTTCCGGCTGGACGCCGTGCCGTACCTGTACGCGTGCGAGGGGACGAACTGCGAGAACCTGCCCGCCACACACCAGTTCCTCAAGCGGGTCCGCCGCGAGATCGACGCGATGTACCCGGACACCGTGCTGCTGGCGGAGGCGAACCAGTGGCCGGAGGACGTCGTCGACTACTTCGGTGACTTCTCCTCCGGTGGCGACGAGTGCCACAT
>NZ_JBSFIK010000090.1:0-1412 GCF_053597535.1 Streptomyces sp. NPDC001348 | reverse complement strand
CCCTAGTAGTGCTTCGTTACGTTGGGTGATCTCGGCTGGTGGTGGGCATTGTCCTGGTATGAGGTTGGGGGAGGTGGAACGGCTCCGGGGTGAGTTAGCGGAGTTCGTTGCCGATGTGTTCGCCTCTGTGCCGCGGCGGGATCAGCGGCGGTGGGGCGAGTGTTATCTGCGGGGTCTGATGCTGGACGGCCGACGCAAGTCGATCCAGCCGATGGCCGAGCGGCTGCCGGACGGCAACATGCAGGCCCTGCAGCAGTTCGTGAACCAGTCGCCGTGGGATCCGCTGCCGGTGCGGCGGCGGATCGCCCAGCGGCTGTGCCAGGCTGTCCGGCCCGAGGTGTGGGTGATCGACGATGTGTCGTTCCCCAAGTGCGGCACCGCCTCGGCGGGAGTGGCCCGTCAGTACTGCGGAGCGTTGGGCAAGCGGGCGAACTGCCAGGTCGCGGTCAGCGTGCACGCGGCCACCGACACCGCCTCGTGCCCGTTGGAGTGGGAGCTGTTCCTGCCCGAGGAATGGGCGCACGATGACCGGCGACGGCAGCGGGCAGGGATACCCGACGAGGCCGGGCATGTGTCCAAGACGCGTCTGGCTCTGGGGCTGCTGGACCGGCTGGCCGCGCAGCAACTGAAGGTGCCGGTGATCGTGGCCGATGCCGGATACGGCCGCAGCGTGGCCTTCCGGCTCGCGCTGGAAGAGCGCGGCTGGTCCTATGTGATGGCCGTCGACCCGAAGGAGGTCGCACGGCCGGTGACCGCCGAGCCGTATCAGCCCGCCTACGGCGGGCTCGGACCGCCCACCCTGCCCCGTTACCGCCAGGCGGGGAAGCCTCTGCCCCGGCTCATCGACGATGCCACCGTCTTTCAGAAGGTCACCTGGCGTCAGGGCAGCAAGTCCTCGATGACCTCGCACTTCGCCGTGCTCCAGGTCAGGCCGTCAGGCAAGGAAGCCACCCGCACCGCCCAGGAACAGGCCGGAGGACCCCGTCACTGGGACGGCGTGCTGCCGCTGCGGACCCTGCTGGTCGAACGGCCCGAAGAAGCCGACGAGCCGACCGGCTACTGGATGACCAACCTGCCCGCCACCACCCCGGTCGCCGACCTGGTGCGGTGGGCCAAGATGCGCTGGCGGATCGAGCACGACTACCGCGAACTCAAGCACGGCCTGGGCCTGGACCACTTCGAAGGCCGCACCTGGCGCGGCTGGCACCACCACGTCACCCTCGTCACCGCCGCCCAGGCCTTCCTCACCCTCCGGCGGCTCGACCCAAAAGCCCAAGCGCCGGCCTGACCCTCTACCAGGTCCTCGATGCCCTCCAGGACCTGCTGAGGTGCTGGACCGGCACCTGCACCACCTGCGGCCGACCACTCACCACACGCAGAACCAGAGCCAGAACCTAACGAAGCACTACTAG
>NZ_JBSFIK010000089.1:0-1706 GCF_053597535.1 Streptomyces sp. NPDC001348 | reverse complement strand
GCAGCGGTCAGGCCGCCGCCATCCGCGTACCTCATGACGAGGATGTAGCACCGCCAACGCCCCGCTGTCACCCCACCCTTTCAACCTCAGCGGCAACGTCAGCGGACGAGGGCCGCACAGGCTGGCGGGTCATCGCCGTCGCCGGTGGTCGTCTCGTTGATCTCCAAGCTGCCGAGCGCGGTGCTGAGGGTGTCGATGGCGTCGCGCTGGAGGCGGAGTCGGACGTGGGCGTAGACGGTGGCGGTGACGCCGATGTGGGCGTGGCCGAGGAGTTCCTTGATCACGACGAGTTCGATGCCCTGTTCCAGCGCACCAGCCCGGCCGCGCTGCCTGTCCCGCTCGGGCCCGATCCTGCCGAAAGAAGCCGACCCTGCACTGCCTCGGCAGTTGCCGCTGGTTTTGCAGGCGGCGCCGTGGCATCAGGGCGAAGGGGGGGGAGCACGGGGGTGTGCGACGCTGGAGTGGCCGTGGTCGCGGCGACGGCACACGACCGGAGCTACGAAGTCGCGCTCTCGCACTCCGTGCCATATATCATCGGCGCTATGGACAGCGGGCGGTACTCGATCGAGATCGAGCCGGAGGTGCGGCTGTGGCTGGAGAACCTTCCCGCCCATCACTACAAGCAGGCCGAACGCGTCGCCGACCTGCTCGCAGAGCAGCCCACCACGCTCGACGAACCGCACTCCCGCCACCTGGGCGGCAAGCTCCGCGAGCTGCGCTTCCGCCTGGGCGATGCCCATCAGCGGATCACCTACTGGCTGGCGCCCGGCCGACGTGTCGTGCTGCTCACCGTGTTCCGCAAGACCAAGATGCGCGAGCAGGCCGAAGTGGACCGCGCCCACGCCGCACAGCGATTGTGCGAGGCAGAGCATGAAGCCGCCGCCGAGCACGATCTCTACAGCCGCGACCTCAAGGAGATGCGATGAACCACAGCGAGTGGAGGACCCGTCGCCACCGCCAGCTGCTGGGCGAACGCCTGGCCGCTGATCCCGAGTACGACCGGGTCTACGAAGAGGCCGGCCTCGCCATGACGTTGGGCAAGGCCGTCTACGACCGGCGTAAGCAGCTGGGTCTGAGCGAGGCCGATCTCGCCGAGCGCATGCATGTCGAGGTCGATGACATCGAAGGCATCGAGACGGCCACCGAGCTGCCGCCCATCGCGGTCATCATGCGCCTGGCCCGCGCACTGGACCTCACGGTGGACGTGCACCTCGCCGGCGGAGACGAGCCCACCGTCACCATCGTCGCCCCAGCGGCCTGAGGCGGGGAGGAACCGTGCAGGACCCGCCTTCCGTGCTCGCCCGTGAGCTCGGGCAACTCGTCCACGACCGGCGCATCGAGCTCGGGCTGTCCCAGGCCGAGCTGGCCGAGCGGTGCGGGATGAAGCAGCCGCAGATCTCCCGCTTCGAAGGCGGCGGGACCGTGCCCACGCTTCCCCTCCTGCGCCGCCTGGCTCAGGCTCTCGGCGCCGACCTGACCATCAGCCTCACCCCGCACGACAAAGCCGCTTGACACGAATTCTGAATTCCTGGAATTCCCCAGGCGGTGTAGACCGCTGACGGCAGTAGCGACGCTGAGGTTGAAATGGTGGGGTGACAACGGGCCTTGGTGGGTGCTACATCCTCGTCATGAGGTACGCGGATGGCGGCGGCCTGACCGCTGCGGGGCGGGCGAAGCGTGAGGCAGTGCGCTTCGAAGCCGCGGAG
>NZ_JBSFIK010000088.1:0-3336 GCF_053597535.1 Streptomyces sp. NPDC001348 | reverse complement strand
TCGGTCTTGCGTTTCCGACTCTATCAGATCTTTTCTCGATCCGATTTCCTCGGTGCTTTCCAGGTTTCCCGCTCTCGCGGTTTCCCTTTCCGGCGGATCCGACTTTATCAGAAGTTCTTGGCCGGTCTGACCGGCCGCTCATTTCTGAGTTATCGGGGGAGGCTTCTCGGGAATGAAGTTCCTCGGGAAGCAGATAGATTCTAGCTGCCTCATCTGGAGACGTCCAGTTCTAGGCAACTGTTTGAATCTACCTCCCCACTCGAGCCATGTCAACAGCTCTCGCGGGGCGAAGAGGAGACTAGCAGCTCAGGGGAGGCGTTCGCACATCAGGCGGCGGTCGGCACGCTGGCGCTGCGTTCGACCGTCTCGACGTCGCCCGTGTCGCCGGCGCGTGCGGCCCGGCCGCCGAGGACGTAGACGTACGTAAGGAACGCCAGCTCGGCGAGGACACCTATTCCTATGCGCGCCCAGGTCGGGAGTCCCGACGGGGTCACGAATCCCTCGATGGTGCCGGAGACGAAGAGGACCAGGGCGAGGCCGATGGCCATGCCGACGGCGGCACGGCCTTCCTCCGCGAGGGCCGTGCGGCGACTGCGCGGGCCGGGGTCGACGAGGGTCCAGCCGAGACGCAGTCCCGTACCCGCCGCGACGAACACCGCGGTGAGTTCCAGCAGCCCGTGCGGAAGGACGAGGCCGAGGAAGGTGTCGAGCCGGCCGGCCGAGGACATCAGGCCCAGGCCGACCCCCAGGTTGAGCATGTTCTCGAACAGGATCCAGAGGACCGGGAGGCCCAAGAAGACACCGAGGACCAGGCACATCGCGGCGGCCTGGGCGTTGTTCGTCCACACCTGGGCGGCGAAGGAGGCGGCGGGGTGGCTGGAGTAGTACGTCTCGTACTCGCCACCGGGGCGGGTGAGCTGCCGCAACTGGCTGGGGGCGGCGATGGAGGACTGCACCTCGGGGTGGGTACCGATCCACCAGCCCAGGAGAACCGCGATCGCGGTGGAAAGCAGAGCGGTGGGCACCCACCAGTGGCGCGAGCGGTAGACCGCCGCGGGGAATCCCTGTCCGAGAAACCGTGTGACGTCGCGCCACGAGGCTCGGCGTGTGCCTGTCACGGCGCTGCGCGCGCGTGCGACGAGCTGGCTGAGCCGACCGGTGAGCTGGGGGTCTGGGGCGCTGGACTGGATCAGGGAGAGGTGTGTCGCGGTGCGCTGGTAGAGGGCGACGAGTTCGTCGGCTTCCACACCGGTGAGGCGGCGCTGACGGCGGAGCAGCGCGTCGAGGCGGTCCCACTCGGCTCGGTGGGCGGCGACGAAGACGTCGAGATCCATCGGGTCTGTCTGCTCCTCTCCTCGTCCGTCAGCTTGTCGTACTGGAGCGCGATGTGTCCTCAGCTTGGCAGACTTGCGATTCTCCGGGTGGACCAGGAAGGGCGGCGGGCGTGGGTGAGCTGGTGACGGGCGAGGCGGTGGCGCTCGAGTTGCGTCCCGCGAGGCTGCCCAGCAGGGCGCTGGCGGTGTTGCTCGACCTGGTCGTGACCGTGGTCGTCTACCTGGTCGCGACCCTGGTGGTGGTGGCGACGACGTCGTCCCTGGACGAGGCGGCGCAGGTCGCGCTGTCGATCGCCTGCTTTCTGCTGGTGCTGGTGGGCGGGCCGATCGCGGTGGAGACGCTCAGTCATGGGCGTTCGCTCGGGAAGCTGGCGTTCGGGCTGCGGGTGGTGCGGGACGACGGCGGGCCGATTCGGTTCCGGCACGCGCTGGTGCGGGGTGCGGTCGGCGTGGTGGAGATCCTGATGACGTTCGGTGTCGTCGCCTGTATCGCTTCGCTGGTGTCGGAGCGCGGGCGGCGGCTCGGGGATGTCTTTGCCGGAACCCTGGTCGTGCGGGAGCGCTTGCCGGTGGGGCAGGGGCAGTTCGTTCCTCCGCCGCCGCCCTGGCTGGCGGGGCGTTTCTCGGGGCTCGACCTGTCCGCGGTTCCCGATGGTCTGTGGCTTGCCGTCCGTCAGTACCTGACGCGTATGCAGCAGCTTGATCCGCAGGTCGGCCGGGCGATGGCGGAGCGGCTCGCGGCCGACCTGACGGCTCGCACCGGCGCTCCGGCGCCGCAGGGCGTACCGCCCTCCGCCTATCTGGCCGCCGTGCTGCACGAGCGGCAGGCCCGCGAGGCCCGGCGGACCTTCGGTGGTGGCCCGGCCGGTGGCGGTCTCCCGGGCGTCGGGGGTGCGGCCGTCCCTTCGGCGGTGGTGCCCGGCGGCTACGTGCCACCGGGTTCGCAGCCGTCCGCACCGCCGGTGCCACAGCCGCCCGTGTCGCCGTTCCAGCAGCCGCAGGAGCCCTGGCAGCCGCAGGAGCCCGCCGGGCATGTCACCCCCGCCGTCGGTCGTCCCGAGGCTCCGGCTCGGGACGACCGGGCGGCCGAGCACCCGCAGGGCGGCGGTTCCGCGGTCGAGCGGCCGGCCACCGGTTTCGTGCCTCCGGCGTAGTCGTTGCCCGGCCTGGCTCAGTCGAAGGCCGAGGGGGGTGACTCGAGGTCCTCCAGCTCGACGCCGGGCGCGGCCAGGACCACGTCACCGGCGATGTGCACGGCGTGCCGTTCGCCCGTGTCCAGGGCGGTGACCTGGTATTCGTCCACGGTCAGGGGGCCGTTGTCAGTGGCGTGTGTTTCTCTTTCCACCAAGGCCCAGGACTGGTCCACGGTGCGCGGGGCGAGGACCGGTTCCGTGAAGGCCACGAGGCGTACGCGGGTCGCGGCGGCGGAAGGGGTGAGGCGCAGGAGACGGGCGGTGGCGACGAGGAAGGCGGGGGAGGTGCCGGTGAAGGAGTGGGCGCGCACATTGCCTTCGGTGGCATGGGTGCCGGTGGGGTCGGTACGGACCCAGGTGACGCCGTCGAGGGCTGCGCCGCGCACCTGCCAGTTGGCGGCGTGGAGTTCGAGTCGGACGGGGCGGCCGAGTTCGTCCAGGGCGAGGTCGACCGAGCCGCTCTGCTTGCCCGAGGGCGTGGTGAGCCGGGAGACGTAGCGCCAGCCGGAAGGGCCGGGCGCGCACTGGAAGTGTTCTTCTGCGAAGGGGGTGTGATCGTGCGGATCGTGGAGCGAATAACGGCCGCGGGGCATGGGGGTCCTGGGTCTTGACGGGCTGCCGGTCCGGCCCTTGGTCGCCGGTCCGGTCAAAGGGGCAGGCCCCCGGCACGGGGGTGCGGGGGCCTGCCTCGGAGTTCGGCGACTCAGCGGCGACTCAGTAGCGGTAGTGGTCCGGCTTGTAGGGGCCGTCGACCTCGACGCCGATGTAGGCGGCCTGCTCCGGGCGCAGCGTGGTGAGCTTGACGCCGA
>NZ_JBSFIK010000087.1:0-3631 GCF_053597535.1 Streptomyces sp. NPDC001348 | reverse complement strand
GGAGCGAGTTCACGCATCGGCGTGAAGGGCCCCGGGCGGCCCTCGGGATCCCGCAGCACCACATTCGCGGCCACGGCGTCATGACCCTCACGGAAGACAGTGGCCGTGACCTGGAAGGTCTCGCCGACGACCGCCTTCGCCGGGCGCCTGCCGCGCTCCACGGCAGGGCGGACGTCCCGGACCGGGATACGGCCGATGGCCTCGGTCGAACTCATGGGTGTCACCTCCGCCGTGCGCGAAGCCGGGCGCGTGGCCCGGCTGGGAATCCGATGGATGCCGGAAGGTCAGTGCCTTCCCGCCCTTGGCCGCCGGTCCGGCGGGGGAGCCCGTCGGCGCCGCCGCTGCACGAGGGGCCTGCCGGCCTGCTCCCGCAGGTAGGCGGCGAGTGTGGTGCGCAGATAACGTTCCGCGGCGTCCGCGGCCTCCCGGGCGCAGCGCTTTCCCATCAGTACGCACAGGGTGTAGCCCGAGTCCTCGAAGGCGGCACGTACCGAGCGGTCGGAGGGCGAGGCGAGCATCAGACGTTCCCACGCCCGGTATCGCCGCAACAGCCGGGCCACTTCGGCCTTCGCGGGTAGCAGCATGGCCCCTTCACCTTCCGACGCTCTCGACTGAGCACGCTTCCCGACGGTCGGGTGGCATCCGGGCACGGAGAGGCACGGAACCGTTACGGCGATCGAGGCTTTCACCCATGGTGCACGCACCGACACGGAGCGTCTTGTTGGCGGTTCAACTACCTCGGGTGTGCTCGTGTTGCACGAATGGCGTAGTGCCCCCACTGTGGATCTGACTCAGGAGCGATCAGTGCTCACGCTCCGTGTCCGGCACCGAGCCGGACGGCGCGAGAAAGAGCGAGAGCTTCGCCGGTGAGGAGCAAGCGACGATGAAGACCGCAGTGCCCTGCTACTACCACCTCGACGTGGAAGTCAGCCCCGAACGGGTCGGACAGGTCAGCCGCATCCTGGCCGCCCACCTCCGCCACTGGGACCTCGAGAACCTCGTGGAACCCGTCCGCAGCGGCATCGAACTGCTGCTGCGTGCGATCGACGAGCACGCCACCGACAAGAACACCTCGATCGAGATGTGGTGGAACGGCCAGCACCTCATCACCGCCGTCGGCGGCGACGACCGCGACCTCCGCCCCGACCAGGACCTGCGTGCCTGCCTGGCGCACATCGCCGCGATGAGCGACGGCTGGGGATGCTGCGCGTCGGACACCGGAAGTAAGATCATCTGGTTTTCGCAGCGCGCCCGTGCCGGCGAGCGCGTCCCCCTGGTGCCGACCGCCCCGGCCCCCAACCTCACCGAGGGGCTCAACGTGCCCCGCGAACTGCCGGTGACGGTCCTCGCCGCCTCGGCGAACGGCGCTCTCGAGGGGGCCCGGTGACCGCGCGCCGAGCCCGGAAAGGGGTGCCCGTGTGGAGCGGGCACCCCTACCCGTTGGGTGCGTCCTTCGACGGACAGGGCACCAACTTCGCCCTGTTCAGCGAGGTCGCCGAGCGCGTCGACCTGATCCTCGTCGACGACGCGGGCACCGAGACCCCCGTGCCGCTGGGCGAGGTCGACGGCTTCGTCTGGCACGGCTACCTGCCCGGGATCGGCCCGGGACAACGCTACGGTTACCGGGTGCACGGGCCGTGGGACCCCGCTCTCGGCCACCGGTGCAACCCCGCCAAGCTGCTGCTCGACCCGTACGCGCGGGCCGTCGACGGACAGATCGACAACCACGCCTCGCTCTACGAGCGCGCGCCGGACGGCCCCTCCCCGGCCGACAGCGCCGGGCACTCCATGCTCGGCGTGGTCACCGACCCGTACTTCGACTGGGGCGACGACCGCTCACCCGGGCGGACGTACGCCGACTCCGTCATCTACGAGGCCCATGTGCGGGGGCTCACCAGAACCCACCCCGGCGTGCCCCGGCGGCTGCGCGGCACCTACGCCGGCCTCGCCCACCCCGCGGTGGTCGAGCATCTGACCTCGCTGGGCGTGACCGCGGTCGAGCTGATGCCGGTGCACCAGTTCGTGCACGACGGCGTGCTCCAGGACCGCGGCCTGTCCAACTACTGGGGCTACAACACCATCGGCTTCTTCGCGCCGCACAACGCCTACGCCGCCTTCGGCAGCCGGGGGCAGCAGGTGAACGAGTTCAAGGCGATGGTGAAGGCGCTGCACGAGGCCGGACTCGAGGTCATCCTCGACGTGGTCTACAACCACACCGCCGAGGGCAACGAGCAGGGCCCCACCCTGTCCTTCCGGGGCATCGACAACGCCTCGTACTACCGCCTCGTGGACGGCGACTGGGCGCACTACTACGACACCACCGGAACCGGCAACAGCCTGCTGATGCGGCACCCCTACGTGCTGCAGCTGATCATGGACTCGCTGCGGTACTGGGTCACCGAGATGCATGTCGACGGATTCCGCTTCGACCTCGCGGCCACCCTGGCCCGGCAGTTCCACGAGGTGGACCGGCTGTCGGCGTTCTTCGACCTCATCCAGCAGGATCCCGTGATCAGCCGCGTCAAGCTGATCGCCGAGCCCTGGGACGTGGGCGAGGGCGGCTACCAGGTGGGCAACTTCCCGCCGCTGTGGTCGGAGTGGAACGGGCCCTACCGGGACGCCGTACGGGACTTCTGGCGGGCCGAGCCCGGTTCTCTCGGCGAGTTCGCCTCCCGGCTGACCGGCTCCTCCGACCTCTACGGGCACAGCAGGCGCCGGCCGCGCGCCAGCGTCAACTTCGTCACGGCGCACGACGGTTTCACGCTGCGCGACCTCGTGTCGTACAACGGCAAGCACAACGAGGCCAACGGCGAGGACAACCAGGACGGCGAGAGCGTCAACAGGTCCTGGAACTGCGGTGTCGAGGGCGAGACCGCCGACCCGGCCGTGCTGGAGCTGCGCGCACGCCAGCAGCGCAACCTGCTGGCCACGCTGCTGCTGTCGCAGGGCATCCCGATGCTCTGCCACGGCGACGAACTGGGCCGCACCCAAGGCGGCAACAACAACGCCTACTGCCAGGACGGTGAGGTCTCCTGGGTCGACTGGCGGCTCACCGAGGAGCAGCACGCCCTCGCGGACTTCACCCGGTACGTGATCGCGCTGCGCGCCGAGCACCCCGCACTGCGCCGCCGCCGGTTCTTCCACGGCGAGACGATCACCAACTCGGAGCAGCCGCTGCCCGACCTCGTCTGGCTGCGCCCGGACGCCCACGAGATGACCGACCGGGACTGGCAGCGCGCCGACGCGCACTCGGTCGGCGTGTTCCTGAACGGTGACGCCATCGCCGAACGGGACGCGTACGGACGCCCCGTGGTCGACGACTCGTTCCTGCTGCTCCTCAACGGCTACTGGGAGGCGGTGGACTTCCGTCTGCCCGACCGGACCTATGGGGAGCGCTGGACCACCCTGATCGACACGGCCGACCCCGACGGTGTCCCCGACGAGCGGGAGCACAAGGCAGGCACGCACCTCCGTGTCGAGCCCCGCAGCCTGGTCCTGCTCTCTCGCCCGTCCCGTACGCGACCGGTCCGCCCGGCGGCGGGCTCCGCCGCACCCACCGAGCGCAGCGGTGCGGGCCACTGATCAGTGGCCCGCGCTGTCCTGGGAGGCGGCGCCGGTCCAGGCGCTGGCC
>NZ_JBSFIK010000086.1:0-4296 GCF_053597535.1 Streptomyces sp. NPDC001348 | reverse complement strand
TGCCACCCTCACCCGCCTCCTGGCCGCCCTCGACGGCAGGACCTCCAACAGCATCGGCCACGCGCGGGAGCGGAAGCGGGGTCCGCTCCTGGGCTTCGGCAACAGGGTGCGACGGGGGCATTCACGGATGCCCCGCTGGGCACTATGGTGTGGGAGCGCTCCCACCGGTGGCACCGCGGTGATCAGCAGAGGGGATCCCCACATGACGATCGGACCCGTCGGCCGGGGCCGGACGCGGCGTGCCCTTGCTGCCGTCACCGGTGCACTGATCCCTTCCGGCCGATCCGGCCGGCCCGCGCGGTGACGGGTGTGCGGGCCGCCTGACCGTCTCCCGTTCCCCGTCCCCCAGCGAAAGAGGGATGTGTGATGCGACAACACCATCGGCCGCCGCGCCGCCGACGCCCGGCGTTGTGGTGCGTGGCCGCCGTGGCGCTGCTGACCGGCGCAGTGGGAACGCAGCCGGCCGCGGCGGCCGCCCCTCGACCTACGGCGGCCGTTGCCTCGCCGGCCTCCGGCACCGATGGCGTCACCGCGGGCAACGCCGCGATCGCCTCGGTCGACCTGGCCGGCACGTGGGGCTTCACCCCGGCGGGCCGGTCGGCGACGTCGATCACCGTGCCGGGCGGCGGCTGGTACAAGCAGGGCTTCACCGATGTGAACGAGGCGGTGTACTCCCGCACCATCACCGTGCCGGACTCCGGGCAGCCGCAGTCGACGTGGATCGAGTTCGGCGCGGTGAACCACCAGGCGACCCTGTCGGTCGACGGGCGGACGGTGGCGACCAGGACCACCGCCTTCACACCGTCGAACTTCGACATCAGCGCGTACGCGGCACCGGGCACCACGCACACCATCACGGTCGATGTGAAGGGCAGGGGCGCCCTGAAGAACTCCGCGAACGGCAGGTATCTGGTGCCCGACGCGGCCGACTGGGCCGAGGCCGTACCGCAGGGCATCTTCCGTTCGGCGTTCCTGCGCGTGTATCCGGCGGTGTACGTCAGCGACACGTTCGTCCGTACGTCCGTGGCCAATCAGACCCTCACCTACGACGCGTCGGTGACCAACACCTCCGGCGCCGCGCGGACAGTGACGCTGACCGGTTCGCTCGCATCGGACACCGCCACGTCGTTCAACTATCCGGCGCTGCCGAGCAGCACGGTGACCGTGGCCGCCCACTCGACCGTCAAGGTGACGGTCGGGCCGGTGGCGTGGAACCTGGGCTCCTCCTCGTACTGGTGGCCCAACGTCCCCTACCGGCAGGGGTATCGCGCCCAACTGCACCGCCTGACGGTCCACGCGGCGACCGACGACGGCCGCACCAGCGACGCGACCTACCGCTTCGGATTCCGGGAGAGCAGCCAGAACGGCGAGTACTACTACCTCAACGGCGTGCGGGTGAACTTCCGCGGCGACAACCTCCAGGGCGCGGACTTCGACCGCATCAACAACGGCGGCAAGGGCGACGCCTACGACACCCTGCCCGGCTTCCTCGCGCCCTCCTCGGGAAACGGTGGCTGGCCGCAGGCGGTCGACAACTACCAGCTGCTCAACTACAACGTGGTCCGCATTCATCAGGAGCCGGCCAGCCCCTACATGCTCGACGTGGCCGACGAGATGGGCCTGATGATCATCGACGAGACCGGCATCCGCGGCTCCAACAGCCTTCAGGACTTCGTCGCCGGGCACGACAACATGGTCGACCACGCCCGCGCGCTGACCCTGCGCGACCGCAACCACCCGGCGATCATCCGCTGGAGCCAGAGCAACGAGCCCGGCAGCAGCGGTATGGACTCGGAGCACTTCGAGAAGGACCTGTACGCGGCGATGAACGGCAACGACGGCACCCGGCCGGTCAGCGTCGACGCGTGGGTCGGCGCCCCGGCCAACCCCTACCCCACCATGACGTACGCCAACTTCGATGTCTTCGGGCACTACTTGGACGGTTTCGGCACCTACGGCGAGAAGGTCGTGTCGGTGCCCGGCCGGCCCGACGGCGAGGGCGAGTACATCTGGCCGAAGTGCAACACCAAGCAGGGCTTCGAGTGGTTCGCCACCACGATGGCGGCCAAGCGCGGCAAGGACGCCAGCGACTTGCGCCCCTACACCCTGCTGTCCGCCTGGGCGGGCGTCATACCCGGCGTCCGCACCACCGACTTCACCCCCGAAGAGGGCGGCCATCCCGTCTACGGCGCCGACAACCTCTCCGACCCGTGGAGCAATCCGCAGATCCAGCGCATCCAGGCCGCGTTCAACCCGGTCGCCGCGATCGACCTGCCCTACTGGTCGGCCTCCGGTGTGTCGGACTCCAACGGCACCTTCCCGCTCCCGCAAGCGGCCCCCGGATACGCCGCCAACAGCACCGTGAACCGTACGATCTCGGTGTTCAACGACGACTTCACCGGCACCGCCGTGGGCTTCGCCTGGAGCGCCCGCCTCGACAGCGCCACCGGCCCGGTGATCGCCTCCGGGAACACCACCCTCACCGTCCCGCTCGGCTCGAAGGCGACGCAGACCGTGTCGTTCACCGCGCCGTCCAGCGGCTCACGGGTCTACCTCGTCCTGTCCACCAGCAAAGCCGGGACGACCGTGTTCAGCGACGCGGTCGAGTACTTCACGTTGAGCGGCGGCGGGAGCACCGGTCCCGCGCCGGGCACGTACCGCATCGTCAACCGCAACAGCGGCAAACCGCTCGCCATCACCGGCAACTCCACGGCCGACGGCGCCAAGGCCGTCCAGCAAACCGGGAACGCGACCTGGACCCTCGGTTCCGCCCAGGACGGCGCCTACACCCTGCGATACACCGCGAGCGGCAAAATGCTCGACGTCAACGCCTCCTCCACCACGGCCGGACTGCAACTGCAGCAGTGGTCCGCCAACGGCGGCACCAACCAGCAGTGGTACCTCCGGCCCACCGGCGACGGCTACTACACCATCGTCAGCCGCGCCAGCAGCCTGGCCGCCGACGTGTACGGCCAGTCGACCAGCGACGGCGCCCAAGTCGTGCAGTGGACCGCCAACAATGGCACCAACCAGCAATGGCAACTGACACCGGCCTGAGCCAGCGGCCCGCCTGCAGGATGTGCCGCCACCTCCCCGTGGCGGCACATCCGGGGCCTGCGGCCACCCCAGGGGTGCACACAGGGGACGCCACGGCGTCGTCCGTCACCCGGCTCCAGCCCGGATGAAGGCCCCCGGCCCCGCGCGGGGAGATCCGCCGCGTGCGGGGACGACCATCATGGCGGTGAGCCGAAGGCCGCTGATACGGGCGGCCGGCCGCCGGAACGGTGCCGAACGCTCGGGGTCCCGGGGAGAGTGGCGCCGAGGACCCGCTGCCGTACGCGACGCGCGATGGCATCACGGTGGTTTCAAGTTCCTGGTAGGAGTGGGCTGTCGGTGATGCCCCAGATCCAAAGGGCGTGTTCGGGCGCGTCCCGGATCGCTCGGGTGGTCTTGGCGATGTTGTCCGTTCCGAGTAGGCGCAGCCTGCCGATGGCCAGGTTTCGCAAGGCGGCCATTACCCGTGGTGGGCTGCTGGTGTGGACGGTGGAGGCGTCCTCGGCGAAGACCACGTCTCTGACGTGGTGGCTGGCGTTTTCGATTGCCCAGTGCCCGCGCACGTATCCTCCCAGGTCAGAGGGGCTGGCCTGGTGGGTGTCGAGGCTGGTGACGGCGTAGACCGTTTCCCGGGTCTGCCGCTTGCCGGGCTCTTGGCGGCGCCGGTGGACGCGCAGGGCCAGTCGTGCTTGCGGGAAGGCGATCCCGCCCAGGTTCGCCGCGATGGCCATCGTCTTGACCGAGCGGGACTCCCGCCGGCCGTGCCCGGTCCCCGATGCGGTATGCGCGACGGGTACTTGTTCCCATGGCAGAGCCTTGAGCTGGGACGACGCGGTCGGCTGGTTCCCCTTGATCACCGCGATGTAGTGGGCCTTCTTCTCCTGGACCAGCCAGCGCACCTGGTCCTTGACGCTGTGCAGGGCGTCGAAGGTGACCACGGTGCCGGTCAGATCGAGTGGCTCCAGCAGCGGGCGGAAGGCGGCCGTCTCGTTGGTCTTCGCCCGTACCTCCCGCTGGGCCAGGGTGACGGTGGGACGGTGGGTGACGGCGGATAGCAGGTGCCGGTGGCGCCGGCCTGGGTGCGCGGAGCCGGTCAGGGCCTTGCCGTCCACCGCGATCGCCGGCGGCGGTGCCGAGCCGGTGGTGGCGACGTCGGTGTGGTGGTCTTGGGCCAGGTAGGCGCCGATCGCGGCGTCCAGGGCATCGCCGTCGAGGGCGGCCAGGAGGCGGGTGAGGGTGGCC
>NZ_JBSFIK010000085.1:1511-2712 GCF_053597535.1 Streptomyces sp. NPDC001348 | reverse complement strand
CCGTAGGACGAGTCAGAAACCGTTGATGTAGGCGAAGGACATGCGAAAGGTCCGGCGTAGAGGGTAAGACCCCCGTAGTCGAAACGTCAGCGGCTCGTTTGAGAGACACCCAAGTAGCACGGGGCCCGAGAAATCCCGTGTGAATCTGGCGGGACCACCCGCTAAGCCTAAATATTCCCTGGTGACCGATAGCGGATAGTACCGTGAGGGAATGGTGAAAAGTACCGCGGGAGCGGAGTGAAATAGTACCTGAAACCGTGTGCCTACAAGCCGTGGGAGCGTCGGACATCAGCTTGCTGGTGTCTCGTGACTGCGTGCCTTTTGAAGAATGAGCCTGCGAGTTTGCGGTGTGTTGCGAGGTTAACCCGGGTGGGGAAGCCGTAGCGAAAGCGAGTCCGAACAGGGCGATTTTAGTAGCACGCTCAAGACCCGAAGCGGAGTGATCTAGCCATGGGCAGGTTGAAGCGGAGGTAAGACTTCGTGGAGGACCGAACCCACCAGGGTTGAAAACCTGGGGGATGACCTGTGGTTAGGGGTGAAAGGCCAATCAAACTCCGTGATAGCTGGTTCTCCCCGAAATGCATTTAGGTGCAGCGTCGTGTGTTTCTTGCCGGAGGTAGAGCACTGGATAGGCGATGGGCCCTACCGGGTTACTGACCTTAGCCAAACTCCGAATGCCGGTAAGTGAGAGCGCGGCAGTGAGACTGTGGGGGATAAGCTCCATGGTCGAGAGGGAAACAGCCCAGAGCATCGACTAAGGCCCCTAAGCGTACGCTAAGTGGGAAAGGATGTGGAGTCGCACAGACAACCAGGAGGTTGGCTTAGAAGCAGCCACCCTTGAAAGAGTGCGTAATAGCTCACTGGTCTAGTGATTCCGCGCCGACAATGTAGCGGGGCTCAAGCGTACCGCCGAAGTCGTGTCATTGCAGCAGTAAGCCCCAACGGGTGCTGTGATGGGTAGGGGAGCGTCGTCTGCCGGGTGAAGCGGCACTGGAAGGTAGTCGTGGACGGTTGACGAGTGAGAATGCAGGCATGAGTAGCGATACAAACGTGAGAAACGTTTGCGCCGATTGACTAAGGGTTCCTGGGTCAAGCTGATCTGCCCAGGGTAAGTCGGGACCTAAGGCGAGGCCGACAGGCGTAGTCGATGGATAACCGGTTGATATTCCGGTACCCGCTGTGAAGCGTCAAACATCGAGCA
>NZ_JBSFIK010000085.1:0-1415 GCF_053597535.1 Streptomyces sp. NPDC001348 | reverse complement strand
GCTGAGACCTGATGCCGAGCCGATTGTGGTGAAGTGGATGATCCTATGCTGTCGAGAAAAGCCTCTAGCGAGTTTCATGGCGGCCCGTACCCTAAACCGACTCAGGTGGTCAGGTAGAGAATACCGAGGCGTTCGGGTGAACTATGGTTAAGGAACTCGGCAAAATGCCCCCGTAACTTCGGGAGAAGGGGGGCCACATCCGGTGATGAGCTTCGCGCTCTGAGCTGGGGGTGGCCGCAGAGACCAGCGAGAAGCGACTGTTTACTAAAAACACAGGTCCGTGCGAAGCCGTAAGGCGATGTATACGGACTGACGCCTGCCCGGTGCTGGAACGTTAAGGGGACCGGTTAGCTCACTTTCGGGTGGGCGAAGCTGAGAACTTAAGCGCCAGTAAACGGCGGTGGTAACTATAACCATCCTAAGGTAGCGAAATTCCTTGTCGGGTAAGTTCCGACCTGCACGAATGGCGTAACGACTTCTCGACTGTCTCAACCATAGGCCCGGTGAAATTGCACTACGAGTAAAGATGCTCGTTTCGCGCAGCAGGACGGAAAGACCCCGGGACCTTTACTACAGTTTGATATTGGTGTTCGGTTCGGCTTGTGTAGGATAGCTGGGAGACTTTGAAGCAGCCACGCCAGTGGTTGTGGAGTCGTCGTTGAAATACCAGTCTGGTCGTGCTGGATGTCTAACCTGGGTCCGTGATCCGGATCAGGGACAGTGTCTGATGGGTAGTTTAACTGGGGCGGTTGCCTCCTAAAGAGTAACGGAGGCGCCCAAAGGTTCCCTCAGCCTGGTTGGCAATCAGGTGTTGAGTGTAAGTGCACAAGGGAGCTTGACTGTGAGACCGACGGGTCGAGCAGGGACGAAAGTCGGGACTAGTGATCCGGCGGTGGCTTGTGGAAGCGCCGTCGCTCAACGGATAAAAGGTACCCCGGGGATAACAGGCTGATCTTCCCCAAGAGTCCATATCGACGGGATGGTTTGGCACCTCGATGTCGGCTCGTCGCATCCTGGGGCTGGAGTCGGTCCCAAGGGTTGGGCTGTTCGCCCATTAAAGCGGTACGCGAGCTGGGTTTAGAACGTCGTGAGACAGTTCGGTCCCTATCCGCTGTGCGCGTAGGAGTCTTGAGAAGGGCTGTCCCTAGTACGAGAGGACCGGGACGGACGAACCTCTGGTGTGCCAGTTGTTCTGCCAAGGGCATGGCTGGTTGGCTACGTTCGGGAGGGATAACCGCTGAAAGCATCTAAGCGGGAAGCCTGCTTCGAGATGAGGACTCCCACCCACTTGATGGGGTAAGGCTCCCAGTAGACGACTGGGTTGATAGGCCGGATCTGGAAGCCAGGTAACTGGTGGAGGTGACCGGTACTAATAGGCCGAGGGCTTGTCCTCAGTTGCTCGCGTCCACTGTGTT
>NZ_JBSFIK010000084.1:0-5136 GCF_053597535.1 Streptomyces sp. NPDC001348 | reverse complement strand
CCGCGTACTGGATGTACTCGGGTGGTGCGACAACGCGGCGAGGTGCCGTGCCGGGCGTCGCGAGCCGGTGAACCTTTCCGGTCGCAGCACTAGGCCGTGATCAGCCCGCCGACGGGCTCGGGCCGGCGGGAGCGCCGGCGCCGGCTCCGCCACCGGCGGCCGAGCCGCCGAGGAGTCCGCTGAGGTCCACCGGAGTGGACGTCTCGGTGGGCGGCGCGGTGAGCACCACCTCCGGCTGCCCGGCCGGCGGGTTCGGCGGGGTCACGTCGGAGGCCGGCAGTTTCGGCGGGTTCGTCTGCGTGTTGAGGGTCGTGTCGAAGTCGACGTCGCCCGTCTTCTCCATGACCGTCATGTGGTCCAGGACCGTGTTGTTGGCCTGGTCGGCGAGGGCGCGCACCAGCGAGTTCTTGGTGGTGGAGCGGATCTTCGCGATGCCGTTGAAGATCGAGCCGTGCGTCATCCGCAGGATGTTGGCGAAGTCGACGTCGAACTGCTTACCGGTGTCGGCCTTCAGCTGGGTGACGAAGCCCTCCTGCTGGGGGCTGGCCACGTTGGGCAACGTGATGTTCAGCAACGGCGCGATCTTGCGGCAGGTGGTGTCCAGCGCGGCGTGACCGTCGATCAGGTGCTCGCTGGCCGTCTTGACCGCCTGCGACTGGCCCTTCTGCAGACCGATCTGACCGACCGGGTACTCCCACAGTCCCGCCGCCCGCACCTTCACCACGAAGTCGCGGTCGCCCTCGGTCAGCGGCCCCCACTGGGTGTTCGCGATGATGCGGGACTGGTCGGAGGAGACGGTGCTCACCCCGAGCATGCTCGGGTAGGCGAGTGCCACCAGGGTCACCGCCATGGCTCCGCCCACGAAGAGAGTTCCCGTCGCGTTACGCGAAAGTCGCACCGTGCCTCCTGCCCGGTAGGGGGTTCCGCCCGCGCGGGGCGAGCGGATCGGACGCACAGGAGTACGGAGACGGAAGCGTCGGCACTCAATGTTTTTGGTAAAACCTGTCGGGCCGGTGGTTGACCGAACGTTGACCGGCCGGTGGGAGAGCCTGGGCGAACCTGACTGTACGTTCGCCGCATGTCCATGCCACCGCGACCCGGGCATCCCGCGAGGGCTGCCGCATCCCTCCCCGTTCTCCCGTACCGCAAGCCCACCAAGGGCCGCGACTACTGGGTCCTGGACGACGTCCTGCCGGACGTGGACGCCGTACGGCAGCGGTGTCTCGCCAAGGAGGACTGGGTCGAGGGGTACCCGTACACGCAGGAGACCTGGCCGGGTCTGCGGGCCATGCCCGGGCTGGAGCCGGGGGAACTGGGGCGGATCGAGCGGCTCGTGAGGAAGGCCACGGGGGCCGGGGAGCTGTGGGTGCAGCGCGCGCCCGGCGGCGGCACCCTCAACCACAACTGCGTACAGGTGGTGGGCGAGGGGGAGAGCGAGCCCCGGCCGCACACCGACTCGCGAGCGCTGTGCCGGTACGCGGCGGTGCTGTATCTCAACCCGGGTGTACCCAAGGACTGCGGCACCAGTTTCTACCGGCAGTCACTGCCCGGCGGACGCCTCGGCGGCAACGTCGTCCAGGCCCCGCACAACAACCTGGTCGAGGCCCTCGGCACCCGTTTCGTGGCACCGGACGCCTTCGAGGAGGACGTCCGCGTTCCGCACCGGTACAACCGCCTGCTCCTCTACAACGCCAACCTCGTGCACAGCGCGACCGGTTACTGCGGCCGGACGCTGGAGGAGAAGCGGATGACGGCGGTCTTCTTCTGGATGGCCTGAGCCACCCGGCATCCGCGCCGCCCGGCATCCGCGCCGCTCGGCATCCGCGCCGCCCAACACCTGGCCGCTCAGTACCGAAGAGCCCTCGCCACCTCGGCCTTCACCTGTCCCGACAGCGTGCGGTGGCTCCGGGCCGTCGCGCTGCCCGACTTTCCGGCGGGGACGTTCGGGACCGTGGCGACGACCGTGTCCAGGAGGTTGCCGCTGCTGTCCTTGAAGTCGACCTGGACGGCGAAGGACTTGGTGGCGTCCGCCTTGTTGTCCGCCGTGACCTGGACCGACATATGACCGTCGGAGGTCGTGGCCGGTGTGCCCAACCGCACCGCGGCCTTGGCGTCGACACCGTTCTTGACGTCGTCCAGCCGCTTCCCCGCCTCGGCGGTCGCCGAGGCCAGTGCCGACGCGCCCTGCGAGGCGTAGGACGCCGCCTTGCTCACCGCGGACGAAGGGCTGGTGCCACCGCCGCTGTCGGAGCAGCCGCTCAGCCCGGCGCCCAGGCATGCGGCGAGCGTCAGTGCCGCACCTGTCCGTAGACCCGTCATCCCGCCTCCGTCCGTGCCCCCCCGCCGCTCTCCCGTCCAGTCAAGGACCGGCGCCGCGGGCCCGCACGCCCGGTCATCCGTACGGCGTACCAGCCGTGCGGTCGTCTGTGACCATGGCGCCTCGTGCTGCGTCTGACATGGCGTAAACAAAATGCTCGAAGAACGGGATACCCAGGGTGAACGACGAACACGACGCCTACGGTGGCGACACGGAGCCATTCGCCGGTCCGCGGCCGGGCCGGGGGGTGGAGTGGTGTGCCGTGGGCGGGCTGCTGCTCGCCGGCGCCGCCTGGACCGCCCGGGCGGTCTGGCACATGCGGCTGTCCCTGGCAGGGGAGCCTGCCTCGGGCCCGCCGGACCAGGGCGAGGGCGTGCACCGGACGCTGACGGGGCTCGAGGACTCGTACCACGTGGTCAGCGCGCTGGGGGACGGCGCCACGCTGATCTGCGCGCTGGCTTTCCTGTCCTGGCTGTGGCGCGTCCGGGACGACGCGCGCGCCCTGTCGCCCGAGCCGCCGCGCTATTCCGGGATCTGGGTCTACCTGGGCTGGGTCGTGCCGATCATGAACCTGTGGGTGCCGCGCGGCATCGTCGCGGACGCCTACGGGAAGAGCGTCCCCGGGCGGCCCCTGCCGCGTTCGCTGAACGTGTGGTGGGGGCTGTGGCTGGTCGGGATGCTCAGCGGGGCCGGCCTGCTGTACAAGGACTCCACCGACGAGGTCATCGAGCGCGCCTACTCCGAGGTCTGGCCCCTGCTGACCGCGGATGCGGCGATCGTGGGCGCGGCGATCGCCGGCGCCTTCGTCGTGCGGGCCGTCTCGGCGGCGCAGCGGGCGCGCGTAGCGGCCCTGACCAGCGGCGCGGCCAGGACGGTGGCCGTGCGGTGACGGCCTGACGGCCGCCCTGAGAGCCTCCGGTGTCCCTTGACGCATTCATGCGCAACCATGGGGTTATGACCGGTTTTGCGATCGGTCGTATGGCCGGATGCTCTCACTGAGGGGGCCGACATGGCTGTGGAAATACCTCCCCTGATCAAGCCATCCATGCTCAGACGGCGCGCCGGACTGCTGGGCGAGTGCATGGCGGAGTTCGTGGGGACGTTCGTACTCATCTCGTTCGGATGCGGAGTGGTCGCGATGGCCGTCGCGGCGCTGCCCGGCTCGGGCCGTGCCGCGACGCCCACCACGATCTTCCTCGCCGCCGGTGACTGGCTGCTGATCACCTGGGGCTGGGCGATGGCCGTGACCTTCGGCATCTACGTGGCCGGTGGCGTCAGCGGCGCGCACATCAATCCGGCGGTGACCCTGGCGTTCGCCGTGCGCCGGAAGTTCCCCTGGGTCAAGGTCCTGCCGTACTGGCTGTCGCAGGTGCTCGGCGCCCTCGCCGGGGCGGCCCTCGTGCTCGCGGTCTACCACAACGCGATCAACGCCTTCGACGCCGCCTCGAAGCCGCCGAAGACGAACGGGCACACGCTCGCCACGTTCTCGATCTTCGCCACCTTCCCGGCGCCGTACTTCGGCGGGGGCGTCTGGGGACCGCTGGTCGACCAGATCGTCGGCACCGCCTTCCTGGTGATGTTCGTCGTGGCCGTCATCGACCTGCGCAACACGGCGGTGCAGGCGAACCTGGGCCCGCTGGTGATCGGCTTCGTGGTGGCCGCCATCGGCATGTCCTACGGGGCGAACGCCGGCTACGCCATCAACCCCGCCCGTGACTTCGGCCCGCGCCTGCTCACCTGGCTGGCCGGCTGGCAGAGTCTGGCCTTTCCGGGGGACGGTCCATGGTTCAGCGACTACTTCTGGATACCGATCGTCGGGCCACTGGTCGGCGGGGTCGTCGGGGTCCTGGTGTACGACCTGTTCATCGGCGACGTCCTGCACGCCCGTGCCGAGCTGGGAGAACTGCCGGAGATCGGCCGTACCCGCCCGGAGGAGTAGTCGGCGGCCCGAGCACCCGGCCGGGTCAGCCGATCGCGCGGAGACCGCCGCCGGGCCGGCGGCGAAGGCGTTCCACGGCCCGCGCCGTCGTCTCGTCGGCGGGCAGGAGGACGACCGGTTCCTGCGCGTCGGTGCGCGGCAACTCCGGTCGTTCGCGCTGCCACCGCAGTGCGTGCGCGGTGGGGTGGTTGAGCCGGAGCGGCACTTGGGGTGGGGGCAGGTGGCGGTTGAGCCGTCGGGTGAACTCCTGTCCGGCGACAGGGGCGAGGTCGGCCGTGAACCACTCGGAGGTCTCCGCGGACGGTCCGAGCCGCAGGTCGAAAACCTGCTCGTCGGCCACCTCGTCCCAGTCGGCGAAGAACGTCCGGGCCCTCGGACCGGTGAACACATGGCGCGTCAGGTTCGGCGCCTCGGTCTCCAGCAGCCCGCTCCCGCGCATCACCGGCTCGAACCCGTCGGTGTACGCGAGCACGTCACCGAGCCGGTGGGTGACGAAGGCGGCTGAGGGCTCGAGGAGCCGGAGGGTCGCCAGCACGGTGGGGCGGACGTCGCGGCCGGGCGGTGCCGGCCGCCGGCGTCCGGCGCACGCCCCGCCGGTGATCTTGGCGAGGTAGCGCAGGTGGTCGCGTTCCGCCGCGTCCAGACTCAGGGCGTCGGCGAGGGCGTTGATCCCCCCGTGGTCGCCGCCCCCGTCATCGGAGCGACCGACCCCCGACACCTCGCCGACGCCGTCGCCGCCCTCGACGTGCGGCTGACCGAAGAGGAGACCAAGACGCTCGAGGCCCCTTAGGGGTCCTTGCACTATGAGCGCCCGATGAGGTCGCGTGGTCTGGTGCCGTGCATCGCAAGGCGCCGGAGAGCCCTCGATGGGGGTCCCCCC
>NZ_JBSFIK010000083.1:0-5289 GCF_053597535.1 Streptomyces sp. NPDC001348 | reverse complement strand
AGTCGCAGGCCCTCGGCGGTCTCGCGGGGGATCCTCTCGGTCCAGTGCTGGTGCGTCTCGGCACCGAGGAGCGGGGCCTGGGCCATGGGATCCGGTACCGGTTCCCAGACCTGGACGAGCTTCACCGGCAGTCCGCGCAGCGTCGCCTCGCGGGCCGCCCACTCCGCGGCGGCCCGGCTCTCGGGCGAGCCGTCGAGGCCTACGGTGATGGTGCGGGGCATGTTCTCCACCTCCTGAATCGGTGACCCGGCGGGGACCCGATTCCAGCGTCGTGTTCGGGGGATTCTCAGGGCGGGGGCCGCCGGTCCTCACATGGGGGCGAGGGGTCCCGCGCGCGGCCGGCGGGACGGGCCCGGGTGAGGTCCGTCCCGCAGCGCGCGGGTCAGCGCAGCCAGGTGTGGTCGCGGACGATCGGCAGCCGCGCCCACAGCCGGCCCAGGCCCCAGGTGGCGCCCGCGCCCGCTGCCGCCACGGCGATCAGCGCGGCGGCGTAGATCACGTGGTAGTCGGCGAACGGATTCGTCGACATGCTCGGCGAGCCGTCCGACAGGTGCTTGGCCGGCGGCCATTCGGCCATCCACATCAGTGCCATCATCGCCGTGCCCGCCACCGCGGCCGGCCACAGCGCCACACCGGCCATGACGGCCAGGCCGATGCCGAGCAGGCCCAGCATGAACAGCCAGTCCGCCCACGTGTCTCCGGCCCAGGAGTGGAGCGTCGACTCCATCGGCCCGGCGGTGACGGAGCTGAGGAAGCCCTTCGTCGGCGATCCGCCGTCGATCCAGCCCTTGCCGGAGGCGGTCGCGTATCCCAGGCCGAAGGTCTTGTCCAGGAACGCCCACAGGAAGACGAACCCGGTCAGGAGGCGCAGGGAAGCGAGGACGTGAGCCTGCGCGGTCCGCGTGCCGAGACGTGCCGTCACCGCGGACCGGGGGCCGGAGCCGGTGCGGTGCCAACGGAAGGCGGCCGACAGGTGGAAGCCCGGGCTCCGGTGAGGGTGTTCGTGCACGGCCATGACGGTGGTCCCTTCGGGGATGGGTGAAGCGTCGTCTGCTCGACGTCTCCCACTCTCGTCCGATGCCCGACGTCATGCCGGATGCCGAAGGTCTCCCTCCGCTGGGCTGAACGTCCCTGCTCTTGGGGTTCATTGGGCCAGGTGGCAGAACCGGTCAGGTGGAGAGCCGGGCGGGTGTCGCAGATCGTCGTGCGGCCGTGGATGCTGAGCCCAGGCAGAGAGGAGCGGCACATGGGTGAGGACTCGGGCGGACGTGCGATGTGGTGGCGTCGGTCGGTGCCCGGCCTCGTCTCCCTGCTCGGCTACCGGCGTTCGTGGTGGAAGGGCGACCTGCTGAGCGGGGTGACGGTGGCGGCGTACCTCGTGCCCCAGGTGATGGCGTACGCGGGTGTGGCCGGGCTGCCGCCGGTCGCCGGGCTGTGGGCGATCCTGCCCGCCCTCGCGCTGTACGCGTTGTTCGGCTCGTCACGGCTGTTGTCGGTGGGCCCCGAGTCGACGACCGCTCTGATGACGGCCACCGTGGTGGGCCCGCTCGCCGGCGGGGACGCGGTGCGTTACGCATCACTGGCCGCGGCCCTCGCGGTGACGGTGGGCCTGCTGTGCCTGGTCGCACGGGTGGTGCGGCTGGGCTTCCTCGCGGACCTGCTGTCCCGCCCGGTGCTGATCGGGTATCTGGCCGGGGTGGCCCTGATCATGATGGTGGACCAGTTGCCCCGGCTCACCGGCGCGCGGACCAGCGGTACCGAGTTCTTCGCCCAACTGTGGTCCTTCGTCACGCATCTGTCGAACGTCGACGCGGACACGGTGGTCTTCTCCGCCGTGGCGCTGGTGTTCCTGCTCGTGGTGAAGCGGTACCTGCCGATGCTGCCGGGACCGCTGCTCGCGGTGATCCTCGGTACGGCGGCCGTCACCGTCTTCGACCTCGACCACCGGCACGGCGTCGAAGTGATCGGCGAGGTTCCTTCGGGGCTGCCCTCACTCGCGCTGCCGGACCTGGGCGAGCTGCCGCACCTGGTGCTGCCGGCGCTGGGCGTCCTGATCGTCGCCTACACCGACTTCATCCTCACTGCGCGCGCCTTCACCGGGCGCACCGACGACGAGCCCGCTCTGGACGCCAACCAGGAGTTCCTGGCGCTGGGCGCGGCCAATGTGGGCGCCGGCGTCCTGCATGGCTTCCCGGTCAGCAGCAGCGCCAGCCGTACCGCGCTGGCCGCGTCGACGGGCGCCCGCAGCCAGGGCTACTCGCTGGTGGCCGGCGCGGCGGTCCTCGCCGTCCTGCTGTTCCTGAGCCCTTTGCTGAGCCGGACGCCTTCGGCGGTGCTGGGGGCCCTCGTCGTCTACGCGGCCCTTCGCATGATCGACCTGGCCGGGTTCCGCCGGCTGGCGTCGTTCCGCCGCCGCGAACTGTTCCTCGCCCTGGGCTGCCTGGCCGGTGTTCTCACTCTGGACATCCTGTACGGGGTGGTCGTGGCGGTCGGCCTGTCGGTGGCCGAACTGCTGACCCGGGTCGCGCGCCCGCACGACGCGGTCGAAGGGCTGGTGCCCGGACTGGCGGGCATGCACGACATCGACGACTACCCGAAGGCCCGCACGATCCCTGGCCTGCTGGTCTACCGTTACGACTCGCCGCTGTTCTTCGCCAACGCGGAGGACTTCCGGCGCCGGGCCCTGGCCGCCGTCGACGGACAGAGCGTGCCCGTGCGCTGGTTCGTACTGAACACCGAGGCGAACGTGGAGGTCGACATCACGGCTCTCGACGCGGTCGACGAACTGCGCCACGAACTCGGCCGACGCGGCGTCGTGTTCGCCCTGGCCCGGGTCAAGCAGGACCTGCTGAACGATCTGCGGGCGTACGGCCTGGCGGACTCCGTGGGTTCGGACCTCGTCTTCCCCACGCTGCCCACCGCGGTGGCCGCCTACCGCGAGTGGTGCAGCGAGCGGTAGGAGCCGGTCGTGGGGATGTCACGGCGAGCGGCCGTCCCGCCGTCACCCGACGGTGAGGTCCGGACGGATCAGCGTGCCCGACCTGCCGTGGACGATCTCGTGGGCGGCGTCCAGGGCGCCGATCGCGGCGAGACCGCCGGTGTGCTCGACGAAGCGGGCAGCCGCCTCGGCCTTGGGCCCCGTGGACCCGGCCGGGAAACCATTGTGGCCGATATGCGTGTCGCCGGGGCCGAGGTAGGTGGTGCGGGCGCCCTGGTCGGCGGCGGCCACCTCGAAGGCGCAGCGGGTGCGGGTGGAGGTCTTCTCGAAGATCAGCGCTATGTGCTTGCCGGTGAGCCGTGGCTGTTCGGTGCCGGCGCGCCTGGCCGCCTTCAGGCCGGCGGCGAGATCGAGGAGACGGTGGATCTCGGGGGCGGTGAAGTCGAGTTCGCTCAGGTAGGAGCGGCCTCTCAGATCGATGGTCATGATGGGGTCCTCAGGGGGTCAGGCGGCCGGGTCACCTTCGATGGGGCAGCTCATGCGGCGAACTCCCCGAAGGCCTCGCGAGCGTAGACGTACGGCCCGCCGCTCGCCGGAACGCGCTTCGACAGCGCCCCGAAGGTCATCGCCAGCGCGAGCGCACCGAAGGTGACGGCGATGAACGCGACCAGGGCGATCGGCCCGTACGGGGCGAGGGCGGAGGGCAGTGCGAAGACTCCGGTGCCGATGATGCTGCCGATCACGAGAGCGGAGGCGACGGGAAAGGCCGAGCGCCGCCGTGGGCGCCGTCCCCCTTCCGTCTCCTTCGATTCCTGGCATGGCTGTGCTCCTTCTCCAGGTCACTGGGGTGACTCGATCCGCGACTGATCCTTCTGCGCTTCGGTCGGCCGCGGTCAGCGGCCGCACGGCCCGCGGGTCACGCCGATGGTTCCGGTGCAGCGGGCCCGGCCGGCCCAACTCGCCCGCGCCCGACGGCCACAGGCACCAGGACAGGGCCGTTCGGCCCACGGCATGGTCCGCTCAGCCCGATCGCCGGCACCATGCCGGACTCGACTATCGAGGGCAGGAGCTGCGACCGGCCGTGAAGAAGCGCTGTCAACCGGCCGGCGGTGCCACGTCCTCACGGCTCGCTCGAAACGGGGCGGTCTCCCCTGAGCCCCAGGAGCCTCCAGGACATCCGCTGCCGTCGTCCCTGGGCAGAGACTCGGATCCTGCTTGCGGTCGGCTCCCGGGAGGCCCACGAACCGGACAGGAACCGCACCGCCGCATCCGGGGCCCGCCCGGGTGAAGGTCCTACGGCCCCGCCGCTGGGGCCCGACAGCCCTGGGCCAGGGCCGGTACTCGCAGAAGTCTGGACCCGCAGCGCAAACGATCTCACAAGGAGTGGACCACATGACTGCCAAGGACACCGACAGCCACGCCACCGGCATCGTCGCCGTAGAGGTGCGCGTGGAGGGCGCTGCGGACGAGGAAGCCGTCGCCTATGTCCGGGAGAAGGTCGAAGCGGTCCTCAGCCGGCCAGGGGTCCCAGCCGTGAGCGGTGCGGTGAGGGTCGCCCGGGCGGCCGCTCACCACGTCGGGCGGCCCTGGTCCGCGGGGGCCGAGCTGGTCGTCGGTAACGCCCTCGTGGTCGTCCACGTCCAGGAGGCCACGGCACACGAACTGGCGGACCGGCTGCAGGACCGGCTGCGCAGCCGGTTGAACCGTGCCCTGCACCGCAAGGAGGAAGCTCGCAGGTCGGCCACTCCTCCCCCGTGGCGTGGCGGCCGTACCGACAGCGGCCGCGATCAGCATCCGTCGTGATCCCGCTGCCGGGCAGCCGCTCCCCTTCGCCCAAGGGTGATGTCCCCGCCCCTCGGCGAGGGGGCTGCTCGGCCAGGCCGGGCCAGTGCCGGTCAGCCCCCGGAAGGGACCATCGGCACCTGGGAGCGGGGACCGGGCAGGACGACAGTGAAGGCGTGAGCGGCACCGATCCCCGCGCTGCCGCTCCCGTCCGCACGCCGTCGGCCACCGCCGACGGCTCTCGTCTACGGAGGCGCTCCCCAATGACCCGCCATGAAGCCGGAACCCAGGCAACAGCAGCTGCGGACGCGCCGTCCGACATCGCCGTCGCCGTGGACCGACTGGTCACGAATGGCCTGAAGGCACTCGCCGACAACGACGCCCTGCCCCAGGAGCAGGTTACGTGTCCGTCTACGCCAACGACTTCACCGACGGCCTGGCCCTGCACGCGATCCGGCTGATCTTCGAGAACGCCGAAGCCGCGGTGAACGACCGCGCCGTACGGTCGGACGCCCGGGAGAAGATGCACAACGCCGGCACCATCGCCGGCATGGCCTTCGGCAACGCCT
>NZ_JBSFIK010000082.1:0-7952 GCF_053597535.1 Streptomyces sp. NPDC001348 | reverse complement strand
CTGACCGGCATGGAGGTCCCGCTGCGGGTGGCCGTGATGGGCTGTGTCGTCAACGGTCCCGGTGAGGCCCGTGAGGCCGATCTCGGTGTGGCCTCGGGCAACGGCAAGGGGCAGATCTTCGTCAAGGGCGAGGTCATCAAGACCGTCCCGGAGTCCAAGATCGTGGAGACCCTCATCGAGGAAGCCCTGAAACTCGCCGACCAGATGAAGTGAGTCCGAAGCAAGGTACGGACCGAGAGGGGGCCCGATCGTGACGATTCTGGAAACCATCCGGCAACCACGCGACCTGAAAGCGCTGTCCGAGGCGGAACTCGGTGAACTGTCCGAAGAAATACGCGAGTTCCTGGTACACGCGGTGGCCAGAACCGGCGGGCACCTGGGTCCCAACCTGGGGGTGGTGGAACTCACCGTCGCGCTCCACAGAGTGTTCGAGTCGCCGGTCGACCGCATCCTCTGGGACACCGGCCACCAGAGCTACGTGCACAAGCTGCTGACGGGGCGTCAGGACTTCTCCAAACTGCGCGGCAAGGGCGGCCTGTCCGGCTACCCCTCCCGTGAGGAGTCCGAGCACGACGTCATCGAGAACAGCCACGCCTCCACCGCCCTGGGCTGGGCCGACGGACTCGCCAAGGCCCGCGCGGTGCAGGGCGGGAGAGGGCACGTGGTCGCGGTCATCGGCGACGGCGCGCTCACCGGCGGCATGGCGTGGGAGGCGCTGAACAACATCGCGGCCGCCAAGGACCGGCCGCTGATCATCGTCGTCAACGACAACGAGCGCTCCTACGCGCCGACCATCGGCGGCCTCGCCAACCACCTGGCCACCCTGCGCACCACCGACGGCTACGAGAAGGTCCTGGCCTGGGGCAAGGAGATCCTGCTGCGCACCCCGGTGGTCGGCAGCACGGTCTACGAGTCCCTGCACGGCGCGAAGAAGGGCTTCAAGGACGCCTTCGCCCCACAGGGCATGTTCGAGGACCTGGGTCTGAAGTACGTCGGCCCGATCGACGGACACGACATCATGGCCGTCGAGTCGGCGCTGCGCCGCGCCAAACGCTTCCACGGGCCCGTGCTCGTCCACTGCCTCACCGAGAAGGGCCGCGGCTACGAACCCGCGCTCGCCCACGAGGAGGACCACTTCCACACCGTGGGCGTGATGGACCCGCTGACCTGCGCACCGCTCGCCCCGTCGGCCGGCCCGTCCTGGACCTCGGTGTTCGGCGACGAGATCGTGCGGATCGGCGAGGAGCGGGAGGACGTCGTGGCGATCACGGCGGCCATGCTGCACCCGGTGGGCCTCGGCGCGTTCGCCGAACGCTTCCCCGACCGGGTGTGGGACGTCGGCATCGCCGAGCAGCACGCGGCGGTGTCGGCGGCGGGACTGGCGACCGGTGGGCTGCACCCGGTCGTCGCCGTGTACGCCACCTTCCTCAACCGCGCCTTCGACCAGCTGCTGATGGACGTGGCCCTGCACCGCTGCGGGGTCACCTTCGTCCTCGACCGGGCCGGGGTCACCGGTGTCGACGGCCCCTCCCACAACGGCATGTGGGACATGTCGGTCCTCCAGGTCGTCCCCGGTCTGAGAATCGCCGCCCCGCGCGACGCCGACCAGCTGCGCGCCCAGTTGCGCGAGGCCGTCGCCGTCGACGACGCACCCACTCTGGTCCGCTTCCCGAAGGAGTCGGTGGGCCCCGGGGTACCGGCCGTGGGCCGGGTCGGCGGCATGGACGTGCTGCACCGCGCCGAACGGCCCGAGGTGCTCCTCGTCGCCGTCGGCGTCATGGCACCGGTGTGCCTCCAGGCCGCCGAGCTGCTCGAGGCACGCGGCATCGACTGCACGGTGGTCGATCCCCGCTGGGTCAAGCCGGTCGACCCGGCGCTGCCCGGGCTCGCCGCCGGACACCGGCTGGTGGCGGTCGTCGAGGACAACAGCCGTGCGGCCGGCGTCGGCTCCGCCGTGGCCCTCGCCCTCGGTGACGCGGACGTGGACGTTCCCGTACGGCGGTTCGGCATCCCCGAGCAGTTCCTGGCGCACGCCAAGCGCGGTGAGGTGCTGGCCGACATCGGCCTCACCCCGGTCGAGGTGGCCGGACGGATCAGCGCGAGCCTGGCGGTCGCGGACGCCGGGGGACCGGGCGAGCAGAAACAGGAGAAACCCGAATGACCACGGAGTTCGACCTCGGCGCGCTGCTGGCCGAGCGCGGAGCCGAGCGCTACGAGCTGCACGCCAGGCACCTCAACCACCAGCTCCCGCGCATGTTGCACACCATCGGCTTCGACAAGGTCTACGAGCGTGCCGAGGGCGCCTACTTCTGGGACGCGGACGGCGACGACTACCTCGACATGCTCGCCGGGTTCGGCGTCATGGGCCTCGGCCGCCACCATCCGGTCGTCCGCAAGGCACTGCACGACGTCCTCGACGCCTCCCTCGCCGACCTCACCCGCTTCGACTGCCAGCCGCTGCCCGGTCTGCTCGCCGAGCGGCTCCTCGCGCACAGCCCGCACCTGGACCGGGTGTTCTTCGGCAACAGCGGCACGGAGGCGGTGGAGACCGCCCTGAAGTTCGCCCGGTACGCCACCGGGAAGCCGAGGATCCTGTACTGCGAGCACGCCTTCCACGGCCTGACCACCGGCTCCCTGTCGGTCAACGGCGAGAGCGGCTTCCGGGACGGCTTCGCTCCGCTGCTGCCCGACACCGCCGTCCCCCTCGGTGACCTGGACGCTCTGGCCCGCGAGCTGAAGAAGGGCGACGTCGCAGCCCTGGTCGTCGAGCCGATCCAGGGCAAGGGCGTCCACGAGGCACCGCCCGGCTACCTGCGCGCGGCCCAGGAGCTGCTGCACCGGCGGGGTGCCCTGCTCATCGCGGACGAGGTGCAGACGGGCCTCGGCCGCACCGGCGACTTCTACGCCTACCAGCACGACGACGGCGTCGAGCCCGACCTGGTGTGCGTGGCCAAGGCGCTGTCCGGCGGCTACGTCCCGGTCGGCGCGACCCTCGGCAGGGACTGGATCTTCAAGAAGGTCTACTCGTCCATGGACCGGGTGCTCGTCCACTCGGCGAGCTTCGGCTCCAACGCCCAGGCGATGGCCGCCGGACTCGCCGTGCTGTCGGTCATGGAGAACGAGCAGATCGTCGCGAACGCCCGCGTCACCGGTGAGCGGCTCAAATCGCGGCTCACCGCGCTGATCGGCAAGTACGAGCTGCTCGCCGACGTCCGGGGCCGGGGCCTGATGATCGGCATCGAGTTCGGCCGGCCGAAGTCGCTGAAGCTGCGCAGCCGCTGGACCATGCTGCAGGCCGCGCGCAAGGGCCTGTTCGCGCAGATGGTGGTCGTCCCGCTGCTCCAGCGGCACCGGATCCTCACCCAGGTCTCCGGCGACCACCTCGAGGTGATCAAGCTGATCCCGCCGCTGGTCATCGGCGAGCGGGAGGTGGACCGGTTCGTCGACGCCTTCAGTGCCGTGATGGACGACGCGCACAGCGGCGGCCTGGTGTGGGACTTCGGCAAGACACTGATCAAGCAGGCGGTGGCCAACCGCTGAAACCAGGGGTATTTGTCTCTGAGGCAAGAAATTTGCCGCTGAGGCAATACTTTGGCCCAATGGAGGCATGAACGCCTCAGAAGCCGCGCCGCCGGCGGGTCAGGGCGACGACCTGCCCGCCGTGGCGCCGCAGTTGCGCGCCCTGCGCCGGCGCGCCGGCCTCACCCTGGAGGCCGCGGCCCGCACCGCGGGTCTCTCGCCCGCCCACCTCTCCCGTCTGGAGACCGGTGGGCGCCAGCCCTCGCTCCCGATGCTGCTCGCGCTCGCCCGTATCTACGGTACGACGGTCTCGGAACTGCTCGGTGAGAGCGTCGCCGACCGGGACGCCGTCGTGCGCGCCGCCGACATGGAGCCGACCCGGGCGGGCGGCTGGACGTACTTCCAGGCCGGCGCCCCCGGGCGCGGTATGCAGGCACTGCGCGTCCGGGTGCCGTACGGCACGCAGGGCGACATCGTGCGGGTCCACCCCGGAGAGGAGTGGCTCCACGTCCTCAGGGGCCGTCTGAGACTCCGTCTCGGCGAGACCGCGCACCTGCTCGCGCCCGGCGACAGCGCGCACTTCGACTCGCTCACCCCGCACCGCCTCGCCGCCGAGGACCACGACGGCGTGGAGCTGCTGTTCGTCCACACCCTGCTGCAGAGCCCCACGGCCGCACTGTGCCTGGGACCCCTCACCGGAGAGCTGTCATGAGCGACTACGAGACGAGATTCCCCCGTTCCCTGTGGGTCCGGCTGATCATCTACATCGCCGTGGGCCACCTTTTCGCCGCGTTCCTCTACCTGCTGTTCGCGCTGGGCGCCAAGGGCTGACCCCACGTCAGTCCAGCAGGCGCTCGCGCAGCCGCTCCCGGACCCCGGAGGTGATCCCCAGGCCCTGCTCCAGATAGGTGTCGACCCCGCCCCACGTCTCCTCGACACTCTCGAAGGCCGCCGACAGGTACTCGGCGCGCGCGTCGAAGAGCGGACTGAGCAGCTCCATCACCTCGGGGGTGTACGCGCTGTCCGGGTTGCCGCCCCGGCGCACCTTGTAGCGGCGGTGCTTCGCGTTGGACTCGAGGTAGTCGGCGACGATCGCCTCGCGTTCCACGCCCACCGCGAGCAGCGTCACGGCCACGGAGATGCCCGCGCGGTCCTTGCCCGCCGCGCAGTGCAGCAGGGCGGGGACGCTGTCCTCCGCCAGGGCGCGAAGCACCCTGGAATGCTCCCCGGTGCGCTCCCGCACGATCTTGCGGTAGGAGGCGATCATCCGCCTCTCCGCCTTGCCGTCCGCGAGGATCGCGCGCAGCTGGTCGAGGTCGCCGTCGCGGACCAGCCTCCAGAACTCCGCGCCGTCCGCCGGGTCACTCAGCGGCAGGCTCACATTGCGCACGCCGGGCAGTTCGACGTCCGGGCCCTCGAGCTTCTTGTCGGCCGCGTTGCGGAAGTCGAAGATCGTGTGCAGGCCCAGGGAGGCGAGGAACGCCGCGTCCTGCTCGGTGGCGTGCGCGAGATGGCCGCTGCGGAACAGTACCCCGTGCCGTACCCGGCGCCCGTCCGCCGTGGGCATGCCCCCCACGTCCCGGAAGTTGCGCACTCCGGTCAGCTCGGGCTCGGTCGACGGGACCTGCTGCGTCACGTGGGCTCCTCGCTGTCGCTCCCGCCGTCGCGGCTCGTCGGCGGGCACTCGGTCGACGATACGACATAGGTTTTCCCGGGCGATGAGTTGTCCACAGGCGTTGCTTCCGACGCCATGAGACCGTGATGATGTTGATGCTTGAGCGGATCTGTCGGCAACTGTGAGGCCCCGATGGTGGACATCGCCGAAAACGGTCGTACCTGGCTCCTGACGGGGCCCACCAGTGGTTACGCGCTGCATCTCACCGAGGCGCACGAACTGCTGCACCTCCACTGGGGCCCGCGCATCGCGCTCGCCGACGCCGAGGCTCTCGCGGTGCGTCCGCTGCCCGGCTACCGGCCCTTCGAGTCCCCGCTCGACGGCCGTGAGGAGTACCCGGTCGAGGGCGGCCCCCGTTTCGTGCGGCCCGCCCTGTCCGTGCGCACCGACGAGCGGCGCGGCACCGAGTGGGCCTTCGAGGCGTACGACACCGAGGGCGACGAGCTGCGGCTGCGCTTCAGGGACGACGCGGTGGCGGTCACGCTGCACTACCGGATGCGCGGGGACGTCGTCGAGCGCTGGGTGACGGTGGGCAACGAGGGGGACGCGCGCGTGGAGCTGCTGCGCGCCGACGCGGCCACCTGGACCCTGCCCGACCGGGACGGCTGGCGGCTGTCCCAGCTGCACGGCCGCTGGGCCGCCGAGTCCCGGCTGACCAGCGCCCCGCTCACGTACGGCGACAAGGTGATCGGCAGCCGCCGCGGTCACACCGGCCACCAGCACCTGCCCTGGGTCGCCCTGGACACCGGCGCCGGCGAGGAGCACGGCGAGGTCTACGGCTGCGCCCTCGGCTGGTCGGGGTCCTGGCGGATCGCGGTCTCCCAACTCCCGGACGCGCGCGTCCAGATCACCGGCGGGGCCGGGTACGACGACTCGGGCCTGCTGGCGCTGGCGCCGGGGGAGTCGTACACCACGCCCGTCTTCGCGGGCCTGTGGAGCGACGGCGGTTTCGGCGGTGCCAGCCGCGCCTGGCACGCCTACCAGCGGGCCCATGTGATCCCGGACGCGGACCGGGACCGGCCCGTGCTGTTCAACTCCTGGGAGGCCACCACCTTCGACATCTCCGAGGAGCAGCAGGCGACCCTCGCCCGGCGGGCCGCCGCGATCGGTGTCGAACTGTTCGTGGTCGACGACGGCTGGTTCGGTGCCCGCACCAGCGACCGGGCCGGGCTCGGCGACTGGACACCCAACCCGGACCGCTTCCCGAACGGCCTGAAGCCGCTCGCGGACTACGTGCACGCCCTCGGTATGCAGTTCGGCATCTGGGTCGAGCCGGAGATGGTCAACCCGGACAGCGACCTGTACCGGGCCCATCCCGACTGGGTGCAGTACCAATCCGGACGGAAGCGGACGGAGTTCCGCAACCAGCTCGTCCTCAACCTCGCTCGCGAGGACGTCCAGGAGTACCTCTGGCAGCAGCTCGACGGCCTTCTCTCCAGCGCCCCCGTCGACTATGTGAAGTGGGACTTCAACCGCTGCTTCACCGACGCCGGATGGCCTGGCGATCCGTACCCGCAGCGGCTGTGGGTGGACCACGTCGGCGCGCTCTACGCGCTCCTCGACCGGTTGCGGGCGGCCCATCCCGGCGTGGCGTTCGAGTCCTGCTCGGGCGGCGGCGGCCGGATCGACCTCGGCGTGATGAGCCGTACCGACCAGGTGTGGACCTCCGACAACACCGACCCGCTGGACCGGCTCGCCATCCAGCACGGCTTCAGTCAGATCCACCCCGCCCGGATCATGGCCGCCTGGGTCACCGACAGTCCGAACACCCAGCTCAACGACCGGGTCAGCAGTCTGCGTTTCCGGTTCGTGAGCGCCATGGCCGGGGTGCTCGGCGTCGGCGGCGACCTCTCGGAGTGGACGGAGGAGGAACTCTCCGAGGCCCGGGGGTGGGTGGAGCTGTACAAGGAGATCCGTCCGGTCGTGCAGCGCGGCGACCTGTACCGGCTGCGGCCGCCGGAGGGCGGGCTGAGCGCGGTGCAGTACGTCCTCGGGGACGAGTCGGTCGTGCTGGCCTGGCTCCAGGCGCAGCGGTACGGCGAACCGGTCCCGGCGGTGCGGCTGCGCGGGCTCGATCCGGCGGCGTCGTACGAATGCCGTGAAACGGGCGAAGTGCACCGAGGTGCCGTGCTGCTGCACCATGGGCTGGACACCGGGCTGCGGGGCGATCTGGATGCGACCGTTGTCCGTCTGCGGCGCATCTGATGCTTCTGTCCTGATTGGGTTCTTCACGGCGATTCATCCTGGAACAGGAGGCCATGGAGGCGCGTTCCGTGAGGAGCGTCATATGTGTGACCGTCCGTCACGCGTCATGTCCATGTAACCTACATCCGTTTCCGGGAATTGAATGGGCGGCCCCCCGGGGAATTCACGCAGGGTGACGGCGGATACCCGCGACGGATCAAGTCGAACGTGGTCAGCGGGGAGCATTCGCTTGTCTGTTCGCGTCCCGCTCGCTTACCTTCGCCACACTCCGGACGGAACGCCGAATCCTGCCGCCGCCCGGGGCCCGCACACACTCACCCGTGCACGGCAGGAGCGGGGGACCCACCAGGCAGGACCGCCTGTTCCGGTCTCCGGAACGGCCAGGGGGTGTCTTGTGGATCAGGCCGGCATGGACTGACAGTGCCTGGTCGGCTGGGCCGAGCGGGGTCTGGTGCGTGCAGCTGCAAGGCGGAGGAGGGCGTCGACGCGATGGGGGTCCCCCCGCTCGAGCGCAGCCGAGAGTGGGGGAGTCGGCAACCGACGACAACGCCGG
>NZ_JBSFIK010000081.1:0-12820 GCF_053597535.1 Streptomyces sp. NPDC001348 | reverse complement strand
GCCGATCCCGCCCAGGCCGCGTGAGCCGAGGACGAGCATGTCGGCGTCCTCGGCCGCGCCGACCAGGGCTTCGTCGGGCCGTCCGGTGAGCTGCTGGGTGGTCACCTCGACGCCGGGGTGGCGCAGTCGCAGGCCCTCGGCGGTCTCGCGGGGGATCCTCTCGGTCCAGTGCTGGTGCGTCTCGGCACCGAGGAGCGGGGCCTGGGCCATGGGATCCGGGACGGGCTCCCAGACCTGGACGAGCTTCACCGGCAGTCCGCGCAGCGTCGCCTCGCGGGCCGCCCACTCCGCGGCGGCCCGGCTCTCGGGTGAGCCGTCGAGGCCTACGGTGATGGTGCGGGGCATGTTCTCCACCTCCTGAATCGGGGCCCGGAGGGGACCCGATTCCAGCGTCGTTTTCCCGGGCTCTTCAAGACAGGGGCCGCTGGTCCTTCGGCGGGGACCATGGGCCCTGGTACCGCACCTGGTGCGGCGAGCGGTAGGCGCCCGGACCGGAAGGCGTTCCGCGGCCGGACGCCGCTCCCACGGCGTCAGCGGGCAGTGAGGTCCGGGCGGATCAGCGTGCCCGACCTGCCGTGGACGATCTCGTAGGCGGCGTCCAGGGCGCCGATCGCCGCCAGACCGCCGGTGCGCTCCACGAACCGTGCCGCGGCCTCCGTCTTCGGTCCCATCGAGCCGTCCGGGAACCCGCCGCCGCGCAGATCGTCGGGGGTGGCGTCGAGGACCGGGCGCTGGTCCGGGGTGCCGTAGCGGTCGTAGACGCAGGGTACGTCGGTGAGGATGAGCAGGAAGTCCGCCTTGAGGTCCTCGGCGAGCAGGGCCGCGGTGAGGTCCTTGTCGACGACGGCCTCCGCGCCGCTGAGGGCGCCCGTGTCGGAGTCGGCGGTGACGGGAACGCCTCCGCCGCCGGCGCACACGACCAGTGCGCCGGCGGTGAGCAGCTCGTGGATGGTGTCCGTCTCCAGGATCCGTTCGGGCGACGGGGAGGCGACGACGCGGCGCCAGCCGGTGGTGTCCCGAGCGATGTGCCAACCCAGCTTGCGCGCCAGTGCCTTGGCCATCGACGCGGAGTACACCTGGCCGACGAACTTCGTGGGCCGCTCGAAGGCCGGATCGTCGGCCCGGACGAGGGTGTGGGTGATGAGAGCGGCGATACGACGGCCCGGGAGGGCGTTGTGGAGGGTGCGGGTAAGCAGCGAGCCGATCATGCCTTCGGTCTGGGCGCCGAGCAGGTCCAGTGGGTAGGGGGAGCTGAGGGCGGGGTCGGCCGCGCTTTCCATGGCGAGCAGCCCGATCTGTGGGCCGTTGCCGTGGGTGATGATCAGCTCGTTTTCTTGTGCCAGGACGGCGAGGGCGGTGGCGACCCGGTCGATGTTGGCCTGCTGGACGGCGGCGTCCGGGCGTTCACCTCGGTGCAGCAGGGCGTTGCCTCCGAGAGCGACGACGATGCGCATGGCTTCAGTCCTCCAGGGTGGCGACGAGTACGGCCTTGATGGTGTGCAGGCGGTTCTCCGCCTGGTCGAAGACGATCGAGGCAGGTGAGGAGAAGACTTCGTCCGTGACTTCGAGGCCGTTCAGGCCGTAGGTCTCGAACAGTTCCCGACCGAGCCGGGTGCGGTGGTCGTGCAGGGACGGCAGGCAGTGCAGGAACTTCACGTCCGGGTTGCCGGTGAGGGCGAGCGTCTTGTCGTTCACCTGGTACGGGAGCAGCAGCTCGATCCGTTCCCGCCAGGTGTCGGCCGGTTCTCCCATGGAGACCCAGACGTCGGTGTGCAGGAAGTCGGCGCCGCGTACGGCGGTTTCCACGTCCTCGGTGAGGGTGATCCGGGCTCCGCTGCGTTCGGCGAGGGACCCGCACGTGGCCACCAGCGCGGGCTCGGGCCACAGCGCCTTCGGTGCGGCGATCCGTACGTCCATGCCGAGCAACGCGCCCATCGAGAGCAGGGAGTTGCCCATGTTGTTGCGGGCGTCGCCGAGGTAGCAGTAGCTGATGTCCGGCAGAGGCTTGGTGCTGTGCTGGCGCATGGTGAGCATGTCGCACAGGCTCTGGGTGGGGTGGGAGGTGTCGGTCAGGCCGTTGTAGACGGGGACGCCGGCGTGGGCCGCGAGTTCGGTGACGATCGACTGGGCGGAGCCCCGGTACTCGATGCCGTCGAACATGCGGCCGAGCACGCGGGCGGTGTCGGCGACCGACTCCTTGTGGCCGATATGCGTGTCGCCGGGGCCGAGGTAGGTGGTGCGGGCGCCCTGGTCGGCGGCGGCGACCTCGAAGGCGCAGCGGGTGCGGGTGGAGGTCTTCTCGAAGATCAGGGCGATGTGCCTGCCGCTCAGCCGGGGTTGTTCGGTGCCGGCGCGCTTGGCCGCCTTGAGGTCGGCGGCGAGGGCGAGGAGATGGCGGATCTCGGGGGCGGTGAAGTCGAGTTCGCTCAGGTAGGAGCGGCCTCGCAGGTCGATGGTCATGATGGGGTCCTCGTCGGCTCAGGCGATCGGGTCGCGTTCGATGGGGCAGCTCATGCAGCGGGGGCCACCACGGCCGCGGCCGAGTTCGGCACCGGCGATCGTGACGATCTCGATTCCCTGTTTACGCAGGTAGGTGTTGGTGGTGACGTTGCGCTCGTAGCCGACGACCACACCGGGTGCGAGGGCGAGGAAGTTGCTGCCGTCGTCCCACTGCTCGCGCTCGGCGTTGCGGATGTCCTGCGGGGCGGACAGCATCCGGACCTTGTCCAGGTCGAGAGCCTCGGCGAGCGCGGTCGCGAGATCGGAGTTCGCGGTGACGTCGAACCCGGTCTCGCGACTGTCACTGGGCCTCAGCGTCCACGAGCGCAGGGAATCCGCGAGGCCGGGATAGATGGCGAACGCGTCGCGGTCGACCATGGTCAGCACGGTGTCCAGGTGCATGTACGCACGGGCCGCCGGCAGTTGGACGGCGATCAGCAGGCTCGCCGTACCGGAGGCGAAAAGCCGGGCGGCCAGGTTCTCCACCGCCTGGGCGGTGGTGCGCTCGCCCATGCCGACCATGACGGCGCCGTTGCCGAGAACGTGGACGTCGCCTCCTTCCAGAGTGCCGACGGGGCCGTCGAGCAGGGGTGCGGGTGCTACGTCGGCGAACATCGGGTGGAACCGGTAGATGGCCTCGGCGTGCAGGCTCTCGCGGCGCCGGGCGGCCTTGGCCATCGGGTTGACCGACACCTGGTCATACAGCCAGCAGGAGTTGTCCCGCGGGAAGAGGTGGTTGGGCAGTGGGGCGAGGGCGAAGTCGTCTGCGCCGAGTGCGTTCCACACCAGGCTGTGCGGGGTGGCGAGCGGCAGGTCGCTCTTGAGGAGGCCGCCGATCAGGTAGCCGGCGAGGGTCTCCCCGTCGAGTTCGGCGCACAGTTCGCGCACGGGGTCGACCAGGGCCGGGCCGACCGTGGCCGCAGTGACGACCTGGTCCAGGAGCCAGTCGCGGCCCTCGGCGATGTCCAGGGTCTGCGTCAGCAGGTCGGCGAAGTAGTGGACGCGGGCGCCGTGGTCGCGCAGGACCTGGGCGAACGCGTCGTGCTCCTCTCGGGCGCGCTTGGCCCAGAGGATGTCGTCGAAGAGCAGGGCGTCGACGTTGCGCGGGGTGAGGCGGGAGAGTTCGAGGCCTGGACGGTGCAGGATCACCTGGCGCAGCGGGCCGACCTCGGAGTCGACGTGGAAGGTGTTCATCGCGGGGGTTCCTCTGTGCTGGGGTGTGGTGGTCAGTCGTGGGGGTGGAGGTCGTTCCGCTTCCCGGGCCCGCCGATGCGGCGAGTACGGAGCCCCCGGGAGAGCCGCGGGGCCGGCGGGGGCGTTTCAGGTGCCCGCTCCTGCTGGACCGGGATCACCGCGGCGGCCGTGGGCGCCGTCGCCTCGCCGTAGACGCCCTGCCCCCGCTTCAGCCAGACGTAGACGGGGACGCCGAGCAGCAGAACGAACAGGCCGTAGTAGACGGTCTGGTAGCCGCTGCCCTGGATCGACCAGTACGAGAAGACGAGGGCCAGCCCGGCGACGGTGACGTCACGGGCGAACCTGCGGGGGCTGAGGCTGCCCCGGCCGCGTACCAGCAGCCAGTACAGCTGGGCGGCGGCGGAGAAGAGGTAGGGGATCACGGCGGTCAGCACACTGAGCAGCACGATCTTGGTGAAGACGTCGTCGAAGCGCGTGTAGCTGAACACGGTGATCAGTGAGGCCAGCACGGTGGAGGCGACGATGCCGAAGGCCGGGACGCCGCCCTCGCCGCGCAGCCGGGCGAAGGCGCGCGGGAAGAGTCCGTCGCGGGCGGCCGCGTACGGCATCTCGGCGCACAGCATGGTCCAGCCGTTGAGGGCGCCGATGCCGGAGATGATCGCGGCGACGGCGACGATGTCGCCGGCCCAGCTGCCGCCGAAGATGTTGTTCGCCGCGTCGGTGAACGGCGCGGTCGAACCGCCCAGTTCGCCGTGGGAGACGGTGCCGAAGACGGCGAGGGTGCCCAGGATGTAGATGACGGCGCAGATGAGTGTGCCGTAGACGGTGGCGCGGGGGACGTTGCGCTCCGGCTCGCGGACCCGGCCGGCGACGACGGAGGCCGCTTCCAGGCCCAGGTAGCTGAACAGTGCGATGGCGCCCGCGGCCGAGATCGCTCCCAGCGCCGACTGGCCGCCGGCGTTGAACGGTCCGAAGTTGTGGGCGTCGATGAACAGCAGTCCGACGGTGGCCATGAAGACCAGCGGAACGAACTTCAGCACGGTCGTGATCACCTGGAAGGCGCCCATGTTCCGGACGCCGGTGAGGTTGATCGCGGCCGGAATCCACAGCCCGACCAGCGCGAGAAGCACCGAGACCCACTTGTGGTGTCCGGTGTTCACGAACACCTCGACGTAGCCGACCCACGCGACGACGATGGCCGCGTTCCCGGCCCACGCGGTGATCCAGTACGACCACGCGTTGAGGAATCCGGCGAACTCCCCGAAGGCCTCACGAGCGTAGACGTACGGCCCGCCACTGGCCGGAACGCGCTTGGACAGCGCCCCGAAGGTCAGCGCCAGCGCGAGCGCGCCGAGGGTGATGGCGACGAACGCGACGAGGGAGATCGGCCCGTACGGGGCGAGGGCGGAGGGCAGGGCGAAGACTCCGGTGCCGATGATGCTGCCGATCACGAGCGCGGAGGCGGCGGGAAGGCCGAGCGCCGTCGTGGGCGTCGTCCCCTTTCCGTCTCTTGTGGTTCTGGGCATGGCGGAGCTCCTTGCTGACCAGTGGGTGAGTCGATCCGCGACTGATCCTTCTGCCCCTCAGCGCGCACAGTCAGCGGCCACACGGCCCACGCGCTACCCCGTTGGTCCCGCTGCCCTGGGCCTGGACAGCCCAACTCGTCCGCCTACCGGTACTCCTGGCCACAGGACATGGGCCGCTCGGCCCACGGCATGGCCCGTCCAGCCCCATCGTGAGCACCGTGCCGGGCTCGACAATCGAGGGCAGGAGCAGCGGCCGGACACGCGAAACGGCGTCGACCGGCCGACGGTGCCACATCCTTGCGGCTCGTTCGAGATGGGTCGGCTCTCCCGTAGCCCCCAGGAGCCGTGAGGGCTTCCACGCGAGTCTCGTGTCGGGGGAGGCACGATCCTCGCGCCACGGCCGCCGCCCCCGCCGACACGGGGGCGGCGGCCGTCGTCGCTGCCACCTGCCTCGGGGCCGGACGGCCCTGGCCCCGGCCCAATGGCCCCTGGCCCGGTACGAATCGGCGGCACACGCTGGAGACAACATCGACCACTCCTACGGGACGGCCGACAGGAGGCCCCTGACGCTCAGCCGCACAGGACTTCCACCGGACGGTCGTCTCCCGGACCACAGGACCCGGCGACCCCACGCCACCCGAAGCGACCGGTCAACAGGCCAAGCCGGAGGTGCTGCGGCTTCCCGGTCTCAGTGCCCTTCCTGCCGCTGTCGGTCCTGGACCTGGGTGGCGATGACGGCGGCCTGGATACGGCGCTCGACCCCGAGCTTGGCCAGCAGACGGGAGACGTGATTCTTTACCGTCTTCTCGGCCAGGTACAGCCGCTGGCCGATCTGGCGATTGGTCAGACCCTCACCGATCAGGGCCAGGATCTCCCGCTCCCGCTCGGTCAGACCTTGCAGTCCGTCCGGCTGCTGCTCCTCCTGCTGGCCTCCGCGAAGCCGGGCCATCAGCTTGGTGGTGGCGCTGGCGTCGAGCAGAGACTGGCCCGCGGCCACGGTGCGTACGGCGGACACCAGGTCCGAGCCCTGGATCTGCTTCAGGACGTAACCGGACGCACCTGCCATGATGGAGTCCAGCAGGGCCTCCTCGTCGTCGAAGGAGGTCAGCATGAGGCAGGCCGGCTCAGGCATGCGGGAGCGGAGCTCCCGGCACACGGTCACGCCGTCGCCGTCGGGCAGGCGGACGTCGAGCACGGCCACCTGCGGCCGCAGCGCGGGGACACGCACCAGTGCCTGCTCCACAGTGCCGGCCTCGCCGATCACTTCGATGTCCGGCTGTGGCTGGTTACTGGAGGCAGAGCGGCTATGAGTGATGACGATCCACCCGAGATGCGGATCATGACAGCCTCGGGAAGCGATTGCCTTTCCTTGCCCCGGGCGGTCTCTCCGGGTGGGTAGTGCACACGGGAGCAGCTAGGACTTCAGCCGCTGAATGAGCTTGAGGGAGTTGGAGAGATTCTGGATGTCCTTCCTGTTCTCCAGCCACCGGCTCTGCCACGTCCCGCCGGGGTGCTCCACCTCCAGCCAGTAGTAGTGACTGCTGGGCACGCGGCCGGCCGCACTGCTGGCCTCGAACCGGTAGCCGGTTGAGAAGGTGCAGTGCGGGAAGACGTCGTAGTTCAGACTCAGTTCCTTCGAGCGGTCCTTGGCGCGGATGCCCGTCCGGGTGAAGACAAGACTCTCGGCCGGATTGATGAATCCCTTTTTGGTCTGCCAAACGGCCAGGATCTCGCTGGCGTCCACGCCGTGGTAGGCCGCCGCGTTGATGACCATTCCCGACGGACGGCCCGAACCGTGCACCGCGAAGTGGCGGACCGGGCCCATGTCCGCCAAGACTTCGCGTAGCTCTTTGTCGAAGTCGGCGGTCGGCGTCCGGTGCGTCGGTAGTCGCGACGGGCCCTCGGCCGTAGGCGTCCCGTCCGTCGGGGCCGCCGGGTTGGGGAAGAGGCGGACCGCGGCGAGATCGCCCGCGGCCTGGTTTGGGACGTGTACCTCCGGCCGGGGAACGTCCGGCTGGCCGAGGCTGGCCAGCACCTTGGCCGCCACCGAGGCGACCTGGCGGAGCGTCAAAGGGCCCGGGTGGCCGGGGTCACCGGTGCGCAGGGCCGTGAGGAGCGCCCAGTTGCATAGCGTGTGGCTGTCCCTGCTGGCCAGCCGGGCGGGGTCCTTCGCGCCGGCGGCGCAGAAGAGCGCAACCCCACGGTCCAGCGGAGCGTTTGTCAGGATCTCCTCGCTCTTCGTACTGACTTCCTGTTCGACTGTTCCCTGCATGATCCGGGCGGCCTCAGCGGCGAAGCAGCAGTCCAGGAACAGTATGCGGGCGCTCAGCGGCACGGTCTGGCGCAGCAAGCGGTCGAGCGAGGCGACCCGCAGGCTGGTGTCTGCCTCCATCGGGCTGCGGGTGTCCGAGACCAGGAGGCAGTAGTCGCGCGAGGTGCCGAAGAATGCCCCGTGTCCGATGTAGTGGAACATGATGAGCAGCCCCTCGCCGTGGGGTGCGTGGAGAGCTTTGGCGCGGGTGCCGAGGAAGTCGGCGATCCGGTCGTACTGCGCCACGGCGTCCGGTTTGTCGAACAGGTTGAGGATGTTCTCCGGAGGGGTCCCGAACCCGCCCGCGCCCAGGTATCCAGCCAGAGCGGTGGCCGAGTTCACAAAGGCGGGCGCCGCCTCGAAGGAGTCCAAGCGGGGCCAGGCCTGCGCCCCGGTGATGACGGAGAGTGTACGGGCGGGGTCCAGCACCTGCGTCACCCCTCCAGGAAGTCCTTGGTCATCTGCTCGGTGTGTTCGTCGGGACGGCCCTGGAGGATCACCTCGACCGTCTCCCCGTTGCGTTTGCGCCGCTTGAGCACCAACTTGAACTCCGAGCGGCGGCGCAGCCACGACGCGAGCCCGGTGGCCAGCATGGTGACGCTGCTGGAACCGAGCACGATGGCCAGGATCATCCCCGCGTCCTGGGTCAATCCATCAGGCTTGACTCTCGTGGCCACCAGCGCCGGGACCCGTTCCGCCAGCGATTCCCTCAACTCGTCGGTCGCGGCGTCCTGATCTGCACCGCTCGGCCCGACCACGGTGACGGCCAGGTCCGCGGACTCCAGCACGCCGTCCAATGCCGACGCTCCCGCTCCCGCAGGAACTTCCCCCTGATGCATCCAACTCCCCCTCGACACTTCTCACTTGGGGAGTCCTCTCCCCCAACCGAGCCGCGAGAACCCATCGGGCGGCCGAGACGAGTCGGACGCCCGAGCGAACCGCCTCCGACGCCTCGGGAGCGGGCCGCCTTGCCCCTTGCCGTGGGCTGATCCACGCACCAGCGTGTACTACGGGCATGCCAGCACATCCCGGTCGAACGCCAGATGGTGGGGTACGGACACCACTGGCGCGCGTACCCACTCGCTGGTCCCTTCATGAGTGGGGTCGGCTCAGTGGCCGTCGGCTATGCCGGGGCGCTGCTACTACTTTTTCATTTTTCCGTACAGTGTGACAATTTTGTCGACTATTTCCACTGTGGTCTTGATCGTTCGCGCGAGCTTCTCGAAGTCAAATGGATGGAGTACTTGCCTCAGACGGCGCTCGCTACTGTCAAGCGAATCTCTGGTCACCCAAAGAATGGAGCTCACCTGAGGGCCGATCTGCGGATACTGCCTCACAAGTGCGTTGGCGCTTTGAATGTTGTTCTCGGCTTTCTCGGCCATGCCGACGATCCTCGATCCATCGACTGGCAGCCCTGCTCTTGCACTCCTGATGGCCGCGTCAGTGAGCTCGACCACCCCGCCGGCCTCGACCTGGGCTTGCATTGCGAACCACTTGGCTTCACTGAGGGCTTCGCCGAATGACGTCACCGGTCTTCCTCCCCCTGAAGAATCCCGCAAATACGACAAGGATGGCTGTTGCCGTAGAACCAGTCAACCGCTCTGCTTTCGAGATTCCTAGATCTTTTTTCAAATCTTCAGCCGGGCTTCAGCGTGATCGGTCTCAGTCCATTCCAGGGCTCCGGTGCAGTCGGCCGCCGTCCGGTTCGTGATGTCTCGTTGGCCGGCGGGCATGGAAGCTGGACAGGCGCGGGACGCGGGGCGGTCAGAACCCCTTCCGACCCCCTGCGCTGCCCCGCTTGCACGCCCCAGCCCAGGCGCCCTGAGGGGTCGTTGAAGAATGATCTCCCCGAGTCCGGTTGACCGTGCGCGGCCGGGCTCGAAGCACCACGCGCTGACCGACGCGCACGGCACCTCGCTGCGTGCCGTCGTCGACGGGCGGACACCGCAACGACGGCACGCGGATGTTGCCGATGGTCGACGTCGTGCCGCCGGTGCGGGGCAAGCGGTGCCGGCCCCGTCGCAAACCCCGGGTGTTGTGCGGCGACCGCGGCTACCGCCACGACGTGTACCGCCGCCGTCTGCGCGAGCGCGGCATCGTCCCGAAGATCGCCCGACGCGGTCAAGCACATGGCCGGGCCTGGGCCAGGTGCGATGGGTTGCCGAGTCCGCCATCGCCTGGCTCCACGGCCCGCGTCGCTTACGGCCCCGCGGGGAGACCCGCGACGACATGCATGACGCCTTCCTCCAGCTCGCCGACTGCATGACCCTCGCCCGCAAGATCCCAGCTTTTTGAAAGGGCCCCTAGCCCGCATCTCACCACCCCTCGCGACGCAGGTCCTTTGGCCCCACTGCAGGGGCCTGAGAGCCCTGGGCTGCGCCCAGTGCTCGCTGGAGTCTGGAGCCGCTGCCAAACGATCAGAAGGAGTGGAGCAGATGACTGCCAAGGACACCGACACTCACGCCACCAGCACCGTCGCCGTGGAGGTGCGCGTGGAAGGCGAAGTGGAAGAGGAAGCCGTCGCGTACCTCCGGGAGAAGGTCGACGCGGTGCTCGGTCGGACCGGTCTTCCTGCCGTGAGCGGTGCGGTGAGAGTGGCCAGGGCGGTGGCGCACCACGCGGAGCGGCCCTGGTCCGCCGGGGCCGAGCTCGTCGTGGGCAACAACCTCGTGGTCGTGCATGCTCAGGAGGCCACGGCACACGAACTGGCGGACCGGCTCCAGGACCGACTGCGCAGCCAGGTCAACCGTGTCCTGCACCGTAAGGAGGAGGCCCGCAGGCCGGCCACTCCGCCTCCGTGGCGCGGCGGCCGAGCCGACAGCGGCCGCGAATAGTGCCTTCATGATCCGCCGGTGCGATGCCGGGCTCCCTCCCCCCTCCACAGCGGGGAGGGAGCCCGGCCAGGCCTCTCGGCCAGGCCGGGCCAGTGCCGGTCAGCCCCCGGAAGGGACCATCGGCACCTGGGAGCGGGGACCGGGCAGGACGACAGTGAAGGCGTGAGCGGCGCCGGTCCCCCGCGCTGCCGCTCCCGTCCGCACGCCGTCGGCCACCGCCGACGGCTCTCGTCAACGGAGGCGCTCCCCAATGACCCGTCATGAGGCCCAGATCGAGGCGACGGCAGCCGCCGACGCGCCGTCCGACATCGCCGTCGCCGTGGACCGACTGGTCACGAACGGCCTGAAGGCACTCGCCGACTACGACGCCCTGACCCAGGAGCAGGTCGACCACATCGTCAAGAAGGCCTCGGTCGCCGCCCTGGACCAGCACACCGCGCTGGCCCGCCTGGCCGTGGAGGAGACCGGGCGCGGGGTCTTCGAGGACAAGGCGGCCAAGAACGTGTTCGCGTGCGAGCACGTCACGCACAGCATGGGCCCCATGAAGACCGTCGGCGTCATCGCGCGCGACGACATCGAGGACATGGTCGAGGTGGCCGAGCCGGTCGGTGTGGTCTGCGCGATCACACCGGTCACCAACCCGACCTCCACCACCGTCTTCAAGGCCCTGATGGCGCTGAAGACGCGCAACCCGATCGTGTTCGCCTTCCATCCCTCCGCCCAGCGCTGCAGTGCGGAGGCGGCCCGGATCGTCCGGGACTCGGCCGTGGCCGCCGGCGCGCCGGAGCACTGCGTGCAGTGGATCGAGACCCCGTCGGTGGAGGCGACCGGCATCCTGATGCGCCACCCCGGTGTCTCGCTGATCCTCGCCACCGGCGGCAACGCCATGGTCAGGGCCGCCTACTCGGCGGGCAAGCCCGCCCTGGGAGTCGGCGCGGGCAACGTTCCCGCATACGTGCACAAGAGCGCGAAGCTGCGCCGGGCCGTCAACGACCTGGTGTTGTCGAAGTCCTTCGACAACGGCATGATCTGCGCCTCCGAACAGGCCGTCATCCTGGACGAAGAGATCTACGACGCCGCGCTGGCCGAGTTCCGCACGCTGCACGCACACCTGGCGACCGCCGAGGAGAAAGCGGCACTGGAAGCCTTCCTGTTCCCGGCCGGCGGGGCGAACGCGGGCTGCGAGCCCAAGGTCAACGCTGCGGCCGTCGGCCAGAGCCCGGCATGGATCGCCGAGCGGGCGGGCTTCACCGTGCCCGACGGCACCTCGCTGCTACTGGTCGAGGCCGACCGGGTGGGGCCGGACGAACCACTGACCCGCGAGAAGCTCTGCCCGGTGCTCGCCGTACTGCGGGCCGGCTCCGAACAACAAGGTTTCGACCTCGCCGCCGACATGGTCGCCTTCCACGGCCAGGGCCACACCGCGGTCATCCACACCGAGGACCCGGAGCTCGCGGAGGAGTACGGCCGACGCATGAAGACCGTACGGATCATCGTCAACGCCCCTTCCTCGCAAGGCGCGATCGGCGGCATCTACAACAGCCTGCTGCCGTCACTCACTCTCGGCTGCGGCTCGTGGGGCCACACCTCGGTGTCCGACAACGTCTCCGCCGCACAGCTGCTGAACATCAAGCGGGTGAGCGCCCGCCGCAACAACCTGCAGTGGTTCAAGGTCCCACCGAAGGTCTACTTCGAGCCGCAGTCCCTGCGCTACCTGGCCTCCATGCCGGACATCCACCGGGTCACGGTCGTCACCGACGCCACCATGACCCGCCTCGGCTTCGTCGACCGCGTCAGCCGCGTCCTGCAGCGGCGCCACGAGCCGGTCACCCTCCAGATCATCGACAACGTCGAACCCGAGCCGAGCATCGAGTCGGTCCAGCGCGGTGCCCAACTCATGCGCGACTTCCGTCCGGACACGATCATCGCGCTCGGCGGCGGCTCCCCGATGGACGCGGCCAAGGTGATGTGGCTGCTCTACGAGCACCCGGACATCGACTTCGCCGACATGCGGCAGAAGTTCTCCGACATCCGCAAGCGAGCCTTCCGCTTCCCGCAGCTCGGTGCCCGCGCCCGCCTGGTCTGCGTACCCACCACCTCCGGGACCGGAGCGGAGGTCACCCCGTTCGCGGTCATCTCCGACCCGGCCACCGGCAAGAAGTACCCGCTCGCCGACTACGCACTGACTCCGAGCGTGGCCATCGTCGACCCGCTGCTCACCGCGGACCTGCCCCCGACCCTGGCCGCCGACAGCGGCTTCGACGCGCTCACCCACGCCATCGAGGCGTACGTGTCCGTCTACGCCAACGACTTCACCGACGGCCTGGCCCTGCACGCGATCCGGCTGATCTTCGAGAACATCGAAGCCGCGGTGAACGACCGCGCCGTACGGTCGGACGCCCGGGAGAAGATGCACAACGCCGGCACCATCGCCGGCATGGCCTTCGGCAACGCCT
>NZ_JBSFIK010000080.1:0-14100 GCF_053597535.1 Streptomyces sp. NPDC001348 | reverse complement strand
TCCGGGCGCTTCCCTTCGGTCTTGCGTTTCCGACTCTATCAGATCTTTTCTCGATCCGATTTCCTCGGTGCTTTCCAGGTTTCCCGCTCTCGCGGTTTCCCTTTCCGGCGCTTCCGACTCTATCAGACCCTTTCGGTGTCCGATTCCCTGTCGGAGGGGGTTGCCTTCCCGGCCCTTCGGCCGTTCCGACGAGTGAGACTTTAGCGGATTCCTTGACTCCGACCTAATCGGGGTCTGCGTCCTTTCGAACGCGGATTCCTCATTCGCAAACACGCGCACCGAAGAACACGGCGAAAGTTCGCCGAGTAGTGGCTGGTACCTGCGGAATGGCTGTCCGGGGACCGACCGGAGTCGGCTCTCACGTCGGACAACTCGAAGTACCTTACGGATCAGTCCGAGAGGTGTCAACTCACGACGGGACGGCGCTCCGCAGGCGTAGTCTGTGGTCCGTGACTACGCGTACGTGCAACCAGCAGTGGTGGGCCGCCTGACGGCGGCCGAGTTCACGTACGCACTCAACGGCCGCCGCCTCGGCGGCCGTTGTCGTATCTCCCTCCAGGGCTTCTGAGGGCCGGCCGCCGGGACGGCGGTCTCGACCAGGAGGTGGAGTGGAGATGACACGGGTCTTCAGCGGGATCAAGCCGACCGGGCATCTGACGCTGGGGAACTACCTGGGCGCCATGCGACGGTGGGTCGAGGTGGACCAGCACGCGTCGGACGCCTTGTTCTGCGTCGTCGATCTGCACGCGCTGACCGTGGACCACGATCCGGCACGGGTGCGCAGGCTCAGTCGGCAGGCGGCGACGCTGTTGCTGGCGGCGGGGCTGGATCCCGAGCTGTGCACCGTGTTCGTGCAGAGCCATGTCGACGAGCACGCGCGGCTGTCGTACGTACTCGAGTGCGTGGCGACCGACGGTGAGATGCGGCGGATGATCCAGTACAAGGAGAAGGCCGCACGGGAGCGGGCGCGGGGCGGGAGTGTGCGGTTGTCGCTGCTGACGTATCCGGTGCTGATGGCCGCGGACATCCTGGCGTACGGGACCGATGAGGTGCCGGTGGGGGACGACCAGACGCAGCACGTGGAGTTGGCGCGGGATCTGGCGGTGCGGTTCAACCAGCGGTACGGGCAGACGTTCGTGGTGCCGAGGGCGACGCGTCCGGAGGTGGCGGCGCGGGTGATGAACCTGCAGGAGCCCGCCTCCAAGATGGGCAAGAGCGACGACTCGGGTCCGGGGATCGTGTACCTGCTCGACGAGGCGGACACGGTGCGGAAGAAGGTCATGCGGGCCGTGACCGACAGTGGGCGGGAGGTCGTCTACGACCGGGAGGGGCGGCCCGGGGTGGCGAACCTGCTGGAGATCCTCGCCGCCTGTACGGATGGGGATCCGAAGACGCTCGGTGAGGGGTACGCCTCGTACGGGGCGCTGAAGAAGGACACCGCGGAGGCCGTCGTCGAGGTGCTGCGGCCCGTGCGGGCGCGGCACAAGGAACTGTGCGCGGATCCTTCGTACGTGGACGACGTGTTGCGTCGCGGGGCCGGCAGAGCCCGGGCGATGGCGCGGCCGACCGTGGATGCCGCTTACCGGGCGATCGGGCTGCTGCCCGCGGGCGCGGAGGCACGTCCCTCCCGCGCCTGCGGCCCGTCTCGATGAGACCACTCGAACGAGCGACCACCCGCGCGCCCGCCGAGCCCGCGGGTGGTCGACTCCCGAACGCTGCCTGGACGGGGGCTCAGTCCTTCTTGCCCGAGGCCAGTTGGCGGCTGCGGTCGCGGGCCGCTTCGAGGGCGGCGATGAGGGCGGCTCGTACGCCGTGGTTCTCCAGTTCGCGGATGGCGTTGATCGTGGTGCCCGCGGGAGACGTGACGTTCTCCCGGAGCTTGACCGGGTGTTCGCCGCTGTCGCGGAGCATGGTGGCCGCGCCGATGGCGGACTGGACGATCAGGTCGTGGGCCTTGTCGCGGGGCAGCCCGAGCAGGATGCCGGCGTCGGTCATGGCCTCGACCAGGTAGAAGAAGTAGGCGGGGCCGGAGCCGGACAGGGCGGTGCAGGCGTCCTGCTGGGACTCGGGGACGCGGAGGGTCTTGCCGACGGCGCCGAAGATCTCCTCGGTGTGGGTGAGGTGCCCGGCGGTGGCGTGGGTGCCGGCGGAGATGACGGACATGGCCTCGTCGACGAGGGCGGGGGTGTTCGTCATGACGCGGACGACCGGGGTGCCGGGGGCGAGCCGTTCCTCGAAGAAGGAGGTGGGGATGCCGGCGGCACCGCTGATGATCAGGCGGTCGGTGGGGACGTGGGGGGCGAGTTCGTCGAGGAGCGTGCCCATGTCCTGCGGCTTGACCGTGAGGATGAGGGTGTCGGCGGTCTTGGCGGCCTCGGCGTTGGTGACCGGGGTGACTCCGTAGCGGGTGCGGAGTTCTTCGGCCCGTTCCTGGCGGCGTGCTGTGACCAGGAGGTCGGCCGGGGCCCAGCCTGCTCGGATCATTCCGCTGAGCAGGGCTTCGCCGATCTTGCCGGTGCCGAGGACTGCGACTTTCTGGGTCATGGATTCATCTTTGCACCGGGGGTGCGGGGCGGGGGTGGGTGTCCGGTGGGCGGGATGTGGTCCGCTGCCCTGCGACCGCCCTCCGGCGCCGTGACGTCACACGGTTCGGCGGCGCAGCGTGGCCGCGCCCAGGGTCAGTACCAGGAGCGCGCAGCCCGCCACGATCAGGACGTCCCGCACGAAGGTCGGGGTCATGTCGGTGTGGTGGAGGACCTCGTTCATGCCGTCGACCGCGTAGGACATGGGGAGGGCGTCGGAGATGGCCTCCAGGGCCGGGTGCATGGCGGGGCGGGGGGTGAACAGGCCGCAGAGGAGGAGCTGGGGGAAGATCACCGCGGGCATGAACTGGACCGCCTGGAACTCGGAGGCCGCGAAGGCGGAGACGAAGAGGCCGAGGGCCGTGCCGAGCAGGGCGTCCAGGAGGGCGACGAGGAGGAGCAGCCAGGGGCTGCCCGTGACGTCGAGGCCCAGGACCCAGAGCGCGAGGCCCGTCGCCAGTGCCGACTGGATGATCGCCAGAACGCCGAAGGCGAGCGCGTACCCGGCGATCAGGTCGCCCTTGCCGAGGGGCATGGCGAGGAGGCGTTCGAGGGTGCCGGAGGTGCGTTCGCGCAGGGTGGCGATGGAGGTCACCAGGAACATCGTGATCAGCGGGAAGATGCCGAGGAGTGAGGCGCCGATGTTGTCGAAGGTGCGCGGGCTGCCGTCGAAGACGTAGCGCAGCAGGAGCAGCATCAGGCAGGGGATGAACAGCATCAGCGCGATCGTGCGCGGGTCGTGGCGGAGTTGGCGCAGGACGCGGGTGGCGGTGGCGGTGGTGCGGGAGGCGGTGAGCGTCGGGTTTCTCATCGCGCTGTCTCCTTGGTGCGGCCCGCGGCGACCGCCTGGTCCACCAGGTGCAGGAAGGCCGCCTCGACCGTCTCGGTGCCGGTGCGGGTTCGGAGGGCGTCCGGGGTGCCGTCGGCGAGGATCTCGCCCTCGCGCATGAGGAGGAGACGGTGGCAGCGCTCGGCCTCGTCCATGACGTGGGAGGAGACGAGGAGGGTGGCGCCGCGGGTGGTGGCGAGTTCGTGGAAGAGGTTCCACAGGTCGCGGCGCAGGACGGGGTCGAGGCCGACGGTGGGTTCGTCGAGGACCAGGAGTTCGGGGGTGCCGAGGAGGGCGACGGCGAGGGAGACGCGGCCGCGCTGGCCGCCGGAGAGATTGCCGGCGAGTGTGTCGGCGTGGCTGGTGAGGTCGACGTCGGCGATGGCCCGGGTGACTGCTTCGTGGCGGCGTTCGGCTGCCGCCCGGCCGGGGTCGAGGATCGCGGCGAAGTAGTCGAGGTTCTGGCGGACGGTGAGGTCGTCGTAGACGGAGGGGGCCTGGGTGACGTAGCCGATGCGGGTGCGGAGGGCGGGGTGGCCGGCGGGGTGGCCGAGGACCTGGAGGGTTCCGGTGACCTTGGCCTGGGTGCCGACGACGGCTCGCATGAGGGTCGACTTGCCGCATCCGGAGGGTCCCAGCAGGCCGGTGATCTGGCCGCGGGGGACGGTGAAGTCGAGGGTGTGCAGGACGGTGCGGGGGCCTCGTACGACGGTGAGGTCCGCGGCCTGGACGGCGGGGGCCCCGGGAGGGTCGGGGTCGTAATTCATCATGCGATGAATAATCCTCCCGGGGCAGGGTGCCGTCAAGCGAGGGCCACCAGCAGTTCCACGTCGTAGACCTCCTCCACCGTGCCGTCGGTGAAGGCGTCGAGCAGACGGGCGCGTTCCTCGGCGAGGAAGGCCCGGGTGCTCTCCTCGTCGTGGACCAGCAGGACCGATTGGCTGCCGAGGTTGGCGAGATGGGTGTCGAGAGAGACGCGGCGGCTCCAGCGGACCGTGCGGTCGGCGAAGTCCAGGCGGCCGGTCGGGTCGGCGAGGGCGGACCGTGAACCGTCGGTCACCTCCCTGCGGCGGTCGACGCCGAAGTGGCGCTCCACACGGTCGTACTGAGCGTCGATCCACGGGACGCCGGCGGCGCCCTTGTTCCACCACAGCGCGAGGGCGCCGCCCGGACGCAGCACGCGCAGCGCCTCCGGCACCGAGCGGACCGGGTCGGTCCAGTGCCAGGCCTGGGCGTAGGTGAGGAGGTCGGCGCAGGCGTCGGCCAGCGGGAGGGCGTCGCCGTTGCCGCGGACCAGCGGGACGGCGGGGAGGGTGCGGCGGAACTGGGCCGCCATGCCGTCGCCGGGTTCGACGGCGAGTACGTCGGCGCCGCGGTCGCGCAGGAGCGCGGTGGCTATGCCGGTGCCGGCGCCGACGTCCACGGCTCGGGCGCCGGCCAGGGGGCGGCCGGCGAGTTCCTCGAGGGCGTCGAAGAGGGCGGGCGGATAGGAGGGGCGGTTCGCGGCGTACTGGGCTGCGGCGCTGTTGAAGGAATGGGCGCGGGAGGGGGGCGGCGACGCCGAGGGAGTTGCGGTCATACGGCCATGCTGGCCGGGGCCGCGGACGTGGGCGTCTTCTTTTCTTGATCCTTACGACGCGCGGGGGTGCCGCCGGAGCAGGCGACCGGGACCCCGCGCCGGTGGAGGTGACGGCGTCCCCGTCATCCCCGGCGGCGCTTCCTGGAGGGGTTCCCCGTGCGGCGCGCGGAGCGGCGGGCGTGCCGCGTGCGGGCCTCTTCGTACTCGGCGCGGTGCAGTTTCTCGCCGGGGGCCTCGACGAGGGAGCGGAAGAAGTAGGCGACGAGCGAGCCGACGAAGCCGATGGCCAGCAGACCGCGCAGGGAGGCCTGGCGGGCCGGGTCGGGGCGCCTGTCGAAGCCTGCCCAGGTGTTGCCGAAGGCCAGCGCGCTGCAGATCGCGAACATCGCGATGACCAGGACGGTGACGAAGGTGCCGCTGCCCGCGATCTGCAGGCCCTGGTAGGCGAAGCGCAGGACGAGACAGGAGGCGACGGCCGCCGCGAGCGAGCCGACGGCCGCGGCCGCGCGGCGGGCCGCGTAACCGTTGTCGTGGTTCACCCAGGTCGTTCCGAAGAAGCGCAGGGGCTCGGGGCGGGGGCCGCCGTCCGGGGTGTCGCCCGAGGAGCCCGCCGGGGTGTCCGGGGTGCCGGTTTCGTCGCTCACGGGACGATTATCGCCGGACGCCGGGGCGGGCTCCGTGGCGGGTCAGGAGCAGCGGGACGTGACGTAGCCGTCGACGCCGGTGTGGACGTAGGCGTCGGACACGTACTGGCCGTCGCCGATGTTGTCCCAGATCTTGCTGGTGCCGTACGGCCCGGTGACGGTCTGGCCGGGCGTCTGGCAGTAGATCGGGACCTCGGCGCCCTCGGCCAGGGTGCGGACGAGGCTGTAGTTGGTGCCGGGGCCGCTGCGGACGTGGAGCCGGACGCCCGGGGCGACCGAGTAGTAGTGCACGGCGGTGACCGCGGTGGTGACCGCCGGGGCCCCGCCCCCGCCCTCGAGGCCCGCGGAATCCTCGGACTCCGTGATTTTCCCGATGCCGACAACAGACATGTGCATTCCCCCCGTTCGACCCCATGACTGCCATGGGGCCCCGTTGATTCCCCTGAAACCCAGAACGAAACATGTGTGCGTGAATCGCGCGGAAACGCTAGCAAGCCGCCTCTGTCTCGCACGAGTCATCGACTAGGCTCCGTGCGTCGCGCGCGCCGACGAACAGCACGGGGGTGGTCCCATGGCGCCACAGCGGAACGCCGGAGCGGGCGCGGAAGCGGAACTTCCCGAGTACGCCGGTCACTACCTCCTGGAGTCGCGCCTGGGCGCGGGCGGTATGGGTGTGGTGCACCTGGCCCGCAGCACCTCCGGCATGAAGGTCGCGGTGAAGGTCGTACACGCGCAGTTCGCCAGGGACCCCGAGTTCCGTGGCCGGTTCCGGCAGGAGGTGGCCGCCGCCCGGCGGGTGAGCGGCGCGTTCACCGCGCCGGTCGTGGACGCCGATCCGGAGGCCGAACGGCCCTGGATGGCAACGCTGTTCATCCCGGGACAGACCCTCGCCGAACATGTGAAGGAGCACGGGGCCATGGCCCCGGACCGGTTGCGCCGGCTGATGGCCGGACTGGCCGAGGCGCTGCGCGACATCCACCGGGTGGGGGTCGTGCACCGCGACATGAAACCGAGCAACGTGCTGCTCGCCGAGGACGGGCCGAAGGTCATCGACTTCGGGATCTCCCGCCCGAAGGACAGCGAACTGCGGACCGAGACCGGGAAGTTGATCGGCACTCCGCCGTTCATGGCGCCGGAGCAGTTCCGGCGCCCGCGCGAGGTCGGGCCGGCCGCCGACGTCTTCGCCCTGGGATCGGTCATGGTGCACGCGGCGACGGGGCGCGGGCCGTTCGACTCCGACAGCCCCTACGTCGTGGCGTACCAGGTCGTGCACGACGAACCGGACCTGACCGACGTGCCGGAGAACCTCGCGCCGCTGGTGCGGCGCTGTCTCGCCAAGGAGCCGGAGCAGCGGCCCACCCCCGACGAACTGATGCGGGAACTGCGGTCGGTGGCGGCCTCGTACGACACGCAGACCTTCATACCGGCGCCGGGCACGGTCGGCACGCCCGCGGACGAGGCACGGACCGGCGGGGGCACGGGCGGGCCGGCCGAGGTCACGGAGCCCGCGGTTTCCGGGTCCGAGGTCGCCGAGGCCGGGCTCGTGGCGTCCGAGGGGCCGCGCAAGGGGCGCCGGGGCCGGTGGTGGGGCGTGGCGGCAGGCGTGCTGGCTCTCGTCGTCGGCGGTGCGGTCGCCTCGGTGCGGTTGATCGACGATCCCGCTCCCCAGCCGGCCGCGGGCGGCTCGCAGACCGTGTCGGCCGGTGCGCCCGCCGACAGGTTCACGCCGTGGACGGCCGAGCCGGGGTCCGCGGCCGCCGGTACGGCCCGGTGCGCCTCGCTCGCCGACGCGTTGGTCTGCGCGCAGTCGGGGCGGGTCTACGCCCTCTCCCCGTCCGACGGGAGCCTGCTCTGGCGGCGCTCGGCCACCACGCCCCCCGGCGGTGGTCCGCCCGTGCTGTCGGGTGGGCTCGTGCAGATCGTGACGGACGGGGGGCGGCACGTACAGGCGCTCGACCCCGCGTCCGGCAAGGTCCGCCGGCAGCAGGACCTCCCCACACCCGGCGGAGGGCTGCGGTTCGCCGGTGACACCCTCCTGCTCACCGGGACCGACGGGACGGTCACCGGCGTGGACACCGCCTCGGGCCGGACGAAATGGCACGGCCGGGTGCCGGGGCAGACGATGCCGCTGTTCCAGTGGTACGCCGGGGATCGCGTGGCGTACACGGCGAGCACCTCCGACGACGGGTCGAGCACACGGGTCACGGCGGTGGACCCGGACACGGGTGCCGTGCGGTGGGAGAGGCGGTTCGAGGGATCACTGGAGCCCGTCGGCAGCAGCGGCGGATCCCTCTACTTCCTCTCCGTCGACCCGGTCTACGGAACGGCGCGGGCGGTGGTCCGCTACACCCCGGGGTCCCGGGCGACGCGGCGGGTGCCCCTGCCCGCCGCGGGCGAGGGCGTCCAGGCCACGGTACGCGGGGACGTGGTCTACCTGATGGCCACCGGTGGCTCCCTGTCGGCGGTGGACACGGGCGCGCGCCGGCAACTGTGGCAGCTGCAGACCTCGGTGAGCCGCGGCTCGGCACCGGCCGTCGACGGCGGCCATGTGTACGTCAGCATTCCCGACGGGCGGCTGCTCGCCGTCGACGCCCGGCACGGCAGGCTCCTCGGGCAGACGCCGACCCGGCTCGGCGCGCACGCGGACCGGGTCGCCGCCGCCCTGTCCGAGCCGGTGGTCGCCGACGGCCACGTCTACGCCACCGCCCCCGACGGGACGGTCTTCGCCGTCGACGGGCGCGACCCGGCGGCCTGGTGACACGAGGGGGCCGCCTCCCCCGGAGGCGGCCCCTGTCGGTGCACTGCGGTGCGCTTGGGCGTACTTCGGCCTACTTCGGTGTGGACCCTTTCGCGGTGTGCGGGCGTTCAGCCCAGCCTGGTCACGTCCCGCACCGCGCCCTTGTCCGCGCTGGTCGCCATGGCCGCGTACGCCCGCAGCGCGGCCGAGACCTTGCGGTCGCGGTTCTTCGGGGCGTAGGCGCCGTTCAGGGCCTGCTCGCGGCGGGCGAGTTCGGCCTCGTCGACGAGGAGCTCGATCGTGCGGTTCGGGATGTCGATGCGGATGCGGTCGCCGTCCTCGACGAGGGCGATGGTGCCACCGGAGGCGGCCTCGGGGGAGGCGTGGCCGATGGAGAGGCCCGAGGTGCCGCCGGAGAAGCGGCCGTCGGTGATCAGGGCGCAGGTCTTGCCCAGACCGCGGCCCTTCAGGTACGAGGTCGGGTAGAGCATCTCCTGCATGCCGGGGCCGCCCTTGGGGCCCTCGTAGCGGATGACGACGACGTCGCCGTCCTTGACCTCCTGGGTGAGGATCCGCTGGACGGCCTCCTCCTGGGACTCGCAGACGACCGCCGGGCCCTCAAAGGTCCAGATGGACTCGTCGACGCCGGCCGTCTTCACCACGCAGCCGTCGACCGCCAGGTTGCCCTTGAGGACCGCGAGGCCGCCGTCCTTGGAGTACGCGTGCTCGACCGAGCGGATGCAGCCCCCGGCCGCGTCGTCGTCCAGGGCCTCCCAGCGCTCGGACTGGGAGAAGGCCTCGGCGGAGCGCCTGCAGCCGGGCGCCGCGTGCCACAGTTCCACCGCCTCGGGGGACGGGGAGCCGCCGCGCACGTCCCAGGTCTTCAGCCAGTCCCCCAGGGACGGGCTGTGCACCGCGTGCACGTCCTCGTTGAGCAGGCCCGCGCGGTGCAGTTCGCCGAGGAGGGCGGGGATGCCGCCGGCCCGGTGCACGTCCTCCATGTAGTACGTGCGGTTCTTCGCGACGTTCGGGGCGACCTTGGCCAGGCAGGGGACGCGGCGGGAGACCGCGTCGATCTGCTCCAGGCCGAAGGGGACGCCCGCCTCCTGGGCCGCGGCCAGCAGGTGCAGGATCGTGTTGGTGGAGCCGCCCATCGCGATGTCCAGGGCCATGGCGTTCTCGAAGGCCTGGAAGGTGGCGATGTTGAGCGGCAGGGCCGACTCGTCGTCCTGCTCGTAGTAGCGGCGGGTGAGGTCCATGACCGTGCGCGCCGCGTCGACGTAGAGCTGCTTGCGGGCCGTGTGGGTGGCGAGGACCGAGCCGTTGCCGGGGAGGGAGAGGCCGATCGCCTCGGTGAGGCAGTTCATCGAGTTGGCGGTGAACATGCCGGAACAGGAGCCGCAGGTCGGGCAGGCGTTCTCCTCGATACGGAGGATGTCCTCGTCCGAGATCTTGTCGTTCACGGCGTCGGAGATCGCGTCGACCAGGTCGAGCGTGCGGACCGTGCCGTCGACCAGGGTGGCGCGGCCGGACTCCATCGGGCCGCCGGAGACGAACACCGTGGGGATGTTCAGCCGCAGGGCGGCCAGCAGCATGCCCGGGGTGATCTTGTCGCAGTTGGAGATGCAGACCAGGGCGTCCGCGCAGTGCGCCTCGACCATGTACTCCACGCTGTCCGCGATCAGGTCGCGGGAGGGCAGGGAGTAGAGCATGCCGCCGTGGCCCATCGCGATGCCGTCGTCGACGGCGATGGTGTTGAACTCGCGCGGGATGCCCCCGGCCTCGACGATCGCCTCGCTGACGATCCGGCCGACCGGCTGGAGGTGCGTGTGGCCCGGCACGAACTCGGTGAAGGAGTTGGCCACCGCGATGATCGGCTTCCGGCCGATGTCCGCACCTGGTACACCGGAGGCGCGCATAAGGGCGCGGGCGCCCGCCATGTTGCGGCCGTGGGTGACTGTGCGGGACCTCAGCTCGGGCATCGTCGCTCGCTCCTTCGAAGACCGTCCGGCAGAGACGTCTGCCGGACCTCTGCCAGAGAGTTCTGACTCCCTACGAGCCTACGCCGACCCTCCAAGGGATGGACACGAGTGTCCGGAATGCGGGACGCGTGTTTCACGGGCGCGGCGGAACGGGCCTGGCTCAGGGGTTCGTCAGGTGCCCCTGCACCGCCGGCGCCACCCGCGCGATGATCTGCTCCAGGTCCGCCGAGGCCAGCGGCTCCAGCTTGATCACATAGCGCATCATCGCCGCGCCCACCAGCTGCGCGGCCGCCAGCTCGGCCCGCAACTCGGCGTCCGGCCGGTCGAGCTGGGCGGCGACCCGGCGCAGGAGCTGGGTGGCGACGAGGCGGCGGAAGACGGCGGCGGCGGTCTCGTTGGTCACGGCGGAGCGGAGGATCGCGAGCAGGGGCGTACGGGTCGTGGGGTCCTCCCAGACGCCGAAGACGAAGCGGGTGAACCGCTCCCCCACCTCGTCCGTCGGGCCGGCGGCCACCGCTGCGGGGGCGTTCAGGGCGGGCGCGAAGGCGACCGCGATGGCCGCCTCGAAGACCTGCTCCTTGGTGCCGAAGTAGTGGTGGACAAGCGCGGAGTCGACACCGGCGGCCTTGGCGATGCCGCGCACCGAGGTCTTCTCGTAGCCGCGCGCGGAGAACTCCTCGCGGGCCGCGGCCAGGATGCGGTCGCGGGTGTCCGCCGACTCGGTGCGCGGGGGGCGGCCGCGGCGGCGGGCGCCGGTCGTCCCGGTCACCGCCGGGGCACCTTCAGCGCGGACGCCAGGTGCAGGCGGGTGAACGCCAGGGCCTCCGCGAGGTCGGCCTCGCGCTCGGCGCCGGACATCGCCCGGCGGGTGTTGACCTCGATGACGACGTGACCGTCGAAGCCGGTCAGCGCGAGCCGCTCCAGCACCTCGGCGCAGGGCTGGGTGCCGCGGCCGGGGACCAGGTGCTCGTCCTTCGCGGAACCCCTGCCGTCGGCGAGGTGGACGTGGCCGAGGCGGTCGCCCATCCGCTCGAGCATGTCGAGGGCGTCCGTGCGGGCGGTCGCGGCGTGACTGAGGTCGATCGTGAAGTGCCGGTAGTCGTCCTGGGTGACGTCCCAGTCGGGGGCGTAGGCGAGCATCTCGCGGTCGCGGTAGCGCCAGGGGTACATGTTCTCCACCGCGAACCGTACGTCCGTCTCGTTCGCCATGCGCCAGATACCGGTGACGAAGTCCCGCGCGTACTGCCGCTGCCAGCGGAACGGCGGGTGCACGACGACGGTGCCGGCGCCGAGCTTCTCGGCGGCCGCCCGGGCACGCTGCAGCTTGACCCACGGGTCGGTGGACCACACGCGCTGGGTGATCAGCAGGCACGGCGCGTGCACGGCCAGGATCGGTATCCCGTGGTAGTCGGACAGCCGGCGCAGCGCCTCGATGTCCTGGCTGACCGGGTCGGTCCACACCATGACCTCGACGCCGTCGTAACCGAGGCGTGCGGCGATCTCGAAGGCCGTCGCCGTGGACTCCGGGTAGACCGAGGCCGTGGAGAGGGCGACCTTCGCATCTGGGATGCGGACGGGATCTGCCATGAGGGACAGGTTACGGTGTGCGGTCGCGGGAGTGCGGGGTGCCCATTGGCCGTTGTGGGGTTTCCCACGGGCGGTGCGGACGGTGCCGCGACCTGACACGGGCACCGGTCCCGCCCCTCCTCTTTCCGGCTCTTCCGGGTCTTCCGGCTCTTCCGGGCGGCTACACCGACTCCATGTGAACCGATCCCATGTGATCGAGCCGCCGCAGGATCACGCCCTCCCTGAGCGCCCACGGGCAGATCTCCAGGTTCTCCACGCCGAACAGGTCCATCGCGGCCTCGGCCACCAGGGCGCCGGCGACGAGCTGGCCGGCGCGGCCGTCGGAAACGCCGGGGAGTTCGGCGCGCTGGGCGGTGGTCATGCAGGCCAGGCGGGGCACCCAGGCCTCCAGGGACTCACGCTTGAGCTCGCGCTGGACGTACAGGCCCTCCGCGGAGCGGGCCGCGCCGGCGATGCGGGCCAGCTGCTTGAAGGTCTTGGAGGTGGCGACCACGTGGTCGGGGGCGCCGAAGCGGGTGAACTCACCGACCGTGCGGGCTATCTCGGTGCGCACATGGCGGCGCAGTGCCCTGATCGCCTCGGGGCTGGGCGGGTCGCCGGGCAGCCGGCCGGCGGTGAGCCGGCCCGCGCCGAGCGGGAGGGAGACGGCGGCGTCCGGTTCCTCGTCGATGCCGTAGGCGATCTCCAGGGAGCCGCCGCCGATGTCCAGGACGAGCAGTTTCCCGGCCGACCAGCCGAACCAGCGACGGGCGGCGAGGAAGGTGAGGCGGGCCTCCTCCGCGCCGGAGAGGACCTGGAGCTCGACGCCGGTGGCGTCCTGGACCCGGGCCAGCACCTCGTCGGCGTTGCTCGCCTCGCGGACGGCGGACGTGGCGAACGGCAGCAGGTCCTCGACGCCCTTGTCCTCGGCGGCCTGGAGCGCGTCCCGGACGACGCCGATCAGTTTGTCGACGCCCTCGGCGCCGATGGCGCCGCTGCCGTCGAGGAGCTGGGCGAGCCGCAGCTCGGCCTTGTGTGAATGCGCGGGCAGGGGGCGCGCGCCGGGGTGTGCGTCAACCACCAGCAGATGCACCGTGTTCGAACCCACGTCCAGGACACCGAGTCTCATGTACGGAACGCTACCCACAGCCGGGCCGTTCTCAGGTCCCGGAGCGGCCGCTTGCCGCTTACCCTGGACGGGTGCCAAAGACGAAAAAGGCGAAGACCGACAAATCCTCCAAGGGTCAGAAGGATTCCGCGGATTCTTCGCAGGTGAAGGCGCCCAGGTCCGGAAAGGTCCCCATGGTGAGCTCCAGGGCGAGCGACGAGAAGGGGCTCGACTTCGCGCGCGCGTGGGTGGAGTTCCCTGATCCGGCGGACGACGAGCAGGTCTTCCGGTGCGATCTGACATGGCTGACCTCCCGGTGGAACTGCATCTTCGGCAGCGGCTGCCAGGGCATCCAGGCGGGCCGCGCGAGTGACGGGTGCTGCACGCTGGGTGCCCACTTCTCCGACGAGGACGACGAGAAGCGGGTCGCCGGGCATGTGGCGAGGCTCACCCCGGACATCTGGCAGCACCACGACGAGGGCCGGGCGCACGGCTGGGTCTCCGAGGACGAGGACGGCTCCCGGCAGACCCGGCCCTTCCAGGGTTCCTGCATCTTCCAGAACCGGCCCGGCTTCGCGGGCGGCATGGGCTGCTCGCTGCACATCCTGGCGCTGCGCGAGGGCCGCGAGCCGCTGGAGACCAAGCCCGACGTGTGCTGGCAGCTGCCGATCCGGCGGACCTACGACTGGATCGACCGGCCCGACGACACGCGCGTGCTGCAGGTGTCCATCGGCGAGTACGACCGCCGCGGCTGGGGTCCGGGCGGCCACGACCTGCACTGGTGGTGCACGTCGGCGACCTCCGCGCACGGGGCGGGCGAGCCGGTCTACGTCTCCTACCGGGCCGAACTGACCGAGCTGATGGGCAAGGCCGGTTACGACCGCCTGGTGGAGCTGTGCGAGCGGCGCCTGGCGTCCCAGCTGCCGCTGGTGGCCCCGCATCCGGCGGATCCGGTCTGAGCGTGCTCTCGCGGCACATCTAGGGCCTGTCCGGCGGATCAGGTCGCAGGGCACGGGCGGTGCCTCATCGGCGCTGGTGAGCGGGGCGAATGGGGGTGCCCCCGCGCGAGCTCG
>NZ_JBSFIK010000079.1:0-18157 GCF_053597535.1 Streptomyces sp. NPDC001348 | reverse complement strand
CCCTCCACCCGGTGGAAGTGCTGGACCCACATCTGCCGCAAGGTCTCCACCTCCGCAAGGGCGCCCAGACCGGCCGGTGCGTCTGCGGCGAAGACAGCTAAGGCACAACATCGGGATGCTGCTGCTCGCCCAGGGCCGGTCCGCCGAAGCCCGGCAGGTCCTCGAACCGCTCCACCAGGACATGTGCATGGTGTACGGCCCCGACGACGAAATGACCGTCGAGATCGCCGAGGCACTCGCGGTGATCCGCCTCAGCCTCGACGGATCGGCTTCCTGACCCGGGTCCTTCAGAAGCGGCGTCGTCCGAAACCGATGAAGAGGGGCGCGACAGCGGCTGTGTCCCAGCCCGCCCCGCGCGGGGCACGGTTGTTGCTACGAAGTGAGGGCTGTCCACGGTTCGCCCGACGGCCGGTAGACGCAGTCGGCAGTGATGCGGAACACCGGCGCCGAATCGTAGTCCATCTTGCCTTTGGCCTCGACGTTCAGTTCGGAACCGCGGAGCGCGATGATGAAGATGCCGCCAGAGACTCGGATCCAGTACATGGGTGGGTCGAGCTCGGTGAGAACCCCGAGCTCGGGCAGGCGTAGATAGTGCGGGGCGCTCTTGTCGTGCTCGGTGATCAGGGCGTGAAGGTTACGCTGCAGGCTGGCGAGGACGTCGCTGGGCACGTGGTGTTTTACCTCAGGCTCCAAGACGCGCGCGAGGTGGTGGTGCCCGCGTCTGGCTGCAATGTCGACGGCCCGCTCTCCAGTGCCGTTCCGCAAGGTGCGCCACGCTCCGTACTCGAGGAGGCCTTGCACGATGTCGGTGGGCACTCCATGCCACGCGGCCTGGTGGAGCGGAGCGTACCGTTTCTTTCCATCCAGGCGGACAGCGTTGACCCAGCTGCGCTTGTCCCTGGCGCTCAAGATGGTGAAGACGCGTCGCCAGTTGCCGTTGCGGGTGGCGTTGGCCAACTCATCCCGCTGTGCCACTTCGTCCGAGTGAAGAATGGCCCGGGTTACACGCCCGTCCCATTGGGCGATGTCTTCGAGACATGCGAACGAGCATACGGCCAGTGATCACCCTTGCAGGGGCTGTTGAGCAACGCGAGGTGCCGCGGTGTTACTGGGAAGCTGGCACGCCGGAGGCCAGCGCGGGTCCCTGATGGAGGCAGGCCCTTTGTCGCCCCCAAAAGGTCTGCGGTGCTCACCGCTTCGACGACCGCAGCCGACCTCGGCCGACTCCCCCGCCCTCGTTCCCACGGCCTCGCGGGGACCCTCATGGGAACGTCATGGGAACGGAAGGCCGAGTAGACACAGGGAAGGACCGGAAGAAGCCGGAAGACTCTGCCGCGCTGACCAGCAAGAACGATGAAGCCAGGGAAAGGCCAGGACGGACAGGGTGATCAATAGACCCTCTCCTAAAGCGGGTGTCGCAGGTTTGAATCCTGCCGGGGGCATCATGCCTGACCAGGCACGATGCGCCAGAAAGGCCCCTCGGAAGTGATCTCCGAGGGGCCTTTTGGCCTTGCATGGGAACGAATGGGAACGGGCCGTCAGGCAACGTCCTGCGCGGGCCCGCTGTTCGGATGCCGACCGACGGAAAGGGGGCGTGAGCGAGATCAGCGTGCCGGACGGGTGGCGGACAGTACGCTGAATCCAGCGGGATCGGGCCCGCAGCACAGTGTCCGGGAGGTGCTTCATGACGGCCGAGATGGTGGCTCCGGCGTGGATGCATGAGCAGATCACGGCGGACGAGTACGAGTCCTGGTCCGAGGAGCAGTGCGCCGGTATCGAGATCGTGGACGGGATGGTCGTCGTGAGTCCGAGCGCGTCCAAGCGGCACAACCGACTGGCCCGGATTCTGGCGAACGCCCTGGATGCCGCCGCGGGCCCGGAGTGGAACGCCGACACGGACTTCGACGTCCGGCTTCAGGACGTCCCGCTCACCAATCGCCGCCCGGACGTCGTTGTGTACCGCGCGGATACGATCGACATCACCCCCACCCGCCCTGAGCACGTGCTGCTGGTCGCGGAGGTGGTGTCGCCAGGCTCGGAGACCACCGACCGGATCGTGAAGGTCGACCAGTATGCCAAGGCAGGCATCGGCTTCTACTGGCGGATCGAGCAGGCCGCGACAGGCGTCGCTCTCGTGTACACCTACGTTCTCGACCCCGCGACGAAGACCTACCGGGACGGAGACGTGTTCACCGGCGTCCTCAAGGTAATGGCCCCGTTCCCGGTTGAGATCGACCTCGGGCAGGTCTGACCAGGCGCTGCCCAGCAGTCGGCAGCGCGTGAGCGATGCGTGAGCGGACGGTCCGACACAGGGCGGCATGAGCCGGATCAAGTGGCTCGCCGTGCCGTTCCGACCATGGGAAACAGCACCCCGCGGCAGCGCCACTGCAGCGCCTGGCGGCGTCAATTTCGGCGAGCCCGGATAGCCCGAGGTCCAGCGGGGCGGGACGTTCACCGCGTCCGGGCTTCGACATGCGGTCACCGGCACCTGCTGGCTACGTTCGCTGAGTGGCCGGGTGATGACGGCCCAAGGTCATGGCGTAGCAGCCGCCCCACCCCACCCCGCGGAAACGAAGACTTCCGCAATCCAAACCTCTGCAGTGTCCACGCCTCCACGGGAGGAAGGTTGCGATGAGGTTCACCCGCATGCGTACAGCAAAGGCCACCGCGGCAGCTCTGGTCACCATCCCGTTCGTGCTCGGAGGTCCGGCGTCGCAGAGCCACGCACAGGATGCGTCTCCCAGCCCGTCGGGGACATTCGTCCCGGCTGTTCGGCGCTCTCCCAGAAGGCCAGCACGGTCAAGGACAAGGTTGTAGAGGCTGCGGCCGCATATCCACAGCTCAGTCAGCTGGTCTCAGTCGCGGTCAGAGCAAAGCTGAACGACGCCCTCGACGGGAAACCCGACGTCACCGTCTTCGCTCCCAACGACCAGGCCTTCAAGAGTGTCACCGTGTCGCAGCTCGCCTCGCTCCTCACCAATCAGGGGCAGCTGAAGAAGGTGCTGACCTACCACGTCGTGGACCAGCAGATCACCCCGGACGAACTCTCCGACGGCTCCTTCACGACGGTGGAAGGCAGCAAACTGACCACGTCGGGCTCGGGCACCGACTTCAAGGTCAACGGCAAGGCGAACATCGTCTGCGGCAACATCAAGGCGGCGAACGCCACCATCTACGTCATTGACACAGTTCTCCAGCCCCCGTCCTGACTCATGGCTCTCGTTCTCGACGCGGGGCGCCACGTGCGGACTCGGGAACGGGAGTGCCCTCGCGCAGCTTCCGGCCCGTGGCCGTGGCCTTCTCGTGCCAGCTGCCGTACCGGTCGGCGAGGGCGACGGCGGAGACACCGTGCAGCAACACGCTCAAGCCGACAGTGACCGCCACCACTCTCGCCAGCAACTCGACTCCCTGGACGTGCTCCTCCTCAAGGAGCAGCAGCCCGAGCACGACGGATGCCAGACCGCGGGGGCCGAACCACCCGATGTAGGCCACCGTGGGAAGTCGCAGCCCGCTGCCGGCGAGCGCGACAGCCACTGGCAGGATCCGGACGACCGTGAGACTGAGAACCGCATAGCCGACGATGCCCCAGCTCAGGTTCTCGAGCGTCGGGCCGAGCAGTACAGCTCCGAAGACCAGCAGACTGAGTGAGGCCAGGAGCTCCCCGAGGTGCTCGGTGAAAGCGGCGGTAGGGTCAGGGGCGTCCTGCAAAGGGTCGGGGCTCTCCTGCGGCTCGGCGGCCGGGAACCGGCGCAGTACGAAACCGAAGGCGAAGCCGCCGATCCAGGCGGCGATGAAGCCACTGCCGTCCACCACGACCGCCAGTGCGTACGCGGCCGTGGCGACGGCCGGGACGAAGAGCTGCGCCCACTCACCCGAGACCCACCCCCGTGCCTGCGCCGACCGCAACAGCCGGCCCCCGACCGCGCCGACGAGAAAGCCCAGGACCGAGCTGAGCACCAGCGCGCGCCAGAAGATGCCCCGTTCTCCCTCTTGCGCGGCGGACGTGCCCGGTACGGCGGCCAGAAAGAGCACGAAGAACGGCAGCACCATGCCGTCGTTCAGTCCGCTCTCCACGTTGAGGCCGTGCCGGACGAGTACGGGGACCCGTGGACTGGACATGGCGGTCTTGCCGAGGGCCGCGTCCGTGGGAGCAAGGACGGCGCCGACCAGGGCGAGTTCCCAGAGGGTCAGCCCGGGCAGCAGGGGCCATGCCAGCAGCCAGCCTGCCCCGATGCTCATGGGCAGACCGACGCACAGGAGCCGGCCCGGCAGGAAGCCGTCGGTTCGCAAGTCCCGTCTGCGGACGGTCATGGCGTCCGTGAACAGCACCAGGGTGAGAGCCGCTTCGAGCAGTGCGACGACCGGCTCGGCGCCGTGCTTCAGGTCAACGATGTCGAGCGCCACCGGACCGAGGAGGATTCCACAGCCGGTGAACACCATCGCCGACGACACTGGTGACGATGCCAGCCGCCGCGAGCGCAGGGCGTATGCGGCCGTGACGCCCGCCACCGCCACGCCGGCCCATGCTTCGCCGCTCATCGCCGGCGCCTTCCGTCAGCATCACTTCGCTCAGCAGCGCAGAAGGCAGGTCCCCGGCGCTCCGGGCCTGATACTCCGCCCGACACCATCCTCCTCCGGTTGCCCGGCCGACGCAGCCGGAGAACCATCCGGCGAGGAGCAACTGCCCACACTCGGTCACCGACTCCAGCTTCTGAAGGCTTGCGGTAGCGCGTCCGCACGCTCAACGAAGACCTGCTGATGGGCGCACACGGCGACGCACACCTTGTCCTCGACGAGTACGAGTACGAGTACGAGAACCACTACCAGCGCCACACCTGATTCCCGTATCGGCCGCAACGACGTATCGAGCCTGACAACTGCGCGCGGGGTGCCTTCAAAGGTAGCTGGACATATATGAACGTCGTATCATCTGTCCGGCATCCTGGCCTTCGGGCCGCGCACTCGGGGGACGGATGGCCGACGGTCGCTCCTGGCCGTCTGGAAATTCTGCGAAGGGCATCCTCAGATGGTGCGACTCGTCGCCCCGGACGACCCGCGGGTCGGCGCCGTGACTGCGGCGCTGGCCCCGTATGCGTGGCAGGGCTTCACGCCCGAGGCGGTCAGCCGCCGTGTTCTTGGCGCGGTCGAGCCCCATTTGATCGAGGGGATGGCACGGGTTGCCCGTCAGGATGAGCGGATCGCCGTGCTGAACCGGTTCCTGGCTGGTCACCAGTGGCGGTCACTGACCGTCGCCGGACTGAGCCGGCACCTGGTGTCCGTGCTGGATGCCTGGCGGCAGGAGAGCCAGTGGCTGGAGATTCAGTTGCACTGGGGCCCGGAGGGCTCCTGAGCCGCGACGGCCGCTGAAGCCCTCGCGTGGGGTCGGTCTACTGGCGGGCCAGGTGCATGCGCAGCTCGCTGTCGGCGTCGGTGATCAGTTCGCCGGACAGGTCGACGGTCACGGTGTGCAGCGTTCCGGTGAACCGGAAGGGCGGCTTGTAGTCGGATGTCACCGGTGAGCCCGGATTGGCGCCACACGTCATGCCACCTGGGTTGAACATGATCGGTGTGGTGACAGGGAGCTCAGTCTCACCGACCAGGCGACGGTCGATGTAGAGCTGGGCGCGGCCCGGGACACCCTTGCCTGCGGGGATGTCGGGCTTTCCGGTCGGTTCGAATTCGAAGCGCAGCTCGTGCCGCCCGTCGGGGACCTCCTCGGTGGAGGTGACGCTGTACATCGCGCGTCGGAGGTAGTTGTGGGCGTAGTGCAGCTTGCGGTCCTTCAGGTAGAAGGTGAACCCGCCGACGTTGGTTCCCTGGCAGAGGAAGACGCCCTCGGCGCCGCCTGCGGGGATCTCTGCGTCGGCGGTGATGGCGAAGGGCCGGTTGAGGACGCGGGGTGCGACCGCGGCGGGCAGCGTCTCGGTGCCGGGCCGGAAGGTGTAGCTGGTCCGTTCGGCGAAGATCTGCGGCCGTTCCGTCATCAGTCGCTGCACGCCGCTGGCGTCGATGGGCATGACTCCGTATTTTCCGGCCTCCACGTACCAGAGGGACACCATTTCGATGCGCTTGGCCGCGTTCTCGGCCGCCACGTCGTTGGTCTCGGCGAAGTCCTGGTCGATGTGGTACAGCTCCCAGCCCTCGTGGTCCAGCTTGGCGAGGGTCTCCGAGGTGATGGGGGTGCCGAAGGGCTTGCCCGCCTCGGTGAAGGAGGGGCCCGGCCAGGGGCAGACCGCCCGCCAGCCGTCGTGATCGATGGCGCGGTGGCCCATCATCTCGAAGTACTGCGTGTGGTGGAGCGTCGGTGCGGACGCGTTGTCGAAGGTGTGGGCGAAGCTGACGCCGTGCAGGGGTGACTGGGGGACGCCCTTGATGGTGGCCGGGGGCTCGATGCCGAGCACGTCGAGCACAGTGGGGACCATGTCGATGATGTGGGCGTACTGGGTGCGCACCTCACCGCGGGCCTTGATGCCCTGGGGCCAGTGGACGAGGAAGGGGTCGCTGGCACCGCCCCGGTAGGTCTCGCGCTTCCACCTGCGGAAGGGGGTGTTGCCGGCCCAGGTCCAGCCCCAGGGGTAGTGGTTGAAGGTGTTCGGTCCGCCGATCTCGTCGATGGCCCGGAGGCTGTCCTCGATAGGTTCGGGGGCGTTGTTGAAGAACTGCGACTCGTTCGTCGTCCCGGTGACGCCGCCCTCGGCGCTGGCGCCGTTGTCGGAGACCAGCATGATCAGGGTGTTGTCGAACTCACCGGTCTCCTTGAGGAAGTCCAGCAGCCGTCCGATGTGGTGGTCGGTGTGACTCAGGAACCCGGCGTAGACCTCCATCATCCGCGCGGCGAGACGGCGGGCGTCGGACGACAGCGAGCCCCACTCCGGCACGTCCGGGTCATGGCGGGACAGCCGGGCATCGGACGGCGCGACCCCCAGTCGCTTCTGCCGGTCGAAGGTGGCCTCGCGGTAGGCGTCCCAGCCGTCGTCGAACTGGCCCCGGTAGCGGTCCGCCCACTCCTTGGGCACATGGTGCGGCGCGTGCGTGGCTCCGGTGCAGAAGTACAGGAAGAACGGCTTGTCCGGGGCGACCTGCTTGGCGTCGGCGATGAAGGAGATCGCCCTGTCCGCCAGATCCGGTGTCAGGTGGTACCCCTGCTCCGGCGTGGCGGGGGGCTCAATCTGGTGGTTGTCGTAGACCAGATCCGGGTACCACTGGCTGGCGTCACCGCCGAGGAAACCGTAGAACCGGTCGAAGCCCCGGCCCAGCGGCCACCGGTCGTACGGACCGGCGGCCGATTCGAACTCCGAAGGAACCAGGTGCCACTTGCCGATCGCATAGCTGTTGTATCCCTGCCCCACGAGCGTCTCGGAGATGAACCCGTTCTCGAACGGGATACGGCCGTTGTAGCCGGGATATCCGGTGGAGAACTCGGTGACCAGGGCCATGGCGTTGGCGTGATGGTTCCGCCCGGTGATGATGCAAGAACGCGACGGAGAGCACAGAGCTGTCGTGTGCATGTTGTTGTACAGCAGCCCGTTCGCGGCCAGGGAGTCGATGTTCGGTGTGGCGATCGGGCCGCCGTAACAGCCGAGTTGGCCGTATCCGGTGTCGTCGAGCGTGATGAACACGACGTTCGGTGTTCCCGGAACTGCCCTGACCGGCTGCGGCCACGCGGGAGTCGACTCGTCGGCCGTGCGGCCGATCACGCCGGGGAAGGAGGTCCCCGGCTTGTACTCTTTCGCCGTCATCTGCCTGATCCTCCGTCCATGCCGGTCGCGGACATACGGCCATACGGCGCCTGCCTCCGGCACGCTCGTATCCTCTGGACAGCGCGAGTTTCGGTGACCACCCCCAGAGGGGCATGAATTCCGGCGCCACGGGCTGAAGGCGGAACACAGCGAGTACCGCCTCTTCACGACCGGCGTCGACTACCGAAGGGCAAGTGCCCTACACACCGATTGAGTTGACTTCAACGATTCGAGTCGCGCAGAAACGACCGAGCACCATGCCGTCCCTTGACGAGGCCCTTCCGCCCGGCTGGCGCCTTACCACTCCTTCCCAATGCTAGCCAGTGAGCAGCACACCGGCCATCGGAGAACCAGCCGGTATCCCCAGGTCGGAGACCACCTTCTGCGCAGTCTCCCCGTCACCCGTCCAGGCGAGAGGACGCGCCCGCAGGGCGTGGACCCGGCAGGCTGAGAACGGTCGACAGACAGGCGGACGCGCTGAGGGAGGCTGAATGGACCGGGACATTCCGCGTGACGCCACACCGAACACCGGCAGCCGCGCTCGGGACCACCTCGCCAATGAGCGGACGTACCTGGCGTGGCTGCGTACGGGCATCGCCGTGGCCGGCCTGGGTGTGGCCATCGCCAAGTTCGCCCCGCACAGGGGCGCTCACGCCGTGGCCTCAGGCGCAATCCTCGTCTTCAGCGGCCTGCTGGTCACCCTCTACGGCGCCACGCGCTACCGGTCCGTCGGCCGACAGCTGGACTGCGGAGTGTTCGCCCCGACGCAGTCGGGCGCGGTCATGGCGACCGCCGCCGTCACTGGTCTGGCCATGGTCGCCGCACTGGTCCTGCTCTGACACTCCTGACGCCGTTCGCTGCACACGGCAGCGGTTCCGTCACTCTCTCGCCTCGGACGGTAAGCCGAACATGGCCGATGACCCACCATGCGATTCCAGCGCGAAGCCGAAGCGCAGCCTGCCCGACCTGGACCCGACACTGCGCGCTGTGGCGGCCGCGTCAACGGGTGGAGGCCTCGCCGTCTGGTGGCCCGCTTTCACCCTGGGCGCATACAACGCCGTCTTCTTCGATGCCGTACTCGGTCTCTGAGCCGTAGCCACCGCAGTACTTCTCTCAGGGGTGATTCTGCACAGGCGGGGTGCGGTCCCCATGGGAGGCTGGCTCGCTCTGGCGCTGCCCTCGGTCTGGGTCCTACTGGCCATCCTGACCCCGACGACCCACGGTCCCCCCTACCTCCACTACTTCGAGGTAGTCCTCACCGTGGTGGGTGCTCCGATGCCGGCCTGGCTGTTGTCGAAGATCCTGGTCCCCGACTACGCAGAACTCCCTCTCTTTCACCGGTTGGGAGCAGCCCGTGTCACCATCGCCGTCGGCGTCCTGGCCTTCCTGCTCGGCAAGTTCAATTACCTGTTCCTCACCTGCGCCGACTTCGACTTGAGCGGCAACAACACGCCTCCGCATTGCGCCCACGGAGCGCCGTTCCACCGCCGGTGAAACCACTGAGCGGCAGACAGTGACGAATTGCTCACTCCCTGCATGGGTGATCTAGTGAAGTGCAAGTGAGAGGAGCCCGGCGATGAACCTTGATCCAAGCGTTGAGGGTATCGAGCGGTTCGTGGCGGAGGACCCTGAAGCGCCCGTGGTGATGCTCAATCTGCTCCGGTTCAGCGAGGGCGGTGCCGAGACGTACGCCGACTATCTGCGGCACGCCCAGCCTTTCGCCGAAGCCGCTGGTGTGAAGATCCTCTACTACGGCCTGGGGAGCACGCCGCTCGTGGGCGACTCCGCACAAGGATGGGATGCGGTGGCGATCGTCTCCTACCCCAGCCGCAGGGCCTTCGCCGACATGGTGGGCCAGCCGGGATACCCCGTCGAACTGCGCGAAGACGCATTGGTCGAGACCGTGCTCCAGCCGACCACCGATGCATCGTCAATGTATCGGACCGCACAGCAGTGACGTGGAGACAAGCAGTGGTGGTTCAGGTAGGGCTTTTCCTCGTGCGGCGGGCAGCCCTGCCAGATTGCTGCCATCAACGCCGCAGATAGCCTGTGCCCACCGGCCATCTACGGCCCGCACAGACAGTACGGGGCCCCCGACCCCAAGTGGCAGGGGCGGGGGGCCTTGTCGCCCCCAAGGGGTCTGCGGTGCTCACCGCTTCGGCGACCCCAGCTGGGGCCTCAGCCGACTCCCCCGCCCCGTTTCCCAGGGGCCTCTGGAGGCCCTCATGGGAACGTCATGGGAACGGAAGGCCGAGTGGACACAGGGAAGGACCGGAAGAAGCCGGAAGACTCTGCCGCGCTGACCAGCAAGAACGACGTCCGACGTGCTGCCAGGGAGGCGGGACGACGTCTCGGCTGCAAGGCGACCACTCACCTCGTCGGCGGAAGGCTCTTCGTCCTCGACGAGCGCGAGGTACCCGAGGAGATCGAGCGGCTGGCTGAGAATGCGGCCGCTGCTGCGATCGACCGGGCCTGGGAGGAAGGCCGTCGGCCGCGACTGACCTGACCCGAGAACGACGCAAGGGGCACCCCACCGCATCAGCACGGCTGGGTGCCCCTTCGCTTACGGCGCTCCGGCACAGGTTAGGCACACATCACGCGGCAGCAGGTCCGCGAGCCACTCGGCGATGTCCTCGAAGTGGATGCGGTCCAGTGGGGTGGTGCCCCACTTGGGGATCACGTGGACGTCGAGAACACCGCGACAGCGGCCCCGGGTCGAACGCTTGAGATGGATCTGGGCGGCCAGCCAGGACTCCGCCACCTCTGCGAACTTCACCCGGGCGGCGGCCGGATCACGGTAGGAGCCGTCGTTGAGACGGGACGCCATCCTCGTCCGCTCCGCCTCGGCGTCGACCTTGCGGGCGAAGGTCTTCATCTTCGGCTTGCCCTCGGGGTCGTACCAGCGGACTCGGTAACGACCGGGTGGCGTACGGCCCGCCCGCTTGACACCAGCTGCGGCACGCGCGTACGCCGCGTGCCCTATGCGGTCCTCGATCCAGACCCGCGCCAACCAGAGACCACATCCTCCTGGCGTGGGATGTTTCGCTCGGAGGGGTTCGGAGACCCGGTGAGCGGAGGTCGCGTCGCGTGCGGGTTCGGAAGTGAGCTGGCATTCAATTCGTCCACCCGCACTGCCGTCCGGCTTCGATCGCGGGCGGCAGCGCTGTGCTTCGCACAGGGGGTCTGCGCGGCGGCCAGGGCTCTGTCCGCAGCCGCCGCGCATCCGGTGGCGCCTGTCGCGACAGGGCGGGGTGGCGCCCATGCCCTTACCCCGTCGGCCCTCGGCTGTGAGGGGCGCGTCCTCGACGCAGCCGCTTCCGGTTGCGGCCGACGTACGGTTGAAGTACCCAGGGCATCCCGCACTCCGGCCCCCACGCCGGGTCGCCCTCGGCGAGAGACGAGTGAATCCGGGCCGCCCCCGTGGTCGGCACGGAGACGGGTCGGCACCATGTCCGCCGCGGTCGAAGCAACTCAACGCAAGCTCATCACGGCAGGAACCGCGCTGAGCGCCCGCGCAGGTTCGCAGCCCCGCCGAGGAGAGACGTGATGGCCCTTTCCCGGCTGGACATCCATCGGCGGAACCGAGGAGAGCGAACGCTCGTCACGCTTGCCGGCGACATCGGGCCGGCCACGACGCCGCTGCTGCGGGCCGCAGTGGAGCAGTGTCTGCTGGACGGCGTCACCGAGATCGACATCGACCTGACCACGGTCGGCTCCTGCGACGCCAGGGGCTTGGACATCCTCCTGTCGGCAGCACGGCGCGCCGGCCGGGTCCACGCCCGCCTGCGGCTGCACCATCCGTGCGCGCAGATCGCACGGCTCCTGGATGTCACCGGATCGACTTCGCTGCTCCTTACGGACCCGGCGAGTCCCGTGCCGCCCGCAGCGTCCGGCGACCTCATGAGTACGGCGACGCGGGCGCCCGAGGACCCCGTTCGCCGGCCGGACCAGCCGGTCCTCAGGGACGGGATCCGCCTTCGCCGGCTGACCCGCCGGCAGGCAGAGGACATGCGCGAGGACATCGCCGACCTGGCTGCGGAGTCCGTCGCGGGCACCGGCGGCGAGGCGTACCACGATCGCGGAGACTTCCTGCACCGCTTGGCGGTCACCACCCAGCGCCCCGGCTTCGCCCTGCTGGTCGCCGAGACGACGGTGCTGGTCGGTTGCGCCTTCGGTTTTCCGGCGGGCTCTGACGGCTCCGACGGCCGGCAGGGCGGCGGAACGCTCCAGGAAATCATCCAGCGGCTCACTTCACGGGCACGGTTCGTCGTCCTCACCCAGGTCGTGGCCCATCCGCACGCACAGCACCGCGACATCGCCCGCCGGCTGCAACAGCGTCTGCTCACAGACCTGCACTGCTCCCTCGGGGTCATCCTGCTGCATCCTGCCGACCAGGCAGGACAAGCCGCCTTCTCGTCCTGGGGCTGGCAGAACATGGGTGAGGTCGTGGGGCTGCACGGCGCCGTCGCCCCCTGCGTGCTGACCTTCTCCGCCGAAGGACAGCCCTTGGCACGCCGGTGATGCGGCAATGCGATGGCTGCGCGCCACACCGCCTGCCACAGCCGGGAGTAATGTGAGACATACCGAGAACTTCCGGGCGCACAATGACAGCGGCGCCGTTCCCGGCGAGTGACACGACACGGGCAGCCGGAAACCGCACGCCCGGAACGGGATCGCACGATGAACGCCGTCACAAAGCCCGCCGAGGCTACGGCACCAGGTGACGAACACTCCTACCGCATGCCCTTGCCCCGGCTACGCCTCACGCCGGACGTCAGTCATGGCCCGCTGGACGGCGCATGGTGGCCGCGCTGCGACGCACTGGAACTGGAGCTGCCCGTACTGGTCGGCTCCTTGGATCCGGGCATCGGCACCATCACCCGCGTGACCGTGGGGACGGCCGCTTGGCCCGATGCCCCGCAGGAGGTGATGGCACCCGGCCACGTGATCGAGGTGGTGCTGACCGATTCCGCCGCCGAGGCGCATGTCATCACCGTGGGCTGCGGCACCGTGGGGCGCTGGGAACTGCTGGTGATCCCCCCGGACGAGTCGGCCCGAGTGGCCACCCGGCTGCTGACCGCTGCTGCCGACCCCGCGAACCGACTGTCGGCTGCGCGCCTGCTGGCACTCGCCGAGAGCCGCCTCGACGGACAGGACGCATGGGAGTCGGAAGGAGGAGCCGGACCCAGGTGAGCAGCCCGGCCGGCTTCGCTCGACCGGCGGGCCGGGCATTCACGACCGCATGATGGAGCCATGGCACCGACAGATCCGTTGTCATCCCGGCCCGCCCCCTCCCGAAGCGTGACCGCGGAAGGTGAGGGGATGGCGGCAGGACGGCGCCCGGACCGATCCGAAAGCTTCGGGGAAGCGCTCCTCGGAAAGATCCTGGACAGCGCGCACGAACTCCCGCCCCATCTCATCGGGCCCCTGGTCGCCGACGTGATAGAGCGGCTCGGTGGCCGCCGTCCGCAGGTGCTGTTGCAGGACTACGGCCAGTTGGTGCTCGTACCGCTGCCCGGTGAGGGACTCACCCGCGGGGAACCCCAGCTGATCGACGACTCCGAGGCGGGCCGCTGCTTTCTCGACGCCGTCCCTGTCGAGGTGCCCCAGGAGGACGGCGTCCGGGTCCATCTGCCCCTGCTGGACGGCGGTGACCAGGTGGGGGTCATGGCGGTGACGCTGGACAGCGTCGATGACGACGACCGCCGCCTGCTGCTCAGGATCTCCGGCCTGGTGGCCGACCTTCTGGTGACCAAGCACGGCTATTCCGACCTGTTCTTCGACGTCCGACGCGATGAGGGGATGAGCGTCGCCGCGGAGATCCAGTGGTCCCTGCTGCCACCGCTGGCCATGATCATGCCCCGGGTCGCCGTCGCCGGGATCCTGGAACCCGCCTACGACGTGGGCGGCGACAGCTTCGACTACGCGCTGAACGGCGACGTCCTCCACGTGGTCATGATCGACGCGATGGGGCACGGACTGGACGCGGCCACGATGGCCACCGTGGCCATCGGCGCCTACCGCCACGCCCGCCGCGCCGGCATCGGACTGTCGGAGATCTACGCGTTCATGGACCGCGCCGTGGCCGAGCAGTTCGGTCCCGAGCAGTTCGTCACCGCGCAGATGCTGCAGCTGGACACAACGACGGGACGGGTGCAATGGGTCAACGCCGGACACCCGCCGCCGATCCTCGTCCGCGACCACCGCGTCGCACAGCGTCTGGTCGCCCCGACGACCCTTCCCGTCGGCCTGGGCGGTTCGGAGCCTCGGGTGAGCGAACTGGGGCTGGTGCCCAGGGATCGAGTCCTCTGCTTCACCGACGGAGTGGTCGAGGAACACAAGAGCGGCGGGGAGGAGTTCGGGGAGGACCAGCTGATCGACTGTGTGAACCACCTGGAGAGGACCGGCCGCGGCATCCGGGCGGTGACGCGCTCCCTGTCCCACACGCTCAAACAGGCGCGGGGCGGACAGACCAGCGACGACGCGACGCTGCTCATGGTGGAGTGGCGCGGCTGACCTTTCGTCCGCGCCGTCCGTCACCGTTTCACGGCGGCAGGTACCGCACATCCGTGCGCCACTGCGCAGACGCCGGCGAACAGGTGGAGTACCCGAGCTGGTCATGATGACCACCCGTCTGCAGGGCCGGTGCGACGACGGGACTCCGCCCCGCAGCTCCCACGCTTACCCCGGCGCCACACTCACCGACGTCTGCAAGATCGCCCGCCCTCTCGCCCCGCCCCCGACGGAACGGATCCAGCACACATGAGGTCGGGAAGCCCCGTGAACACTGGAGAAATACGGAGTGGTGTTTTCCCAGGCCAGACGCACTCCGACCGACGTTTCCGCAGCTCACAGCCCCGCTCGAGGAAAACTCCTGAAGCGGGTGTCGCAGGTTCGAATCCTGCCGGGGGCACAGACAGAAGGGCCGACTCAGGAGGGGTTTCCTACCAGGCTGGCCCTCAGCCGTTTCAGGCACCGCACCACACGCGTGCCACTACGAGCCTGCGGGGTACGTCTCGGAGGAGCCCGAGGCCGCTGCCCCACCGCCACGGGTCATGGCGCCGAGCCGGTCGGCGATGGCCCGGTCACGATCACTGGTCATGTGCTCAGAGATCAGCGCGGCCCGCGAGCTGCTGTGACCCATGCGACTCGTCATCGCTGCCATCCTCCGCCCCGCCGGGCGTGCGAAAGAGAAAGTCGGCAGATCCGTTGGTTGAGACTGACCGCCGTCCGGGCGCTGTTCACTGACCTCTCCTCCCGGGCCGGTGTGCGACGCAGGCTGGAGTGAGGGTGGCGGGAGCGGTCCGCCATCCCGTCAGGGCCACTCTCGCGGTATCGGTCCGCCCACCGTTCCGCTGTGGTGGGCGAGACTTGGAAGCGTTCAGCGGCGCGACGGAGTGGCCATTGATCGTCGACCACGCACTGGGCCAGGCGCAGGCGGCCAGTCTCGGTCAGGGGTGCCTTGCGGTGGACCATGCGGGTCTTTCCGGTTCTGAGGATGACGATGTCCGGGGCACGGGAGGTGTCCCGAGGCCCCGGCCATCGAGCGGGCGCCGACGAACGGCGAGGTGGGGAAAGGTCGATGTTCAGCGGGTTGTCGCGCCTGCTCAGGGCCGCTTGGGGCCCAGGAGGCTTTCCGGGCACAGGTTGCCTTGGTCGTCGAGGCCGTTCAGCACCGCAGGCAGACCCTTGGTGAGCATCTTGGTGCGGACGGCGCCAAGGATCTTGGCCATGAAGTAGCCTCCGGCCCCGGTGAAGCCGGTGTGGTCGTAGGTGAAGCGAGTTCCGCTGCCGTGCGGTGTGAGTCGGTAGGCGACCTCGGTCACCTCGCCACCGCTTTCGTCCTGCCACGAGTAGCGCAGCAGCGAAGGCTCGCGTACCTCCAGCACCTCGCACAGTACGACGCCGCTCCAGCCCGGCTTGGGCTTCGCGATGAACTTGAACCTGGTGCCGACCGTGGTGGCGAAGCCCTCTGGCCGAGCGCCGGCGCCGGTGGCCGTCCACAGCGGAATCAGCTCCGGATCGGTGACCGCGCTCCAGACCTTCTCCGGCGGATGTGGGTAGTTGCGGACGATGTGGATGGCGCTCATGGAGAGCTCCTCTCGCATGCAGCAGGGCCGGCGTGTATTTTCTGCGACTGTAAACTTACAGTAACAGAAGATATTCAGGGACTGGATTATGCTTCGGTGATGACGATGCGCACCGTGGATTGGACGGCCCTGCGCCCGCACGACGAGGTACCCGCCGTCGAGGGGCTGCGGGAGCGTAAGAAACGGCTTCTTCGACGGCAGCTGTCCGACACAGCCACCGAGATGTTCATGGAGCGGGGCTTCGACGCGGTACGGGTCGCCGAGATCGCAGAAGCCTGCGGGGTGTCGGAGAAAACGGTGTTCAACTACTTCCCGACCAAGGAATCCCTCGTCCTCGATCTGGGCGAGGTCACAATGGCCTCGTTGAGGGCCGTCCTGGCCGATCCAGACCTGTCGCCGGTCGACGCGGCGTTGAAGATCCTCTCCAGCGAGCTGGCCAACATCACGTCATGGCTGAGCGCTCAGAGCGACCCGACCGAGGCCAAGGCCATGCTTTTGCGCTTCGGCATGCTGATGGGATCCACTCCGTCCCTGCGGGCCTATCAGCGCGACACCGCCGACAAGCAAGTCGCCGTAGCCGCCGAAGTCTTGGCCCAGCGAACCGGGATGGACTCGGACGACCCCGAATCGCAGATCGCCGCAACCGCCCTGCTCGCTCTGTGGTCCATCCAGTTCCGGGCGCTGCGCAAGCACCTGAACCGCACCCAGACCTTCGAAGAACTGCACGACGCCGTGAGCGCCGACGTCCAACGCGCGGCCCGACTCATCGACATCGGACTCAACTCGCTGGAGACCCGGCCGGAGGAGTCAGAGATTCAGACGTCCGGCCCCGGGGCGGTCATGTCCCCCGGGGTGGTGTAGTCACGGCAGCTGTTTCGGTTCCGGTTGTGGGGTGATCTCGGGTTCGGGTTCGGCCGGCTTGGTGGTGAAGAGCTCGGCCATGGAGGCTTCGGAGAAGTAGCGGCGGTCGAAGACCTGCCACTCGTCGTGGAGTTCGGCCAGTACCGCGGCGGCGAGCCGGTCCAGGGCGGCGGGGTTGGGAAAGACCTGGACGACGTCGGCCCGCCGTTTGATCTCCCGGTTCAGCCGCTCCAGCGGATTGGTCGACCAGATCTTCTTCCAGTGCGCCGGCGGGAAGTCGGCGAACGCGGTGATGTCCGTTGCCGCATCCAGCAACATCGTCTCGACCTGCGGGAACTGCCGTCCGAGCATGTCGGCGACCACGTTCGGCTGGGTGCGCACCTGCTCACCGGTGGTCTGCGCGAAGATGGTGCGGATGGTCGCGGCGACCATCTCACCAGAGCCCCTCTCGATCACCGAGAACACGTCCCGGACGAAGTGAACCCGGCACCTTCGCCAGGCCGCGCCGAGGAAAACGGTGCGGATCGCGGCCACCAGACCGCTGTGGCTGTCGGAGATCGCCGGCTGGACGTTCTCCAGGCCGCGGGCCCGCAGCGAGCGCAGGAACTTCGTCCAGAACGGCTTCGACTCGCTGTCGCCGACCATCAGCCCGAGGATCTCGCGGTGACCGGTGGCGGAGATCCCGGTAGCGATGACCACGGCCTGGGAGACGATCCGGTGATTCACCCTCGCCTTGCAGTAGGTGCGTCCAGGAAGACGTAGGGGAAGACGGTGTGCTCCAGCGGCCGCTCCTTCATCGAGTACGAGCGCCTCCTTCAGGTCCGGCTCGCCTGCCCGGACACATCCTGGCCTGCGCCCTCGCCCGCGCCTTCGCCGACCTGGTCCGACACCAGCGCGGATACCACCTGCGCTGGAGTCAATCCGGCAGGCCGAACAGGACGCACCATCGGGGAGCCGGGTGCGGTCGGCCGGTGTTCATCGCCGACCGCTCTGCCATCCCGGCTCCCCCGCAACCCGGCGCAGCCTTCAGTACTGTTCGGTCTCCACGAACCCGGCGTCCGCGTTGTCATCCGCGTCGAAGGCGGCGGCGGTCGGGTCGAATCCGGGCGGGCTGTCCTTGAGGCCCAGACCCAGGCCGGCCAGCTTCGCCTTGACCTCGTCGATCGACTTCGCACCGAAGTTGCGGATGTCGAGCAGGTCGGCCTCGGAGCGCGCCAGGAGCTCACCCACGGAATGGACGCCTTCACGCTTCAGGCAGTTGTACGAACGGACCGTGAGCTCCAGCTCCTCGATCGGCAGCGCCAGATCAGCGGCGAGGGCGGCGTCCGTGGGGGACGGACCCATGTCGATGCCCTCGGCGTCGATGTTGAGTTCGCGGGCGAGACCGAACAGCTCGACCAGGGTCTTGCCGGCGGAGGCCATGGCGTCACGCGGACGCATGGCCTGCTTGGTCTCGACGTCGACGAT
>NZ_JBSFIK010000078.1:0-19959 GCF_053597535.1 Streptomyces sp. NPDC001348 | reverse complement strand
GGGGGACCCCCATCGAGGGCTCTCCGGCGCCTTGCGATGCACGGCACCAGACCACGCGACCTCATCGGGCGCTCATAGTGCAAGGACCCCTAAGTGGTCCTGCGGGCCGGTCAGCGCACCTCGATGAACGCCCCCGCCTCCCGCTCCGGCCGCGGCCTCGGCTCCTCGGCCGGATGCCCGACCGCGACCGCCCCCATCGGGTCCCAGTTCTCCGGCAGGTCCAGCACCTCGCGCACCACGTCCCGGCAGAACATCGTCGAGGACACCCAGGCCGACCCCAGCCGCTCCCCGGCCAGGGCCACCAGGAAGTTCTGCACGCCGGCCCCGGTGGCGACGACGAACATCTCCCGTTCGGCGCCGTCCCGTCGCGGGTCCCCGTAGGTGTGCGAGCCGTCCATGACGAGGCAGGGCACGACGAGGTAGGGGGCGCCCCGCAGCACGTCGCCGCGCCGCACCCGCTTGGCGATGGACTCCTCCGTCCTGCCGTCCCGTCGCAGGTCGGCGATCCAGGCGTCCCGCATGGCGTCGAGCAGCCGGGTGCGCGTGGTCTCCGACTCCAGCAGCACGAACCGCCACGGTGTCGTGTGGTGCGGCGCCGGCGCGGTCACCGCCGCGGCCACCGCCCTGCGTACGGAGCCCGGATCGACCGGCTCGTCCGTGAAGGCCCGTACCGTACGCCGCTGGGTCACCGCCTCCCGGACCGCCTCGGAGGTGCCCAGCCGGAACATGTCGTCGCGCGCGACGCGCACCATGGCACGCGCTCCTTCGCCATGGTCGTCGGCCACGGTGTGCGGCAGTCCGCGCACCACGGCGACGGGCAGCCCGGCGGCCTTGCCCTTGACCAGATCACCGGCGGCGGCCAGCTCGTCCGCCGTGGCGACGACGGTGGCGGAGAGCGGATTGCCGTACGCGTCCGTGCCTCCGCGCAGATCGTCCAGCACGCGCACGCCCGCGGCGCCGATCGCGACGTCCGTGAGACCCGCGCGCCACGGCCGTCCGAAGGTGTCGGTGACGATCACCCCCACGTTCACGCCGAGTGCTTCCCGCAGCCCGTCCCGGACGGCCCGCGCGGAGGCGTCCGGGTCCTCGGGCAGCAGCAGCACCGTGCCGGACGGTGTGTTCGAGGCGTCGACCCCGGCGGCCGCCATGACCAGGCCCTGCCGGTTCTCGACGATCCGCAGCGGACCGCGCCGCGCCACCACGCGCACGGTCTCGGCCTCGATCGCGGCTTCCCGGTCGGCGGCCTCCACGACCCGGCCCTCGGCCTTCGACACGATCTTCGAGGTGACGAGCAGCACGTCCCCGTCGGCCAGCCCGGGCTCGGCACCGGCGATCAGCTTCGCGAGATCGTCGCCGGACCGGACCTCGGGCAGGCCCGGGACGGCCCACACGCGGTAACCGTCCGCGGATGCGTCGCTCATGCCCGCCGCACCTCCTCCGCCAGCGTCAGCGCCTCGCCGGCCATCCGTGCGGCCGCGTCGACGTCGGTCATCATCAGCGGCACGGCCCGGCAGCGGATGCCGGCGGCCTCGACCCGCTCGACCGTGCCCGCGTCCACCGTGTCCACCAGCCAGCCGTCCAGCAGCCCCGAGCCGTAGTGCTCGGCCACCGCCGCTGCCGTGGACTCGACGCCGACCGCCGCGAGCACCTTGTCGGCCATCCCGCGCACGGGCGCGTCCCCGACGATGGGGGACAGGCCCACCACCGGCACCCCGGCGTCGGCGATCGCCTCCCGGATGCCGGGCACGGCGAGGATCGTGCCGATGGAGACGACCGGGTTGGACGGCGGGAAGAGGACGACGTCCGCCGCCGCGACGGCCTCCAGCACCCCGGGGGCCGGCTTGGACTGCTCGGCGCCCACCGGTACGACCGCCTGCGCCGGGACGGAGGCCCGCAGTCGCACCCAGTACTCCTGGAAATGGACCGCCTTGCGCTCGCCGTCCACCTCGACCGCCACGTGCGTCTCCACGCGGTCGTCGGTCATCGGGATCAGCCGCACCCCCGGCTTCCAGCGGTCGCACAGCGCCTCGGTGACCGCGCTCAGCGGATACCCGGCGCCCAGCATCTGCGTCCGCACGATGTGCGTGGCGAAGTCCCGGTCGCCGAGCCCGAACCACCCGGGCCCGGCCCCGTACGCCGCGAGCTCCTCCTTCAGGTGGAACGTCTCGTCCGCCCGTCCCCAGCCCTGTTCCTCGTTGATGCCGCCGCCGAGCGTGTACATCACCGTGTCGAGGTCCGGGCAGACCTTCAGCCCGAAGAGGTGGATGTCGTCCCCGGTGTTGCCGATGACCGTCACGTCCGCGTCCGGCACGGCCCGCTTCAGACCACGCAGGAACCGGGCACCACCGATGCCGCCTGCCAGAACCACAATGCGCATGGGAGAAGTCTCGCAGGCGGGTACGACATCGTGTCAGGCAGTCACCGGACGCGGCCCGGTCCGTGCCTCGCAGTGCGCGTGAGCGGGGGTCCCCCCGGTCGAGCGAAGCCGGGACGGGGGGAGCATCGGCATCTGCGTCAGGCCCGGGTAGTACACGTGGAGGCTGACCGCCGGCTCCAGCGCGTCGTTGACGACCTCGTGCGCGTACCCCGGTGCGAAGACCCGCTGGCCCCCCTCGCCCAACACGCGCGCGCCCCGTTCGGTCCGCTCGGTCAGGGTGCCCTCCAGGACGGTCAGCACGCCGGAGGAGCGGCCGTGGTCGTGCAGGCCGGTGCCCTGCCCGGGCACCCAGGACAGCAGCCACACCTCGTAGCCGGGGCCGGTGCGCAGCCGGTGGTACCAGCGGCTCGTCGCGTCGTACTGGACGAGAGGCGCCCACTGGGAGCGGTCCGCGGCGATGTCGCGGGCCAGGCCGACGAACTCGGCGACGGTGGCCGGGTGCTCCCGCGGGGCCTGGAGCAGGTGCGGGACTTCGAGGATGTCGCCGGCAATCTGGAGGTCGTTGTCGCTGTTCATGGGGTTGCGGTGGTCCTCGGCGGAAGAGTGGGGCCAGGGAAAGGGCAACGCGGCCGAGTCGTGGGACGGACTCGGCGACAGCCGGAGCGGTGGAAGAGGCTCAACAGCTGTGACAGCGACAACAGCGCGCACGGGCAGCACCGTGGGACCCGGCGGGGCGGGTCGTGACGAGTGCCAAGTGCGCGAGCATGCCCACAAGGACACCGGTTCACACCTCGCCTGTCAACTCGACGCCCGGTATGTGGGACATGGTTCACCGCATCCGGTTGGTTCCTTGGATGAAAGGTTTGCTCATCGGGTTGGCGGGACACATGGCGTCCATCCGGGCGCACGAGCCTCGTCGGAACGCGATCGAACTCCGGGGCGTCCTTCTCCGTACAGGTCTGTGTGCGGGGTCGGAAGCCCTCCCGGGCCCCTTCTGCGCGTCAAGGTTTATGGCGATTTGAACACTTTCCGCTTGACCTTGGTTCCGCAGAGTGAATAACGGGCTCAATAGCAGATCTCGGCTTGACTCCCCCGGAGCGGCACACTTGTAATTTCACTCGTGTCGTTCAGCCGGAACCGCTAACGGCCACGACCACGGGGACGTGAAGACAGACGAGGGGCGCACATGACCGAGCTGGTGCAGCAACTGCTGGTCGACGACGCGGACGAGGAACTCGGCTGGCAGGAGCGCGCGCTGTGCGCCCAGACCGACCCCGAGTCCTTCTTCCCCGAGAAGGGCGGCTCCACCAGAGAGGCCAAGAAGGTCTGCCTCGCCTGCGAGGTGCGCTCCGAGTGCCTCGAGTACGCCCTCGCCAACGACGAGAGATTCGGCATCTGGGGTGGTCTGTCCGAGCGTGAGCGGCGCCGGCTGAAGAAGGCCGCGGTCTGATCCCGGCCCGTCCGGCCCGGGAGCAACGACAGGGGTGCGGTCGACGCAAGCGCGGCCGACATGGGTGCACAAGACGGCAAACGGTGCGAACGGCCCGTCGCGAGTGGGTTGTCCACAGGCGGCGGGCCGCCGTCATGCCCAGCCGATAGTGTGGTCGCTCGTCCGAGACGCCTCGCCGCCCCCACAGGGCACGGGCGTCCACCGCAGTCCACCGAACCGGGGCCCGTACCTCGATGTCCGTGCACAGCCACCAGGCAGCCCGTCAAGACGCCGCTGCGCCTGAGTTCCCGCGTCATGTCGTCACCGCGGTGCTCGTCTCCCACGACGGCGCCCGCTGGTTGCCCGACGCGCTCGCCGGGCTGCTCGGCCAGGAGCGGCCCGTTCAGTGCGCCGTGGCCGCCGACACCGGCAGCGCGGACACGTCCGCGCAGCTGGTCACCGAGGCGCTCGGCGCCGACCGCGTGCTGCACCTCGCCCGGCGCACCGGTTTCGGCCAGGCCGTCGAGGAGGCGACCCGCTCCGCGCCCGTCCTCACCCCGGACGAGCTGCCGTACCTCAAGCGTCCCAGCGGCTGGGACCCGGTCACCCGCAGCTGGCGCGACGACGCCTACGACCTGCCGGAACTTCCGCACGGCGAGCCCGTCCAGTGGCTCTGGCTGCTGCACGACGACTGCGCCCCCGAACCCGACGCGCTCGCCGAGCTGCTGCGGGTGGTGGACAACGAACTGGAGCTGGGCCGCGACGACGTGGCCGTCGTCGGCCCCAAGCTGCGCGGCTGGTACGACCGCCGCCAACTGCTCGAGGTCGGCGTCAGCATCGCCAACTCCGGCCGCCGCTGGACCGGCCTGGACCGCCGGGAACAGGACCAGGGGCAGCACGACCACGTCCGGACCGTGCTGTCGGTGTCCACCGCCGGCATGCTGATCCGGCGCGACGTGTTCGAGCAGCTCGGCGGCTTCGACAAGCGGCTGCCCCTGATGCGCGACGACGTCGACCTGTGCTGGCGGGCGCACGCGGCCGGCCACCGCGTCCTCATCGCCCCGGAAGCCGTCGTACGGCACGCGGAGGCCGCCTCCCGCGAGCGCCGCACCGTCGACTGCGTGGGCCGCACCACCGCCTCCCCGCACAAGGTCGACAAGGCCGGCGCCGTCTACACCCTCCTCGTCAACACCCGCACCGCGACGCTGCCCTGGGTTCTGCTGCGACTCGTGCTCGGCACGCTCCTGAGGACCGTCGCCTACCTCGTCGGCAAGGTTCCCGGACAGGCCGTCGACGAGATCCGCGGTCTGCTGGGCACCCTGCTGCGGCCCGAACGGATCATCGCCGGGCGGCGCAGTCGCGGCCGCCCGCAGGCCGACAAGGGCGAACTGCGGCCCCTGTTCCCGCCGCCCGGCGCGACGGTGCGTGTCACCGTCGAACAGGTCGCGGGCAACCTCTTCGGCGGCTCCGACCCGGAGGTCTCCTCAGCCGGACGGCACGGCGGCGCCGTGGAGTCCGGGCCCGGCGGCGACGACGCCGACTTCCTGGAGATCGAGCAGTTCGCCCGTCTCAAACGCATCGCCCGCAAGCCCGGCCCGGTGCTCTTCCTGGTGCTGCTGCTCGTGTCGTTCGCGGCCTGCCGCAACCTGCTCGGCGGCGGCGCGCTCGCGGGCGGTGCCCTGCTGCCCGCTCCCGCCGGATCCGGCGAACTGTGGTCGCGCTACCTGGACGCCTGGCACCCCGTCGGCGCCGGCGGCACCCCGTCCGCGCCGCCCTACCTCGCCCTCGTGGCGATGCTGGCCTCCGCGCTCCTCGGCTCGACCGGCCTCGCCGTCACCGTCCTCATGGTCTTCTCGGTGCCGCTGGCCGGGTTCACCGCGTACTTCGCCTCCCGCCCGCTCGTCACCTCCCGGCTGCTGCGCGCCTGGGCGGCCGTCGCCTACGCCTTCCTGCCCGCCGCCACCGGCGCCCTCGCCGGCGGCCGCATCGGCACCGCCGTCCTCGCCGTACTGCTGCCGCTCATCGCCCGCGCGGGCATCGCCGCCGGCGGCCTGGCCAACCCCTCGCAAGCGCGTGGCAGTTGGCGTGCCACCTGGGCGTACGCGCTGCTGCTGACCATCACCACCGCGTTCACGCCGATCGTGTGGCCCATCGCGCTGGTCCTGGGCCTCGGCGTGCTGGCCGTGCGCCGAGGCGAGATCGTCGCCTACGGGCTGCGCTTCCTCGCCCAGCTCGGCACCCCGCTGCTGGTCCTCGCACCCTGGTCGCTGACCCTGCTGCCCTTCGGCTTCTTCCGGGAGGCGGGCCTGGAGTACGGCTCCTCGGCCGCCTCCGCCCTCGACCTGCTCGGCGCCGGCCCGGGCGGCCCCGGCACGGTGCACGGGCTGATGCTCATCGGCGTCGTCCTCGCCGCGCTGGCCGCGCTGCTGCGCTCCGAGCGGCAGGCGGGAATCCGGACGGCCTGGGCGGCCGCCCTGGTGGGCCTCGTCTTCGCGGTGCTGTCCAACAGGTCCGCCTGGGCCGGCCCCGCCACACTCGTCTACGGCCTGGCCCTCCTCGCCGCCGCCGTGCTCGGCGCCGACGGGGCACGCGCGCGCGTGGCCGAGCAGAGCTTCGGCTGGCGCCAGCCGGTCGCCGCGCTGATCGCCTTCGCCTCGGCCGCCGGGCCACTGCTCCTCGCGGCCGGCTGGGTGATCGGCGGCGCCGACGGGCCCGTGGAGCGGCGTGATCCCGTACAGGTGCCCGCGTTCGTCGCCGAGGACAGCAGCACCCGCGACCAGGCCCGCACCCTGGTCCTCGACAGCGACTCCACCGCCCACGTGCGCTACTCCCTCGTGCGCGGCTCCGGCGCGCGCATGGGCGACGCCGAACTCGCCGCCGCGGACGGCGAGAACGGCAGGCTCGACAAGGTCGTCGCCAACCTCGTCGCCGGCTCCGGCGCCGACCAGGCCGACCAGCTCGGCAAGTTCGCCGTCCGCTACGTCCTGGTGCACAGGGGCGCGCCCCGCCAGGTCAGCCGCGTCCTGGACGCCACGCCCGGCCTGACCCGGCTCAGCCAGCAGGGCGGCAGCGCGCTGTGGCGCATCGACCAGGAGGTCTCCCGCGCCGCCATCGTGTCCGCCTCCGGCTCCGGCATCCCGCAGCCCGTCGCCGCGGGTCCCGTCGAGATCCACACCACGATCCCGTCCGGTTCCGACGGCCGCGTCCTGCGCCTGGCCGACTCCACCGCCGAGGGCTGGACGGCCACCCTGGACGGCAAACCCCTCACCCGGACCACGGTCGACGGCTGGGCGCAGGGCTTCGAACTCCCCTCCTCCGGCGGGAAACTGGACGTCACCTACGACGCCCCGATCGGCCACACCTCCTGGCTGTGGGCCCAAGGCGCACTCGCCGTCGTCCTGGTCGTCCTCGCACTGCCCGGCCGCCGCCGCGACGTCGACGACGACCTGCCCGAGGAGGAGCCCGTACCCGCCGAGGCCCCCGCGGGCGAGGGACGCCGGGCCCGCCGCCTGCGTGCCCAGGCGGAGGCCGAGGCGGCCGGCGCGGGAGACCCGGAGGCCATGCCCTCGGCGCCCGAGGAGCCGGTCGCCGTACCCCACCAGCAGTCCTACGACATCGGGGTGCCCCCGGGCGAGGACGCTCGGGCCTGGGAAGGGGATCCCGCCCCCTACGCGGGCGCCGAGTACGGCACTTACGGCGCCGACCACTACCAGGACGCCGACCACTACCAGGACGCCGGCCACTACCAGGGCGCCGCGCAGTACCCGGGCGCGTACGACCAGCAGGCGTACCAGGCCGACCCGTACCAGAACGGCCAGTACGACCCCTACGCGTACGGCGGCACGGGCGGTCAGGAGCCCTACGACCCGACGTACCAGCAGGGCTACGACCCGGCGTACGACCCCGACCAGGCGTACGACCCGACGCAGCACCACCCCCACGGCACCGGCAGTGAGCGCCCCGACGGGAGCCAGCAGTGAACCGCACCACCCTGTCCCTGATCGCCGGCACGGCCGCGCTCGCCGCCATAACCGGGTTCGCCGCGCTCAGCACACCGGACGCGTCCGGCGCCGACACCGCCACGGCGGCGGCCCGGCTGCCCGTGGAGCGCACCAGCCTGCTGTGCCCGGCGCCCAGCATCTCCGACATCGCCGACACCTCGTACACGTCGTTCACACCGGTCACCAAGGGGGCGTCGAGCGGCGGCAAGGCCGAACTGCAGGCGGCCACCGAGCAGTCGGCGGACGACGCGGGCGGTTCGACCTCCGGCAAGGGCGGCAAGAACGCGGACACCAAGAACGGCAAGAACGGCAAGAACGGCAAGAACGGCAACAGCGGGGAGAAGACCGCCAAGCCCGTCCTGACGCCCAAGGAACCGGGCACGCCGGTCACCGGCGACACCTCGGGGGCGGACCAGCCCGCGCTGGTCGGCACGGCCGAGGGGAAGTACGCGCCCGGCTGGACCGTCCAGGAGACCACCGAGGTGGCCGCGGGCACCGGGCGCGGGCTGCAGGGCGTCAACTGCACCGCCCCGGATACGGAGTTCTGGTTCCCGGGGGCCAGCACCGCCGCCGACCGCACCGACTACGTGCACCTCACCAACCCCGACGACAGCGCCGCCGTCGTCGACATCGAGCTCTTCGGCAAGGACGGCGCCCTCAAGTCGACGGTGGCGGACGGCATCACCGTCCAGCCGCACGCCAGTGAGCCGATCCTGCTGTCCACGCTCACCGGCGAGAAGCAGAACGACCTGACCGTCCATGTCAGCGTCCGCAGCGGACGGGTCGGGGCGGCCGTGCAGGCCCTGGACGACAAGCTGGGCGGCGACTGGCTGGCCGCCTCCACCGACCCGGCGGACCGTCTGGTCCTGCCCGGCATCCCGAAGGACGCCACGTCCGTCCGGCTGATCGCCTTCACCCCCGGCGACACCGACGCGGACCTCAAGGTGCGGCTCGCGTCCTCCGACGGTCTGATCACCCCCGCGGGGAACGAGACGCTGCACGTGAAGTCGGGCATGACGACCGCGGTCGACCTCGGCGCCGTCACCCGGGGCCAGGCCGGTTCCCTCGTCCTCACCCCCACCGACCAGTCCGTGCCGGTGGTCGCCGCACTGCGGGTCGTGAGCGGAAAGGGAGCCAAGCAGGAAACCGCCTTCATCCCCGCCACCGGTCCCGTCGGCACGCGCGCGACCTCCGCCGACAACAGCGGCAAGGGAAGCACGCTCTCCCTGACGGCCCCCACGGCCGCGGCCCAGGTCAAGGTCACCGCCTCGGCGGGCAGCGAGGGCGGAACGGCGGTCTCGAAGACCTACACGATCAAGTCGGGCACCACCCAGGACATCGCCGCGCCCGTCCCGAACGGCCTCAAGGGCACCTACGCGCTGACCGTGGAACGGATCTCCGGCGGACCCGTCTACGGCGCCCGCACCCTCGTGGCCACCGAGGACGGCGTCCCCGGCCTCACCGTCCAGACCCTGCCGGACGACCGGGGCATGGTGTCGGTACCCGAGGCCGACCAGGACCTGGCGATACTGCAGAAGTAGGCGTGGGGCCCGGCCCCGGGCCGGCCCCCGCTCAGTCCTCCCCGTACCGCGGATCAACCGTCTCGGGAGTCAACCCCAGCAACTCCGCCACCTGCTCCACCACGATCTCGTGCACCAGCGCGGCCCGTTCGTCCCGTCCCTTGGTCCGGATCTCCACGGGCCGCCGGTAGACGACGACCCGCGCCCGCCGCCCGTCCCGCGCGGGAACGGTCCCGCCCAGCGGCACCGCCTCGTCGCTCCAGCCTTCACCGGCCCGTCCGTCCAGCCGCGGCACCTCGAGCACCACGAAGTCGATCTCCGCCAGTTGGGGCCACCGCCGCTCGAGACGCTCCACGGAGTCCTGCACCAGGTCCGCGAAGACATCGGCGCGGCTGGCCGCCAGCGGCACTTGCGGCGGCGCGATCGGCCCGCGCATGCCCCGCCCGTGGCGATCACGGCGACGAGGCCCGGGGGCGGCGGCACGGGGCGGTACACGGTTGTCCATCACTGGTGAAGGGTAGTCCCCGCGCCGTCCGCACGCCCGGCCCCACGCGTCGGCCGTCGCCTTGTCCGGTCATCGTCCGCGCCATGTCGGCAGGTGACCATTCCGGCCAAGGTTGGGCTCGTTTCCGTATCTCTACAAGACCGTCGAACTCAAGGCAATTGACGGTGTTTGTACCGAGTCATGACCGCCCGCAAGACGGTGCGGGATCTCGGACGGCCTTGTCGATGCAGGTCAGGAGGACGTCTTCGAGAAGCCGGGTGTGGCGTTTCACACTACGACACGGTGGAGTGAGCCCGTGGAGAGTCGTCGCGGCCCGCTCAAGAGTGCGGTACCGTCCAACGTCGTGAGCCCTGTACGTCGCTGTTCGCGCACCGCCTGCGGCCGACCCGCCGTCGCGACGCTGACGTACGTCTACGCCGACTCGACCGCGGTCCTCGGCCCGCTCGCCACCTACGCCGAACCCCACTGCTACGACCTGTGCGCCGAGCACTCCGAGCGCCTCACCGCCCCGCGCGGCTGGGAGGTCGTACGCCTCCTCGACGGCTCCGCGCCCGCCCGGCCCACCGGCGACGACCTGGAAGCACTCGCCAACGCCGTGCGCGAGGCGGCCCGCCCCCAGGAACGCGCGGCTCAGGCGGGCGGCGGCGGAATCCGCGCCGCGGACCCGATGGAGGTCGCCCGCCGCGGCCATCTGCGCGTCCTGCGTTCCCCCGACAACTGAGGCCGCGCCGCCCTGTCCGATGACGGCGTGCGGTCATCTCCATGACGGCGTGCGGTCATCCCGGCTTCCGTGCGCGGGGCGGCCACCGGCGCCGGGTAGTTTGGGCCCACCGACAGGACATCGAGGAAGGTTGGGCCGTGGCTGCTGATCTCTCGCAGATCGTGAAGGCGTACGACGTACGCGGTGTGGTCCCGCAGCAGTGGGACGAGTCGCTGGCCGAGCTCTTCGGTACCGCCTTCGTCCAGGTGACCGGCGCGGACGCGATCGTCGTGGGCCATGACATGCGCCCGTCCTCGCCCGGGCTGTCCCGTGCCTTCGCGCGCGGGGCCGCGGCACGCGGCGTCGACGTCACCGAGATCGGGCTGTGCTCGACGGACCAGCTCTACTACGCCTCGGGCGCGCTGGACCTGCCGGGCGCGATGTTCACGGCCTCGCACAACCCGGCGCAGTACAACGGCATCAAGATGTGCCGCGCGGGCGCCGCCCCGGTCGGCCAGGACACCGGTCTCGCCGAGATCCGCGAGCTGGCCGAGCGATGGCTGGAATCCGGCGCCCCCGAGCCGGTCGCGACACCGGGAGCCATCACCTCGCGCGACACGCTGGAGGACTACGCGGCGCACCTGCGCTCCCTCGTCGACCTGACCTCCATCCGCCCCCTGAAGATCGTCGTCGACGCGGGCAACGGCATGGGCGGGCACACGGTCCCCACCGTGTTCACCGGCCTCCCCCTCACCCTCGTCCCGATGTACTTCGAACTCGACGGCACCTTCCCCAACCACGAGGCGAACCCGCTCGACCCCGCCAACCTGGTCGACCTGCAGCAGCGGGTGCGTGAGGAGGGCGCCGACATCGGCATCGCCTTCGACGGCGACGCCGACCGCTGCTTCGTGATCGACGAGCAGGGCGACCCGGTGTCCCCGTCGGCGATCACCGCCCTGGTGGCCGCCCGTGAGCTCGCCAGGAACGGCGGCAAGGGCTCGGTCATCCACAACCTGATCACCTCCCGGTCGGTCGCCGAAGTGGTGCGGGAGAACGGCGGCACACCGGTCCGCACCCGCGTCGGCCACTCCTTCATCAAGGCCGAGATGGCCGCCAAGGGAGCCATCTTCGGCGGCGAGCACTCCGCCCACTACTACTTCAAGGACTTCTGGAACGCCGACACCGGCATGCTGGCGGCCCTGCACGTCCTCGCGGCCCTCGGCGGCCAGGAGGGGCCCCTGTCCGCCCTCGTCTCGCAGTACGACCGCTACGTCGGCTCCGGCGAGATCAACTCCACCGTCGTCGACCAGAAGGCCCGCCTCGCCGCCGTCCGCGCCGCGTACGAGCGCCGCGACGACGTGACCCTGGACGACCTCGACGGCCTCACCGTCGCCGCCGCCGACTGGTGGTTCAACGTCCGCCCCTCCAACACGGAGCCGCTGCTCCGCCTGAACGCGGAGGCACGCGACGAGGCGACGATGTCGAAGGTCCGGGACGAGGTGCTCGCCATCATCCGCGGCTGACGGCTGACGGCTGACGGCTGACGGCTGACGGCTGACGGCTGACGGCTGACGGCTGACGGCTGAGGGGCTGACGGCTGACGGCTGACGAGTGACCGCTGGGACTCCGTCGGCTTCCGGCCACGGCCGACGCTCCGCCGTAGCCACGCAATCCGGCCACGACGTCCACGGCCGACAACTCGCCTCTCGGCCGACCGAATCGGGCGGCTACCGGGCAACGGCCCGGGAGCCGCCGCCCCACCCCCCACCGGCGGTACGCTGACCAGGCACATCCGCACAGGCACCATCAGCCCCCGAAGGGAACCCCCATGCCGCTCGAAGCCGGCCTCCTGGAGATCCTCGCCTGCCCGGCCTGCCACGCCCCCCTAGAGGAGCAGGACACCGAGCTGATCTGCACCGGTCAGGACTGCGGCCTCGCGTACCCCGTGCGCGACGGCATCCCGGTCCTCCTCGTCGACGAGGCCCGCCGCCCCGCGTGACCCAGCGGTGTCCCCGCCCCTGAACAGGACCCCGTGACCGGAGGCTGCCGCCCATGCTCGATGAATCGCTGCTCGACTCCCCGGCGGGACTCGCCGACGCCGACCGCAGGGGCCTGCTGCGCGGCGCCGCGGAGGCCGGCGCCCGGGTCCGCACCGCCGCCCGGCACTCCACCGAGGCGGGCATCCAAGACCTCAAGCCGGACGGACGGCCCCGCTCCGTCCTGATCGCCGGCCCGGGTGCCGCCCCCACCCACGCCTCCGACCTCCTCGGCACGCTCGCCGGCCCCGGCAGCCCGGTCATCCGCCTGGCCCCCACCGGCGTCGCCCCGGCGGCCGGCGCCCTGCGCTGGGAACTCCCCGGCTGGGCCGGCTCCGTGGACCTGCTGCTGATCGCCACACCGGACGGCACCGAGCCGAGCCTGTCCCTGCTCGCCGAACAGGCCTACCGCCGCGGCTGCACGGTCGTCGCCGTCGCCCCCGCCCGCACCCCGCTCGCCGAAGCCGTCGCCGGCGCCCACGGGCTGTTCGTACCGATGGCGACCGCCCCCTACGACCAGGGCGAACCCCTGGCGGCGTCCTCCCCGGGCGTCCTGTGGGCGCTGCTCACCCCGCTGCTCGCGGTGCTGGACCGCATCGGACTGCTCACCGCCCCGCCCGACGCCCTGGAGAAGGTCGCAGACCGCCTCGACCAGGTCGCCGAACGCTGCGGACCGGCCATCGCGACCTACAGCAACCCTGCGAAAACCCTCGCCGCCGAGCTCGCCGACGCACTCCCCGTGATCTGGACCGAGGGCACCTCGGCAGGACCCGCGGGCCGTCGCTTCGCCGCCGCACTCGCCGAACTGGCCGGCCGCCCCGCCCTGGTCGCCGAACTCCCCGAAGCGCTCGCCGCGCACAGCGCCCTGCTGGCCGGACCGCTCGCCGCCAGCGCCGACCCCGACGACTTCTTCCGGGACCGGGTCGAGGACCCGCCCGCGCTGCACGCGCGCGTGGTGCTGCTCCGAGACCGCCCGATGGGCGGCCTCACCGCCGCCCCCGCCGCCCGTGACCTGGCCCTCAGCCACGACACACCCATCAGCGAGCTGGAGCCGGAAGAGGGCGCCGAACTGGAGACGCTCGCGGAACTGATCGCCGTCACGGATTTCGCCGCCGTTTACCTGGCGCTCGCTTCGGGGGCCTGACCTAGTGCCCCGGCAGGCAACGTTCGTCCCGTCGCGACGCCCGGCACGCTCCCCCAGAGGGGGCACCCCCACTCGCCGCACCGGCCGAAAGCCCAAGTACATCCAGTACGAGGACTTCCGGCCGGCACTCCCCCAGTCTTCGGCCGGGGGGACCCCCAGAGCACGCACCGGACGCCGCTCCTTCACGGGCGAACGTCGCATGCCGGGGTACTAGCTCCATCGGGCCGCCTGACCCGCGCCCGGCACCAGCACCGGCCGCGCACGCACGGAGACAGAGAAGACACATGGACCGCCTCGAGAACACCATCCGCCCCTACGCCTGGGGTTCCACCACGGCCATCCCCGAACTGCTCGGTGTCGAGCCGACCGGTGAGCCGCAGGCCGAGATGTGGATGGGCGCCCACCCGGGCGCACCCTCGCGCACCGCGCGCGGCACGCTCGTCGACGTCATCGAGGCGGACCCCAAGGGGGAACTGGGCAGCGAGGCCGTGGCGAAGTTCGGTCCCCGACTGCCCTTCCTCCTGAAGCTCCTCGCGGCCGGTGCCCCGCTCTCCCTCCAGGTGCACCCCGACCTGCGGCAGGCGAAGGAGGGGTTCGCGGACGAGGAGCACCGCGGCGTCCCGATCGACGCCCCGCACCGCAACTACAAGGACGCCAACCACAAGCCCGAACTGATCTGCGCGCTGACCGAGTTCGACGGACTGTGCGGCTTCCGCGATCCGGTGGCGGCCGCCGGCCTGCTCGACGGGCTCGGTGTGGACGCCCTCAAGCCGTACGTCGACCTGCTGCACGCCCACCCCGAGGACGCCGCCCTGCGGGAGGTCCTCACCGCCGTCCTGACGGCCGACCCCGCGGAGATGTCCCGCACGGTCGCCGCCGTCACCGCCGCCTGCACCCGCCTCGGCGGCGCCTACGAGCCCTACGCCGGCCTCGCCCACCACTACCCGGGCGACCCGGGCGTCATCGCCGCCATGCTGCTCAACCACGTACGTCTGCAGCCCGGCGAGGCCCTCTTCCTCGGCGCCGGCATCCCGCACGCCTACCTCAGCGGCCTCGGCGTCGAGATCATGGCCAATTCCGACAACGTCCTGCGCTGCGGCCTGACCCCCAAGCACGTCGACGTGCCGGAACTGCTGCGCGTCGTCCGCTTCGAACCGAGCGACCCCGGTGTGCTGCGCCCCGAGGCGTCCCCGGACGGCGAAGAGGTCTACGAGACGCCGATCGACGAGTTCCGGCTGTCCCGGTACGTCCTCCCGGCGGGCGGGGCCACCCACGACCTCACCCTGCCGACCCCGCAGATCCTGCTGTGCACGGCCGGTTCGGTACGGGCGGGGGAGTGGGATCTGGCGCCCGGCGAGTCCGTCTTCGTACCGGCGGGCGAGAAGGCCGAGGCGTCCGGGACGGGCACCGTCTTCCGCGCCACGGTGATTGTCTGACCGCGCCTGTGGATACCTGAGGCACCGGTGCCGCACAGGGCTGCAAGAATGACCCACCGGCAAAGGACGGGCAAAGGCGACGGACGCCAGGCCTGAACGGTGTACGTACCGACGTGCGTACCGAGGCGAAGGGACAACGCGGACACATGAGCGCGTCAGGCGGCACCAGGGCGATCGTGGCGGCACTCGGCGCCAACCTCGCGATCGCGGCATCGAAGTTCGTGGCATTCGCGTTCAGCGGCTCGTCGTCGATGCTCGCCGAGGGCGTCCACTCGCTCGCCGACTCCGGCAACCAGTTCCTGCTGCTGATCGGCGGCAAGAAGGCCGAACGCGAGGCGACCCCGCAGCACCCCTTCGGCTTCGGCCGCGAGCGCTACATCTACGCCTTCCTCGTCTCGATCGTCCTCTTCACGGTCGGCGGCATGTTCGCCATCTACGAGGGCTACGAGAAGATCAGACACCCGCACGAGATCGAGCACTGGTACTGGCCGGTGGGCGTCCTGGTCTTCGCGACCCTCGCCGAGGGCTTCTCCTTCCGCACGGCCATAAAGGAGTCCAACGAACTGCGCGGCAAGCTCTCCTGGGCGCAGTTCATCCGCCGTGCCAAGGCGCCTGAGCTGCCGGTCGTGCTGCTGGAGGACTTCGGCGCGCTCATCGGTCTCGTCCTCGCCCTCGGCGGCGTCGGCCTGGCACTGCTGACCGGCGACGGCGTCTGGGACGGTATCGGCACCGTCTGCATCGGCGTCCTGCTCGTCCTCATCGCCCTCGTCCTGGCCGCCGAGACCAAGTCGCTGCTGCTCGGCGAGGCCGCGGGCGTCGAGGAGGTCAAGAAGATCGAGACCGCGATCGTCGACGGCGACACGGTCACCGGCGTCATCCACATGCGCACACTCCACCTCGGCCCCGAGGAACTGCTCATCGCCGCCAAGATCGCCGTGCAGCACGACGACACGGCCGCCCAGGTCGCCAAGGCCATCAACGCCGCGGAGTCCCGCATCCGCGCCGCCGTCCCCATAGCCCGCGTCATCTACCTCGAGCCCGACATCTACAGCGAGGCCGAGGCGGCCAAGGGCCCCGACCCGGAGGCGACCCCCGGCGGCCCGAACCCGCACACCGTCGGGCACTGATCCGGCTCCACACGTCCGAGGAGCCGGTGCCGAGCCGGCCGTGCGGGCCCGCGCGCCGAGCGCGCGGGCCCTTCGGTCACCCGATCTCGCTCAGCACGCCGAGCACCGCGCTCTCCGTCTCGGCCGCGGTCAGCCGCTCCCGGAAGCCGGCGTCCATCAGCTTCCGGGACAGCAGCGCCAGAATCCGCAGATGCTCGTCACCGGCGGCGGCCTCCGGTACGGCGATCATGAAGACCAGCCTGGCCTTCGTACCGTCCAACGAGCCCCACTCGACGCCCTCCGCCGACCGCGCGAAGCCGACGACCGGCGCGGTCACCGCATCCGTCTTCGCGTGCGGGACGGCGATCTCCTCCCCGAGCCCGGTCGTCCCCTGCTCCTCCCGCCGCAACGCTGTCGCCACGAGCTCGTCCACGTCGGCGACCCTGCCGCTGCGGGCCAGCAGGGCTGCCATCTCCCGGATGGCGTCCTCCTTGCCGACGGCTTCGAGCCGGACCTTGACGGTCCGCTCGGTGAGGTGTCCGGAGAGGGCGGTGGCGGGCGCTGTCTCGGTGGCCGTGGTCGTCGTGACCGTGGCCTCGGTGGCTGCGGTGGCTCCGGAGGCCTCAGCGGTGGAGACGCGATCAGTGGGCTCGGCGGGGCCGGTCTGCCCGGGGACCACCGTTCCGGCAGTCCCGGCCGCAACCCCTGCCCCGGCCAACGCGGGTTCCGCCCCGGCAGCGGTACCGACGGCGACCACGGCCGCGGGCCGCCTGCGCGCCCCCAGGTCGACCAGCGTGACGGTCGTCAGAGCGGTGACCGCCGTGCCGACCGCCACCGCGACGAAGAACATCGGCACGCCGCTCACCGCGCCCAGCACCGCCACGATCGGCCCACCGTGCGGCACCGCGTCCTTCACCCCGGCCAACCCGGCGACGGCACCGGCCACCGCACCGCCCAGCATGTTGGCCGGGATGACCTGCGCCGGCCGGGCAGCGGCGAACGGGATGGCTCCCTCGGAGATGCCGAAGCAACCCATGAACAGCGCGGCAAGGCCGGTCTCCCGTTCCTGATCGGTGTACAGCCGCCTGCGGATCAGTGTGGCCAGCCCCTGCCCCAGCGGCATGACCGGAATCGCGGCCGCGCACATGCCCATGACGGTCTGGTTGCCGGTGGCGATGAGCCCCGCGCCGAACAGGAAAGCGGTCTTGTTCACCGGTCCGCCCATGTCGAACGCGATCATCAGGCCCAGGATCGCGCCGAGCAGGACCGCGCTGGTGCCCGTCATCCCGCTGAGCCAACTGGTCAGATGCTCGAACACCCAGGCGATCGGCTTGCCGATCACATAGATGAAGAACAGCCCCAGGGCCGTCGTCGCCACGATCGGTATGACGATGATCGGCATGATCGGCTGGACGAACTTCGGGACGCGGACCTTCTTGATCCACTGCACCAGATACCCGGCGAGGAACCCGGTGACGATCGCCCCGATGAAGCCGGCACCCGCCTTGGAGTCGTACAGCGCCCCCGTGTTGGCTATCCAGCCACCGATCATGCCCGGCACCAGCGCGGGCCGGTCGCCGATCGCGTACGCGATGTAGCCGGACAGGACCGGGATCATGAGCTGGAACCCGATGCCGCCGATCGCGTTGACGTGCGCCCAGAAGGTGCCCTCCGGGATCACATAGCCCTTGGCCGTCGCATCGCCGCCGAGCGCGAGCGACACCGCGATCAGCAGACCGCCGACGACCACGAACGGGATCATGTACGAGACGCCGTTCATCAGCGCCTTGTACACCGCGCTCCGCTCCTTGCCGCCGCCGCCCTCCGACGCCGACGCCGACGACGCGGACGACGCGGACCGCGTCCCGCCCGGCGTGTACACCGGCGCGGTCTTTACCCGCTCGATCAGCCGCTCGGGGTGGTGGATGCCCTCGGCGACCCCGACGGTCAGGACCCGCTTGCCCGCGAAACGGCTCAGGTCCACATCCTTGTCCGCGGCGACGATGACACCGTCGGCGTCTCTGACATCGTTGTCATCGATGACGTTCTCCGCACCGATGGACCCTTGGGTCTCCACCTTCAGGTCGATGCCACGGCTCTCGGCGGCCTGCGCGAGCTTCTCCGCAGCCATGTACGTGTGCGCGATGCCGGTCGGGCACGCGGTCACCGCGAGTAGCTTCAGCCGCTGAGGCACACCATCGCCGCTGCCCGTAGGGGGAGGGCCGGCCGGACTGGTCACGTTTTCTCCCAACTCTCCTGGCACGGGCCGCCGTCCCGGACGCCCCGCACGTCGACCGGGCGTTCCCGATCTCCCGGCATCCTGCCCCACCCGCGCAGGCTGAAAAAACCTGCGGCGTCGCGACATCCTCGCCCTGTCCTCAACGCCCTCACAGCATGTGATCGGCGTGATCTCTTCGCGAGCGGGCTGGGGGTGGCAGGCGCGTCCGGTGTAGCTTGGGACGGAGCCAGACGTCGCTGCTGATGGCGGTCGGGCGGTCCTCCGCGGACCGACCGAGGGAGAGAGGGCCTCCGACGGACTGCGCTGCGCGCACGTGGGCATGCCTGTGTCCTCTTTTTCGGGCACCCGTGTGTCCGCCGCCGCGCAGACCAGCCCTATCCACCTCGACCCCAACCCGAGGAGCAGCTCGCAATGACGACTGTCGACAACCGGCAGGACTTCAGGGTCGCCGACCTGTCCCTGGCCGAGTTCGGCCGCAAGGAGATCACCCTCGCCGAGCACGAGATGCCGGGCCTGATGGCGATCCGCAAGGAGTACGCCGAGGCTCAGCCCCTCGCCGGCGCCCGGATCACCGGTTCGCTGCACATGACCGTGCAGACGGCGGTGCTGATCGAGACGTTGGTAGCGCTCGGCGCCCGGGTCCGCTGGGCCTCCTGCAACATCTTCTCCACGCAGGACCACGCGGCCGCCGCCATCGCCGTCGGCCCGGGCGGCACGCCCGACAACCCGCAGGGCGTTCCGGTCTTCGCCTGGAAGGGCGAGACCCTCGAGGAGTACTGGTGGTGCACGGAGCAGGCGCTGACCTGGCCGGACAGCCCCACCGGCGGCCCGAACATGATCCTGGACGACGGCGGTGACGCCACCCTCCTCGTCCACAAGGGCGTCGAGTACGAGAAGGACGGCAAGGTCCCCTCGGTCGACACCGCGGAGTCGGACGAGCACCGCGTCATCCTTGAACTCCTGCACCGCACCATCGCCAACGGCTCGCAGAAGTGGACCCAGCTCGCCTCCGAGATCCGCGGTGTGACGGAGGAGACGACGACGGGTGTGCACCGTCTGTACGAGATGCAGCGTGACGGTGTGCTGCTGTTCCCGGCGATCAACGTCAACGACGCGGTGACCAAGTCGAAGTTCGACAACAAGTACGGCTGCCGGCACTCGCTGGTGGACGGGATCAACCGGGCCACGGATGTCCTGATCGGCGGCAAGACGGCGGTCGTGTGCGGTTACGGCGATGTCGGCAAGGGCTGTGCGGAGTCGCTGCGCGGTCAGGGTGCGCGGGTGATCGTCACCGAGATCGACCCGATCTGCGCGCTGCAGGCGGCGATGGACGGCTACCAGGTCACGACCCTGGACGAGGTCGTCGACAAGGCCGACATCTTCATCACCACCACCGGCAACAAGGACATCATCATGGCCGGCGACATGGCCAGGATGAAGCACCAGGCGATCGTGGGGAACATCGG
>NZ_JBSFIK010000077.1:0-21877 GCF_053597535.1 Streptomyces sp. NPDC001348 | reverse complement strand
TACCCGCCGCTCTTCCGATCTCGTGACGGTCGGCTGAGAAGTCCCCCACCTGGGGCTCCGCCCCAGACCCCGGCGGGGACTCCGTCCCCTGCACCCCTGGCGGGGCTCCGCCCCATACCCGGGCGGACTCCCCCGCACCCCTGCGAGCTCCGCCCCATACCCGGGCGGACCTCCGTCCCCCGCACCCCTGCGAGCTCCGCCCCATACCCGGGCGGACCTCCGTCCCCCGCACCCCTGCAGGCTTGGGCGGGGCTTGCGGGAGCGGAGTCCCCGGCGGAGCCGGCAGGGGGACGGCGAACCGCCGGACGGCGATGGGCCCGCCCCCGGGAGCCGGGGGCGGGCCCTTGCATCCTCACGGTGGCACCGCCATGCAGCACCGCGAGGGGTCATCGAAATCCCGGCTCAGCCGAAGCGCCCCGAGATGTAGTCCTCCGTCGCCTGAACCGACGGGTTGGAGAAGATCCGCTCCGTGTCGTCAATCTCGATCAGCTTCCCCGGCTGCCCGACCGCCGCGAGGTTGAAGAACGCGGTACGGTCCGACACGCGCGCGGCCTGCTGCATGTTGTGCGTCACGATGACGATCGTGAACCGCTCCTTCAGCTCACCGATCAGGTCCTCGATGGCCAGCGTGGAGATCGGGTCCAGCGCCGAGCACGGCTCGTCCATCAGCAGCACCTTCGGCTCCACCGCGATCGCCCGCGCTATGCACAGCCGCTGCTGCTGACCACCGGACAGCCCCGAACCGGGCTTGTTCAGCCGGTCCTTGACCTCGTTCCACAGGTTCGCGCCCTTGAGCGACTTCTCGACGATGTCGGCGAGCTCGCTCTTCTTGTAACTCCCGTTCAGCCGCAGCCCCGCCGCCACGTTGTCGAAGATCGACATCGTGGGGAACGGGTTCGGCCGCTGGAACACCATGCCGACCTCGCGCCGCACCGACACCGGGTCGATCCCGGCCCCGTACAGGTCCTCGTCGTCGAGCATCACCTTGCCCTCGACCCGGCCGCCCGAGGTGACCTCGTGCATACGGTTCAGCGTGCGCAGGAACGTCGACTTCCCGCAGCCGGACGGCCCGATGAACGCCGTCACCGAGCGCGGCTCGACCGTCATCGAGATGTCCTCGATCGCCTTGTGGGAGCCGTAGTACGCGGTGAGTCCGCTCACGTCGATTCGCTTGGACATAACTACTTCACTTCCAGACTCTTCAGTCGCTGAGGGGGCCGCCACGCGGCGGTAGCCGCTAATTGATGCCTTAGCGACCGGTCTTGGGAGCCTTCCAGCGGGCAATGCCCCGGGCCACCATGTTGAGGATCATCACGAAGGCGATCAGCGTGAGGGACGCCGCCCACGCGCGGTCGTACGCCGCGTTGGCACCCGCGCTCTGCGAGTACTGCTGGTAGATGTACAGCGGCAGCGACGACTGCGCACCCTCGAAGGGGTTGTTGTTGATGAACGGGTTGCCGAACACCAGCAGCAGCACCGGAGCGGTCTCACCGGCGATACGGGCGACGGCGAGCATGACGCCGGTGATGACGCCGCCGATCGAGGTCGGCAGGACCACCTTCAGGATGGTGCGCCACTTCGGCACACCGAGCGCCAGCGACGCCTCACGCAGCTCGTTCGGTACGAGCTTGAGCATCTCCTCGGTGGAGCGGACCACGACCGGCATCATCAGGATGGCCAGGGCCAGCGAACCGGCGAAGCCGAAGGGCTGCATGTCGAAGATCAGCATCAGGCTGAGGATGAACAGACCGGCGACGATCGACGGGATACCGGTCATCACGTCGACGAAGAACGTGACGGCCTGCGCGAGCCTGCCCCGCCCGTACTCCACCAGGTAGACGGCGGTGAGGATGCCGATCGGCGCGCCGATCAGGGTGGCGAGGCCGACCTGCTCCAGGCTGCCGATGATGGCGGCGTAGATGCCGCCGCCCGGCTCGGAGTCGGCGACGACGCCCATGGAGTGGGTCAGGAAGTAGATGTCGAGGACCTTCACGCCGCGGACGAGGGTCACCCAGATCAGGGAGACCAGCGGGACGACGGCGAGCAGGAAGGCGACCCAGACGAGGGAGGTCGCGACGCGGTCCTTGGCCTGGCGGCGGCCCTCGACGCGGGCGGCGATGCCGAACGTGCCGAGGACGAACAGGAGCGCGGCGATCAGGCCCCACTGGACCTTGCTGTCCAGGCCGGCGGCGAGACCGATGCCGGCCGCGACGACGAGGGACCCGGCGGCGATGGCCCAGGGCGACCACTTCGGGAGGCTGGCGCCGCGCAGCGTGCTGGGGCGCTTGTCGGCGATGCTGGCGGTGCTCATGCGTTGGCCCCCGAGTACTCCTTGCGGCGGGCGATGATCGCGCGGGCCGCGCCGTTGACCACCAAGGTGATGACGAACAGGACCAGGCCGGAGGCGATCAGCGCGTCACGGCCGTCCTGCGTCGCCTCGCTGAACTTGCTGGCGATGTTCTGGGCGAAGGTGCCGCCGCCCGGGTCGAGCAGACTGGCCTGGATGTCGAAGGTCGGGGAGAGCACGGTGGCGACCGCCATCGTCTCGCCGAGCGCGCGGCCGAGGCCGAGCATCGAGGCGGAGATCACGCCGGAGCGGCCGAAGGGCAGCACCGACATGCGGATGACCTCCCAGCGCGTGGCGCCGAGGGCCAGCGCGGCCTCCTCGTGCATCTGCGGGACCTGCCGGAAGACCTCGCGGCTGACGTTGGTGATGATCGGCAGGATCATGATCGCGAGCAGGACGCCGACGGTGAGCATCGAGCGGGGGGCGCCGCCCTGCCAGGAGAAGATCCCGGTCCAGCCCAGGTAGTCGTTCAGCCACCCGAACAGCCCGGTCATGTGCGGTACGAGGACCAGGGCGCCCCACAGGCCGTACACGATGGACGGCACGGCGGCGAGCAGGTCGATCACGTACGCGACGGGGCCGGCCAGCCTGCGCGGCGCGTAGTGCGTGATGAACAGCGCGATGGCGACCGCGACCGGAACCGCGATGGCCATGGCGACGATCGAGGAGACGATCGTGCCGAAGGCCAGCACCGCGATACCGAAGACCGGTGGCTGGAGGTTGGTGTTCCACTCGAAGGTGGTCAGGAAGTTGCCGTGGTCCTTGCTGATCGCGAGGGAGGCGCGGTAGGTGAGGAAGACCGCGATCGCGGCCATGATCACCAGCAGCAGGATGCCCGAGCCGCGGGAGAGGCCGAGGAAGATGCGGTCACCGGGGCGGGTCGCGCCGCGGGCGTTCCGCTTCTGCTCGGCCACCGTCGGTTCGGGGACGGAGGAAGGTACGTCGGTTGGCTTCGTCGATATGTCCATCGGGTTCTCCGGTCTGCGGAGCCGTCTGCGGTGGGCGGCTCGGTGGAGCCGTACACGGGGTGCGGCTCCTGGCGGCGGTGCACCGGAAGGTGCGGCCCGGCTCCGGGGGAGCCGGGCCGCACTCGGGTCAGCTCAGGCCCTCGATGGTGCTGCGGACCTTGGCGATGATCGCGTCGGGGACCGGCGCGTAGCTGATGCCGGACAGGATCTTCTGGCCGTCCTCGCTGGCGATGTAGCGCAGGAAGGCCTTGGTGGCGGGCAGGGTGTCCGCCTTGTTGCCCTTGTCACAGACGATCTCGTAGGTGACCAGGGTGATCGGGTAGGCGCCCTCGGCCTTGGTCTTGTAGTCCAGCTGGAGCGACAGGTCCTTGCCCTGGCCGACGACCTTCGCGGCGGCGATGTCGGCGGTGGCGCTCTCGGTGCTGGGCGCGACCGGCTTGCTGGCACCGGTGTCGATGGAGACGGCCTTGACGCCGTCCGAGACGTAGGAGAGCTCGAAGTAGCCGATGGCGCCGGAGGTCTGCTTCACCTGCTGGGCCACACCCGCGGACTGCGGGGCGGACTGGCCGCCCTTGGCCTGCCAGGCCTTGCCGCCGGAGTACTTCCAGTTGTCCGGGGTGGTGGCCTTCAGGTACTTGGTGAAGTTGTCCGTGGTGCCGGACTCGTCCGAGCGGTGGAACGCCTGGATCTTCAGGTCGGGCAGCTTGACGCCCTTGTTCAGCGCGGCGATCGCCGGGTCGTTCCACTTGGTGATCTTGCTGTCGAAGATCTTGGCGAGGGTCGGCGCGTCCAGGACGAGGTTGTCCACACCGGGGACGTTGTAACCGACGGCGATCGGACCGCCGACCATCGGCAGGTCGATGCCCTCACCGCCCTTGCAGACGCTCTTGGAGGCCTTGACCTCTTCGGGCTTCAGCGCGGAGTCGGAACCGGCGAAGGCGACCTGACCCTGTGTGAACGCGGTGACGCCGGCGCCGGAGCCGCCGCCCTTGTAGTTGATCTGCACGCCGCAGGCCTGGGAGAAGTTCTTCACCCACGCGTCGATCGCGTTCTTCTGCGCCGAGGAGCCGTCGGCGAGCAGCTGGCCCTTGGCGTTGTCACACTTGATCGAGCTGGCGTTCGTCGTCGACGAAGAACCGTCGCTCGCCTTCGTACCCGTGTCGTCGGAGCCGCACGCCGTCAGGGCCAGGGCGCCGGAGACGGCCACAGCACCGAGGGAAAGGGCGCGGAGCCGGTTCTTGCGCTGAAGCTTCACTTTCGGGAGTTCCTTCCAGGAGCCGCCACCGTCGGCGGCGTGCGAAGTCGTTGTAGTGCCGCAGCGCGCCGCGAAGGCCGCACTCAGCACCTGGTACGGCCGAAATTAGGCAGAACAGGTGAAGCGGCCGATGGCCGGAAGTGAACGCAGGGTGAACCTGTGCCGTCGGCCCGGTGAGGTCACGGAATGCTCACGGGGAGGGCACGTGGAGGTTCCGACCGCCGGGTTACGTATGGTGGAACCTTTGGCCCCGGGCTTCCGTCTCGTTCCACGGGAGCCGACGAAGGGCACGGACATGGAACGGCGTACGTTCATCACGGGCGGCGCGGCCGCGATCACTGCGGCCGCGGTGGTGGGATGCAAGGGGGGCGGCGGTTCCTCCGCCGGATCCGCGACCGGCACGGCGACCACCTCGGACACGTCGGCCAAGGCTCTTACGTCCACATCGTCGCGTACGCCCCTCAAGACCACCAACGCTGCGGTCGCCGCCAACTGGGCCGGTCTCGCCCGCGACCTCGACGGCACCCTGGTCCGCCCCGGCGACGCGTCCTGGAAGACCGCCCACCAGCTGTACAACACCCGCTTCGACGGCCTGAAACCGTCGGCCGTCGCCTACGTCGCCCACGCCGAAGACATCCGGACGACGCTGTCCTACGCCCGCGCCCACGGCATACGCGTGGCGATACGCAACGGCGGCCACTCCTACGCGGGTTGGTCCTCCGGCGACGGCCGCCTCATAGTCGACGTCTCCAAGCTGAACCGGGTCCGGGTCAGCGGCCAGGAGGCGGTGGTCGGCGCCGGCTCCAAGCTGATCGACGTGTACCGGGCGCTCGCGGCCAAGGGCGTGACGATCCCCGCCGGTTCCTGCCCCACCGTCGGCGTCTCCGGCCTCGTCCTCGGCGGCGGGCACGGGGTCGTCTCCCGCGCGTACGGCCTCACCTGCGACAGCCTCACCCAGGCGACCCTCATCACCGCCGACGGCAAGCAGCTCACGGCGAACGCGACGACGAACAAGGACCTCTTCTGGGCCCTGCGCGGTGCCGGCAACGGCAACTTCGGCGTCGTCACGGAACTCCACTTCAAGACCCACCCCGCCCCGCAGGCCGTCACCGGCTACCTGACCTGGCCCTGGGCGAAGGCCGCCGCGGTGGTCAAGGCCTGGCAGGAGTGGGGCCCGGCCCAGCCCGACGAGATCTGGTCGTCCCTGCACCTGGCGAACACCCCGGGACACACCCCGACGATCTCCGTGGCCGCCTTCTCCCTGGGCACCTACGGCGAACTGAAGAACGCGGTGGACCGCCTCGCGGACAAGGTGGGCGCGAACGCGAGCAGCGTCTCGCTCCACCGCCGCGGCTACGAGGAGGCCATGGAGATCTACGCCGGCTGCTCCTCCTTCTCCACCTCCGCCCAGTGCCACCTCCCCGGCTCGACCCCCGGACGCTCACCGCAGGGCGCACTGGGCCGCGAAACGTACGCCGCCCGCTCGGACTTCTTCGACCGCTCCCTCTCGGCGGCCGGGATCCAGACCCTGCTGGCCCAGGTGAAGTCGGTGCGCGGCGGCGCGGGCAGCATCGCGCTCACCGCCCTCGGCGGCGCGGTCAACCGCGTCTCCCCCACGGCCACGGCCTTCGTCCACCGCCGCTCCCGCATGCTGGCCCAGTACATCGCCTCCTGGGGCGCGGGGGCCTCCGGCACGACGGCCCAGTCCTGGCTGACGTCGGCCCACGACGCCATGAAGCCGTACGCCTCCGGCGCCGCGTACCAGAACTACACCGACCCGACGCTGACGAACTGGCGGAAGGCCTACTACGGGGACGCGGCGACGAAGCTGGCCCAGGTGAAGAAGACCTACGACCCGGAGCGGTTCTTCAGCTACCCGCAGGGGCTGTAGGAACCGGGGCCGCCTCGGCGCCCGCACCCGCGGGCGCCCCGAGGCCGTACAGCGAGGTCAGGCCGCGAGGTCCCGCTCCTCCGAGGCCAGGGACTTCCGCGCCCCGGGAACCAGTGCGTCCCCGGCCGCGCCGCCCGACGACCGCCGCCGAACCACCCACCCCACCCGGGGCGACCGCTCGACGGCCCGCATCACCGGGGTGAGCAGGGCCATCGCCGGCGGCGACAGCAGCAGTGCCACCGCGGTCCCGAGCGCGAACCCGCCGACCACGTCGGTCGGATAGTGCACCCCCATGTACACCCGGCAGAAACCCTCGAACAGCGCCAGCCCGATCCCGAGGAGCCCGAACCTCCGGTTGGCGACGAACAGGCCGACGGCCACCGCCATGGTCAGGGTCGCGTGATCACTCACGAACGAGTAGTCGTTCTTCCCGGAGACGAGCACATCCAGACCCTGGTGGTCGACGAAGGGCCGGGGCCGCTCCACGAAGCCGCGAATGGGCACGTTCACCAGTACGGCGATACCGGCGGCCAACGGCGCCCACACGAGCGCGGCGACCGAACCGGCCGCCTCGTCCCCGCTGCCGGCCCGCCGCCGCACGGACCACCAGCACCAGACCACCAGCAGCACCATGGCGAGCAACAGCCCGTACTCGCCCACGAACTCCATCACCCGGTCGAACCACCCGGGCGCGTCCTTCGCCAGTCCGTTGATGTCGTACAGCAGGTCGACGTCGGGGTTAGATCCGGAATCGGCGAGTACAGCCATGGTGCTGCGGCCCCTTCGTCGTTCTCCGGGCGCACCTCGCGTGCGCCGCTCCTACCCACCCCCGTGGTTTCGTAGATCCGCTTCCGCTGCACTGACGCACTGACGTCCGCTCGGCTACGTCAACAGGAACGCACGTCCCCTGTCCCAACGTTCCACTCTCCACCGAAAGATCACGCAGACGTTATCGAAGAGAGACTCATCGCTGCAGCTCAGGGGGCGGGTTCACGCTCAGCTCACACCTTGGTGGGGAGTGCTTTCGCGCCATCTTCGGTTACCCGGGTGGCCCCGAAGTAGTCCGGGGTGTCGATCGGGTCGAACCGGATCACGGCACCCGTTCTCGGCGCGTCGATCATGTACCCGCCGCCCACGTAGATCCCCACGTGCCGGATGGCCCGGGAGTCGGTGAGGTCGTCGGAGAAGAACACCAGATCCCCCGGCAGCAGTTCGTCACGCTTGGGGTGCGGTCCCGCGTTGTACTGATCATTGGCGACCCGTGGAAGAGTGATCCCCACGGTCTCGTACGCGGCCTTGGTCAACCCCGAACAGTCGAACCGTCCTCCCTGGTCAGCGGTGCCGTTACCGCCCCAGAGATAGGGCGTGCCGAGCTTCTTCTGCGCGAAGGCGATGGCCCCGGCGGCCTGCTGGCTGGGATCGACACGGGTGACCGGTGCGGCGAAGCTCTTCTCCAGGGTGGTGATCGTCTTCACGTAGTTCTGCGTCTCACCGTACGGCGGCACGCCCCGGTACCTGATCACCGCGTCCGCGCCCGCGTTGTAGGCGGCGAGCATGTTCTCGGTGATGTTCCCCGGGACGGTCTTCACGTACGAGGCGAGCTGGCAGTCGTACGAGGCGGCCGATGGAATCGCGTCATTCGGGTCCCACACGTCCCGGTCCCCGTCGCCGTCACCGTCGACACCGTGCGTGGCCCAGGTCCCCGGGATGAACTGCGCGATCCCCTCCGCCTTCGCCGGGCTCTTGGCGTTCGGGTTGAATCCGCTCTCCTGGTACAACTGGGCGCCGAGCAGCGCGGGGTTGAGGGCGGGACACAGATTGCCCCACTTCTGCACGAGCGTCTGGTAAGCGGCGGGCACGGCCCCCTTGGCGAGGGCGACGGCCCCGCCGCCCGCCCCGCCCGCGAGGTTCCCGGCGACGACGTACACCCCGACCACGAGCAGCATGACGAAGCTCAGCCCGAGCCCGACCGCAAGCCCACCGACCACCCAAACTTTCCGCACGGCCCAACCCTCCCCCATCCGCGCCCGCTTCAAGTCCGCTTTCGCCTCGCGCCGACCGGCTCAGTCGGCATTTCGGCGTATGCGCGCCGCCGATTCGTCAGAGTAGCCGCTGATCTGACCGCACATCAGAGCGCGTCGGCGCGGCCGGGCCGGCCTCGAGGGCTGAGCAGTGGCGTGGGGCCGCCCAGTCGGCGCGCGGCTCACGCGCCGTCCTCACGGATCGGCCTCCGCCTCCCGGTAGAGCCTGGCCGCTTCCGCCCCCAGCACCACGCTGTACGAGATGTCGGCCGTCGAGCCGCCCTCCTCGTGGCCGCCCAGGACGCCCACGACCTGGTTGTCGCCGTTGACCCACGGACTGCCGCTCGTGCCGCCGGTGAAGTCGGGGCAGGAGATCCGCTGCTGGGTGCTGCTGTGCAGGCGAGGCTTGTTCGTGCAGGTGATCGGGGCCTCGCGGGAGTTGGGATAGCCGGTGACCGTCACCGCGGTGGCGCCGGTGGCGACGCCGGTCGCGAAGCGGTTGGCGCCGACCACGTCCTCTATCTCCTTGCCCTTCTCCCCTCCCATCCCCTCCACCACCGCGAACGCCACGTCGCTGTCCTCGTCCTGGTCCTTGGACCACCCGTCCCCCAGGAACCGCCTCTTCACCTTCCACTCCCCGTAGGGCGCCTTCCCGCCCCGGTACCCCGGAACGAAGACCAGGTCGCCGGCGTCGTCACCGTCCACGCAGTGCGCGGCCGTGACGATGAGGTTGTGGTGGGTGGCGTGCACGACCGACGCGGTGCAGAAGTGCCCCCCGGCGAGCTTGCCGGCCCGGTCCGCGTCGAAGAGTGCGCCGACCCGCGCGCTCGGTCTGGTCACGGCGGTCACGACGGTGACCCCGAAGGGCCCCGGCCCGTCGTCGGCCGCCGCCACGGATGCCGACGTGAGCGCCAGCAGCACAACCGTTCCGAGCAGCGCGGGACGTGAGGTGACCGAGATGCGTGAGGTGCGCTTCATCAGGCCCACTGTGTCCCTCGAAGGTGAGAATCCGTGCCTTGCTTACCTGAGATTTGCCCGTGAACCGCTGTCGCCGTCGGCCCGGCGGCAATCGGCCCACAACCACTTCCCCCCTGGGAAGCCCCCAACTCCCGCAAGGCGGATACCCCCCAGACGTCCGCGCAGGCCCGAGGAGACGGAGTGCGTGGGGGACGGGTGTGGCGGTGGGCGTTGGTGAGGCACTCGGCGGTCAGGAGCCCGGCGGTGGGGGTGAGCGCGGGGAGGCCGTGCGCGGCCGGGACGGTGGGACGACCTGCGCGGGTGGTTCCCGGTGCGCGTGGATCACGCGGGAGTTGGGGGGCGCAGGACGGGGCCGGGGATACGGTGGGCGTGGACCGGCACCCCACCGCCTCCACTCCGCAGTCCTCGGCACCGCCCCGAGCGCCTTCCGCACCCTGCTCGTCGCCCTCACGAAGGAGACCCGCGATGCCTGATCTCCCGCCCGACCTCGTCTGGGAGCGCGCCGCTCCGCCGGAGGCGACCGGTCCGGGGCCCTGGATCGAGATCGCCTTCGGCGCGGGGGACGACGGGGAGGCCCCCGTCTACATCCGCGAGACGAGCGACCCGGACAACGTGGTCACCACCAACCGCCGCAAATGGGACGCTTTCGTACTCGGCGTGCAGGCGGGCGAGTTCGACCACTTCGTGGAGGGCGCACAGGACACGCAGCCCTAGGGGGTGTCCGGCGCATCAGGCCGCAGACGCGGGGCTTGGCACGCCCTCCCCCACTCTCGGCTCCGCTCGAGCGGGGGGGACCCCCATCGCGTCGACGCCCTCCTCCGCCTTGCAACTGGACGCTCCCCCACGCTCGAACCGAGCTCGCGCGGGGGCACCCCCATTCGCCCCGCTCACCAGCGCCGATGAGGCACCGCCCGTGCCCTGCGACCTGATCCGCCGGACAGGCCCTAGCGGGCCAGCGCCAGCGGCCACCGCACCCCGGTCAGTTCCTCCGACAGTGCCCACAGCCGCCGGGCCGCCGCCGGGTCGCTCGCTGCCGTGCTGCGGCCGACGAGCGTGGGGGCGCCCCGCATCTCGAGGGGTCCGTCGGGGCCGACGTAGCTCCCGCCGGGGAGGTCCTGGGTCGCGGCGTACAGGGTGGGCAGCGCACCCGCCCGGTCGTCCTGGGCCAGGAGCCGGTTGCCGAGCCCCATGAGGGCACGGGCCACCGGGTTCGCGTGGTGGCTCTGGAGGTTGGTGGCCGCCCAGCCGGGGTGGGCGGCGAGGGCGCGGACGGGGGAGCCGGACTCGGCCAGACGGCGCTGGAGTTCCAGGGTGAACAGGAGGTTCGCCAGCTTGGACTGGGCGTAGGCCCGCTGCGGCGTGTACGTGCCGGTGAGGTTCGGATCGTCGAAACGGATCGTGCCGTCGCCCCAGCGGTGGGCGCCGGAGGAGACGGTCACCACCCGGTCCCTGACATGAGGCAGCAGCAGGTTCGTCAGGGCGAAGTGGCCGAGGTGGTTCGTGCCGAACTGCATCTCGAAGCCGTCCTTGGTCCGCTGCTCGGGGAGCATCATCACGCCCGCGTTGTTGATCAGCAGATCGATCGGCCCGCCCTGCCAGGAGTCGGCGAACTCCCGGACGGAGGACAGGTCGGCGAGGTCGAGCCGGCGCACCTCCGTGACGCCGGTCACCCGCGCGGCTGCGGCCCTGCCGCGTTCGAGGTCCCGGACGGCGAACACCACGTGCGCGCCGGCGCGGGCCAGCGCGTCGGCGGTGGCGAAACCGATACCGCTGTTGGCGCCGGTGACGACGGCGGTGCGGCCGGAGAGGCCGGCGAGGTGGGTCGCGTTCCATGTGGTCTTGTCAGCCATGACCCCAAAGTAGGCGCCGTCAACAATGATGTCAATGACAACAATGATGGCGATGCCAACTATGCTGTCGCTGACTACATGCCGATACCATGGTCCGCATGCCCGAGAGCCGCCCCTATCACCACGGAGACCTGCGTGCCGCCCTTCTCACGGCCGCCGAGCGCACCCTGCGCGACCGGGGGGCCGGCGCGCTCTCCCTGCGTGAACTGGCCCGGGAGGTGGGGGTGAGCCACGCCGCTCCCGGCCGCCACTTCAAGGACAAGCAGGCCCTGCTCGACGCCCTGGCGCTGGCCGGTTACGAACGGCTGGCCGGGGCACTGGAGGCCGCGGACGATCCCGGACTCCCGCTGGAGCCACGGTTGACGGGACTGGCCAAGGCCTACGTCGGGTTCGCCGTGGAGAACGCCGCCCTGCTGGAGCTGATGTTCGCGCTCAAGCACGACCCCGGCGCCTCCGCACAGCTGGCCGAAGCCGTCGACCGCTCCGTCGGGGCCTTCGAACGGCTGGTCGCGGACGCGCAGACCCGGGGGGAGATCGTCGCGGGCGACCCGGAACGCATCACTCTCGTCGCCGGCGCGAGCATCCACGGACTCGCCGTCTTCGCCGCCAACGGCTCGATACCGACGGAGCAGCTGCTGGCCGGCCTGGACGAGCACGTGCACCACCTGCTGCACGGCCTCAAGCCCCGCTGAGCGCCCGGCACCCAGGCTGTGACCGGGCTGTGCGCCGGGCCAAGCGCCTCCCATCCCGGTGCCATCCGCCCCCCAATGATCAGTAAGCCGGGCGTCCGTTTCGGTAAGGCAGGAGTCAGGATTCCGCCACCTGCCTTGTTGTCGCGTACTCAACAAGCAATCGTCGTGGCGGGCCGCCGCCCCCACCGGTGAGCACATCGGTGGTCCCCCACCCGCAGGCCCCTGCCCACCCTCCCCAGGAGGCTGTACGTTGCGTACGACCACCCTCGACTCCCCCCACATAACCGGCAGATGGCGACGAATCGGCTCCGCAGCCGTCGCCACCGCCGCGCTCGTGTTCACCGGACTGGGCACCGCCGCCCAGGCGAGCGCCGCGACCCCCACGGCCACGCACGCCACCTCCGCGAAGGTGACCTGGGCCGCCACCCCCTGCGCCACGCCCAAGCACAAGGGCGACCTGGCCTGCAACTCCTTCCGCGTCACCGGCGGCACCACCGCCTTCGAGAAGGCACAGGCCGAACGGACCGGCAAGATCGCCAAGGTCACACCCAAGGCCGCCGCCGCAACCCCCACCGGTTACGGCCCCAGCGACCTCCAGGACGCCTACGGCCTGACGGACGCCGCCGCCTCGAACGGCTCCGGCGAGACCATCGCGATCGTCGACGCCTACGACGACCCGAACGCCGCGGCCGACCTCGCGAAGTACCGCTCGAACTACGGCCTCCCCCCCTGCACCACCTCGAGCGGCTGCTTCAAGAAGGTCAGCCAGACCGGCTCGACCACCTCCCTGCCCTCCGCCGACAGCGGCTGGGCCCAGGAGGAGTCCCTCGACCTGGACATGGCCTCCGCGATCTGTCCCCAGTGCAGCATCCTGCTCGTCGAGGCCAAGTCCGCCTCCATGGCCAACCTCGGCACCGCGGTCAACGAGGCGGTCAAGCTCGGCGCCAAGTTCGTCTCCAACAGCTACGGCGGCTCCGAGTCCTCCAGCGACACCTCGTACGACTCCTCGTACTTCAACCACCCCGGCGTCGCGGTCACCGTCAGCGCCGGTGACGAGGGCTACGGCGCGGAGTACCCGGCCGCGTCGAAGTACGTGACCGCCGTCGGCGGCACCGCCCTGTCCACCTCCTCGGTCTCCCGCGGCTGGACCGAGAGCGTCTGGAGCACCAGCAGCACCGAAGGCACCGGCTCCGGCTGCTCCTCGTACGACGCCAAGCCCAGCTGGCAGACCGACACCGGGTGCGGCAAGCGCGCCGTCGCCGACGTCTCGGCCGTCGCCGACCCCGCCACCGGCGTCGCGGTCTACGACTCCTACGGAGTCACCGCCGGCTGGTACACCTTCGGCGGCACCAGCGCCGCCGCCCCGATCATCGCCGGCGTCTACGCCCTCGCGGGCACCCCGGGCAGCGGCGACTACCCCGCCGAGTACCCGTACGAGTCGGCCGGCACCTCGGCTCTCAACGACGTCACCACCGGCAGCAACGGCAGCTGCTCCGCGAGCGCGAGCTACCTGTGCACCGCCCGGTCCGGCTACGACGGCCCCACCGGCTGGGGCACCCCGGAGGGCACCGGCGCCTTCACCGGGTGAGCTCCACGGCACGACCTCCCCGTCGGGTCACGGGGGAGCCGCCACAGCGAGGGGTACGTGGGGCCCCCTCGGCGGCACGCAAGGGAACGGGTCACGGCAACCGGCCGTGACCCGTTCCTCTTTCTGGGCCTCGGCCGCCGCCGGGGCCCCTTCCTCGTGAGACCATCGTCCCGGGACCGTCACCCGACCAGCCGTCAGAAAACGTTGCCAGTCGTAGAGAAGCACAACGACACAACCACACGGCAGGTTCCGCCCAGGCCTCATTGCCCGGCGTGACCTGCCGTGATACACAGAGTGACCATACGAGTCATTAGCACGAAACCGGTCCGACAATGACGCCAAGTCGACATACGGCGGCGGGATTGTCGGCGACAATGAGGCCTGACCTCTGCACACCGCAGGGGGACTGCGGAACAACCCACCAGGGGCGGTGACTTACATGCTCTTTGCGGCCGACAAGGGAGACATCAACACCATCATCGGCGGAATCGCTCCGGACTGGGGCCCGTTCGGCAGCCTGGGCAACGAAGCCAAGGTGATGATCGAGGTGGTGATGGCCGTGGCGATCCTGCTCTGCCTCGGCATCGCCGTCTGGGGCGCGGCAAAGCAGCGCATCGGTGCGACGGCCCTGCGGGACACGTTCAGCGCCGAACAGGGCAAAGGCCTCATCATCGCCGGTCTGACGGGCGTCTTCATCATCGGTTCCCTCGGCACGCTGTTCACCATCGTGTACGGAATGGCCGTGTAACGGTCGCCGGCTCCTCCAGTCCTCCGGGCACGCCCGGCCCCCACCACCCCACCCGCCCGTCGTGCCCACCGGCTGAGGTTGCGTTTCCCTGATGTCGAGTCACCACACCGCGCCCGCGCGGGAACCAGCACGGCTACCGTCGTACTTCTACGTGTTCCGGTACGAGGTCGAGGTCGAGGTCGAGGGGGCGTACGCGGCATGAGTCTCGGGGACGAGCAGGGTTACGGCGGCGCGGGCGAGACCAGAACCCGCCTGCCCGAACGGGAGACCGACCCCTACGGCGGGGCCCGCCGAGGCGGTCGGTCATCCTCCAGGAGCCTGGTCACGGTCGTCGGCGTGGTCGTCCTCCTCGTCGCGGCGATCGCCTTCGCGAACCGCGGCGACGATGCCTCCGGCGGTGACGCCGGGCCAGCGGACAAGCCCCACGCCGCCCCCACCGCGGCCAGCGGAACCAAGCCGGTGGCCGCGAAGACCGGGGGGATCCCGACGGGGTACTCGCGGGATCAGCAGGGGGCGGAGAGTGCGGCGGCGAACTACTCTGTGGCGCTGGGTTCGGCCGAGATGTTCAGCGCCGATCGGCGGCACGAAATCGTCGACACCGTCTATGCCCCCGATGTAGCAGCCCGCAGGCAGCCCGCCATGGACAAGGCCTACTCCAGCAAGTCGTTCCTCACCAACATCGGGCTGAACAAGGACGGCAGCGCGCCGAGCGGCCAGACCTTCGTCTCGCGGGTCATCCCGGTGGGCACCAAAGTCACTGCCATGACCGGGGACAACGCCACCGTGCAGGTCTGGTACACCTCGCTGTTCGGCCTGTCCGGCGGAGCCTCGACCAATCCGGTCACCGAGAGTTGGTACACCACCACGTACGAGATGAAGTGGGCCGACAACGACTGGAAGATCACGGACTTTCAGCAGAAGGACGGCCCTGTTCCAGTTGGCCGCGACCAGAAGGCCTCCACCGCTGACGACATGACGAAGGCCGTCGAGGAGTACGGAGGGTTCACGTATGCGCGCTAGCCACCGCATGCTCAAAGTGACAGCGGTGTTCGCCGCGACGCAGACCGCCATGGTGCTGCTCGCTTCGCAAGCCGTCGCCCGACCTACTCCGTCCCCGTCCAAGAGCAACGATCCTTGTGACCTCATTCGCGGCGCAGCCAAGTCGTACTGCGAAAAAGGCAACACCAAACCCGGCATCACCACCAACACCCCCGCCGACAGCACCCTCGACCCCCTCTCCTCCCTGGCCAAGGGCTGCGCGGAGGCCGCGTCGTGGACGATCGACAAGCTCAGTGACGCGGTGAAGGAGACGGCCAACGTCGACTTCACGAACCAGAAGTTCCTCCAGCAGTACGCGGTGGTCTTCGCCGCGTCGACGATCCTCACGCTCCTGCTGTGGCTGCTGGCCGTGGCCAAGCGGGCCGTGCGCGGCGTTCCGTTCACCACCGCCATCTCGGAAGCCGTCGGGTTCCTCTGGCTGACCGTGCTGGCCAGCGCGTTCACACCGCTGATCCTCTACACGGTCGTATCGGCCACCGACGGGGTCACGGACGTTCTCGCCAAAGCCACCGGTGACCAGACCGACACGTTCTTCGGAACGTTCTCCGGCGCCCTGGGCAAGGGCAACGACATCGGCGGCGGCCCGATCATGCTGATCGTCGTGTCCCTGGTCAGCATCCTCGCCGCCGGCATCCTCTGGCTGGAGCTCGTCATCCGCGCCGCCCTGCTCTACGTCGGCGCCCTCCTCGGCACCGTCGTCTACGCGGGCCTGGTGGACAAGAACCTGTGGGGACACGTCCGGCGCTGGGCCGGGATCATGATCGCGGTCATCCTGGTGAAGCCCGTCATCGTCATCGTGCTGGGTCTCGCCGGAGCACTCTCCGGCGACAACGGCCCGGACTCCTTCTCAGCGGTCGTCTCCGGCCTCGCCATCATCCTGCTCGCCATCTTCGCGAGCGCGATGATCTACCGTTTCGTACCGGGCTTCGGCGACGAGATCGCCAGCGGCCGCAACAACCGGATCATGCAGGGCGCCGAGGGCAAGGCCGCCGCGGTCATCAGCTCCCCGGCGACCATGGTGGCCCAAGGCATCAAGACGCACAGCACCCGCGCCGACAGCAACGGCGGAGGCGGCCAGTCGTCCAGCGCCCCCCGGCCGGCCAACCCGGCCTCCGGCGGGGTCGCCGCGCACAGCGGCCGTACCTCGGGCGGCGGAGCCGTTCCGTCCGCCGCGCCGGCGCCGCGCTCCCCGAGCCCGGCCAACACCCCGCACGCAAGCAACACCCGCAACAGCAGCAACCGCACGGGAGGTGAAGGGCGTTGACGACCCAGTCCCACATGTCCCATCCGGTCACGCCCCGCCGTACGTATCTGATCGGCCGCGCGCGACCGAACGGGATCATCGGCCGGAACCGCGAGTCGGGCGAGATCGCCCTGATCATCGCGGGCGCGTTCCTCGGCATGATGTGCGGGCTCCTCGTCCCCGTCCTGTCGCTGCGGATCGTGCTGCTGACGGGCTTTCCGATGCTGGCGCTGGCGGCCGTGTACGTGCCGTACAAGCGCCGCACCTTCTACAAGTGGTTCGAGATCAACCGCAGCTTCAAGCGCACCGTCAAGCGGGCCGCCGTCTACCGCTCCGACGTGATGGAGGCCGGCACGCGCCTGGACGGGCGTGAGGTCGAGATCGGGCCGCCCCCCGGCATCGGGCGGATCAGCTGGCTGGCCGCGCCGTTCGGGCCGGACGAGATCGCCGTACTGCTGCACGCCGACCGCAAGACCGTCACCGCCGCCATCGAGATCGAGGGCCCGGGCGTCGGCCTGCGCGACTCCGAGGACCAGGAGGCCCTGGTCGACCGGTTCGGCACCCTGCTCAAGCACGTGGCGAACGGCGACGGCTTCGTCACCCGCCTGCAGATGCTCGCCCGCACCCTCCCGGCCGACCCGGACGCCCACGCCAAGGACGTCACCCAGCGCGGGGACGAGCGTGCCCCGGGATGGCTCAGGCAGTCCTACGACCAGCTGCAGTCGATGGTGTCCACCAGCAGCGAGCAGCACCGCGCCTACCTCGTCGCCTGCATGCACTACTCACGCGAGCTGGCCGCCGAGGCGCAGGCCATGGCCCGGGCGGCCCGGCCGCAGGGCGGGCGGAAACTGGACCGGGACGCGGGGCTCGCGGTCGTCATGGCCCGTGAGCTGACCGACATCTGCTCACGGCTGCAGGAGGCCGACATCCGGGTCCGCCAGCCCCTGGGCCAGGGGCGCCTGGCGTCACTCATCCACTCCATGTACGACCCCGACCACCCGATCGACCACATCCAGGCGATGACGCAGCGCAACGCCTGGCCGGCCGAGCTGGACGCCATGGAGCCCACCTACCTCCAGGCGAAGACCCGGGAGTCCACGACCCGCGCGCCCTGGTGCCATGCCACGGCGTGGGTGAAGGAGTGGCCGATGACCCCGGTCGGCGTCAACTTCCTGGCGCCGCTCCTCGTCCACACCCCGGACGTGATCCGCACGGTCGCCGTGACGATGGACCTGGAACCCACCGAGCTCGCCATCGAACGGATGCTGACCGAGAAGACCAACGACGTGGCGGAGGCGTCCCGCGCGGCCAAGATGAACCGGACGGTGGACCCGCGCGACGTCGCCGCCCACAACCGTCTGGACCAGCGCGGCGAGGACCTCGCCAGTGGCGCCGCCGGAGTGAACCTCGTCGGCTACATCACCGTCTCCTCGCGCTCCCCGGAGGCGCTGAACCGCGACAAGCGCACGATAAGGGCGTCCGCCGGAAAGTCGTACCTCAAGCTGGAGTGGTGCGACCGCGAGCACCACCGCGCGTTCGTGAACACGCTGCCGTTCGCCACCGGAATCCGAAGGTAGGGGTTGATGCCCTGATGCGGGACCCGCTGTCCGCCATCACCGACGCCTTCACGTCCTTCCTCTTCGGGAAGGTCGAGACGACCCGGCTGCCGGTGCGCACCTCCACGGGCCAGGCCCAGGCCGTCTACCTGCCGACCGCCGCCCCCGGCCTCGGCGACTCGGGCGTCATCATCGGCCGCGAGGTGTACTCCGGGAAGGGCTACATCTACGACCCGTTCCAGCTGTACGGCCAGCAGCTCCCCGCCCCGCACTGGCTGGTCCTCGGCGAGTCCGGCAACGGCAAGTCGGCCCTGGAGAAGACGTATGTGCTGCGTCAGCTGCGCTTCCGCGACCGCCAGGTCGTCGTCCTCGACGCGCAGGGCGAGGACGGGGTGGGCGAGTGGAACCTCATCGCGGAGGAACTGGGGATAACCCCCATCCGGCTCGACCCCACGGCGGCCCTGAACCACGGGATCCGGCTCAACCCCCTGGACCCGTCGATCACGACGACCGGTCAGCTGGCGCTGCTGCGCACCATCGTCGAGGTCGCGATGGGCCACGGCCTCGACGAGCGTTCCGGCTTCGCGCTGAAGGTCGCCCACTCGTTCGTCAACGAGACGATCGTCGACCGCCAGCCCGTGCTCTCCGACATCGTCGAGCAGCTACGGCACCCGGAGCCCGAGTCGGCCGAGGCGATGAACGTCGCCATAGACGACGTACGGGCCTGGGGACTCGACGTCGCCCTGGTGCTGGACCGGCTGGTCGACGGTGACCTGCGGGGCATGTTCGACGGACCGACCACGGTCGGCATCGACCTCGACGCCCCGCTGATCGTCTTCGACCTCTCCCACATCGACCGCAACTCCATCGCCATGCCCATCCTGATGGCGATCGTCGGTGTCTGGCTGGAGCACACCTGGATCCGCCCCGACCGGAAGAAGCGCATCTTCCTGGTCGAGGAGGCCTGGCACATCATCAACAGCCCGTTCGTCGCGCAGCTCTTCCAGCGGCTGCTGAAGTTCGGACGCCGGCTGGGTCTGTCGTTCGTGGCGGTGGTGCACCACCTGAGCGACGTGGTGGACGGGGCGGCGGCGAAGGAGGCCGCGGCCATCCTGAAGATGGCGTCGACGCGGACGATCTACGCCCAGAAGGCGGACGAGGCTCGTGCGACCGGCAGAGTGCTCGGGCTGCCCCGCTGGGCGGTGGAGATCATCCCGACGCTCACCCCGGGCATCGCGGTCTGGGACGTCAACGGCAACGTGCAGGTCGTCAAGCACCTGGTGACGGAGACGGAACGCCCCCTGGTCTTCACCGACCGCGCGATGACCGAGTCGTCCAGCGACCTCGAGCCGTACGACGACGCCCTGCGCGCCGCCGAACTGGAGGCGGAGCAGCGGGCGGCGGCCTTCGTGGAACAGCACATCGGCGACCTGGACGGGTCGTCGGAGTCGACGGTGGCGTAAGGGAGGCGGCGTGAGACCCGACGACCGCGACCACGGGCGGGGACGCCGGGAGGGCCAGGGCGGCATCCCCGACGGCCTGCTGATCGGCCTGCTCGCCTTCCTGCTCGGTATGACCCTGCTGGTGTGGACGGCGACGGGTCTCGCGGGCTGGTTCGCGGGCGGCGCGTGGCCGTCCGGGGTCACCTTCACCCATACGCCGACGGCCATGCGCCATCTCATCGCCCGACCCCACGACATGACCGGCGCCTGGCCGGACACCCCGGCGGACCAGCTGTCGGGGTACGGGCTGTTCTGGGGGCTGTTCATAGGGCAGCTGATGGTGCTGTTCGTGCTGACCGTGTTCGTGATCGGCACGGTGGCCCGGTGGCGGGCCGGGCGGGTCCGGCGGAGGCTCGACAAGGGGGCGGTGCCGGGAGCGGTACCGGAGGCGGCGGTGGCTTCCGCGGCGTCGGCACCAGTGGTTCCCTACGAGGTTCCCCAGCCTGTGCACGAGATTCCCCAGCCTGTGCACGAGATTCCCGAGCCTGTGCACGAGGTGCCTGCGCCCAGGAGGGGACCGAAGCCTGAGGAGCCTCCTACCTTCACGAGCCGCTCCGAAGGCGCGGTGCTGTACGGCGCCCCCGCGGACCGTCAGGCCGGCGCGGCCCAGGCCATCCGCGACGCCGAAGGTCCCCTCGTCGTGGTCAGCTCCAATGCCGCGCTCTGGCAGGAGACCAAGGACGCGAGAGCGAAACTGGGCCCTGTCCTCCTCTACGATCCCGCCCACCTCTGCGACACACCGGCCCGTCTGCACTGGTCCCCGACCGCGGGCTGCGGGGACAAGCAGACGGCGGTCCAACGAGCGGCCGCCCTGCTCACCCCGGTCCGACCGACCGCCCGGCTGGACCAGGCGGTCAGCGACACCGCCGAGACGCTCCTGCGCAGCTACCTCCACGCCGCCGCCCTCGACAACCGCAGCATCCGCCACGTTCACCGCTGGGCCCAGGGCACCCAGATCCAGGACGCGGTCCGTGCCCTGCGTACGCACCCGAAGGCGGCTCCCGGCGCCGCGGGCGAGCTGGAGGCCGCGCTCACCTCGCACCCCGACCGCCGGGACATGGCACACGAGTTGACGAGCCGTGCCCTGTCGGCGCTGTCCACGGTCAACATCCGCGAGGCCTGCACGGCAAACCGAACTGATGCCCTTGCCTTGGATTCCTTCGTCGACGAAGGGGGCACGCTTTATGTGCTCGGTGAATCCATCGAGGACCCCAGGACGACGCCCGGTGCGATGCCCTTCCTGACGGCCCTCGTCTCCAGCGTGGTCGAGCACGGCCGGCGCATGGCCGAACGGTCATCCTCCGGTCGGCTCGACCCACCACTCACCCTGGTCTTGGAGGACGTCGCGGCCGTCGCCCCGATCTCCCAGCTCCCGGACCTCCTGTCCACGGGAACGGACCGCGGCCTGCCCACGCTGGCCCTGCTCCGCTCCCGCGAACAGGCCCGCAGCCGCTGGCCGCACGACGAGCTGCCGGTGTGAGGGTCAGTCGCGTTCGAGCAGGAACTCCAACTCGTGCTGGGCAGCGTTTCTGGCGAACGGCAGGGTGACACCGCTCGGCACGAACCCCGCCCTGCGGTAGAAGCGCTGCGCACGCCCGTTGTCCTCGTGGACCGTGAGCCGCATCCGTTCGGCGCCGGCCGCCCAGGCCCACTGGGCTGCCTCGTCGAACAGCACCTCCGTCAGCCCGCACCCACGGTGCTCGGGCCGCATGTACACGCCGACGATGTGGCCCTGCCGTCGATCCACGGGATGCCCGGCCAAATCCTTGCTCCCGGGTTCCTCCATGAGCACGGTGAGGGTGCCGACCCACTCGCCGTCGGGCCCTTCCACGACGAACTGCCGGGCCGTCGAGGACTCCTCCGATCCGCCGGCCGCCCGCTCCTGCCAGAAGGAATCCGGCTTGGCCAGGGACTCCTCGTAGGTCTCCATGAAGGCGAGGTCTGCGACCGGATCCTGGAGCGCGAGCAGCCGCAAAGACCTGACAGAGGGCCACTCGTCGGCACGTATGGGGCGGATGACGTAGTTCATGCGCCTCACAGTAGCCGGAAACAGAAAAAGGCCCACACCGTTTTCGGCGTGGGCCTTTCCCAAGAATTGTTCGGCGGTGTCCTACTCTCCCACAGGGTCCCCCCTGCAGTACCATCGGCGCTGTGAGGCTTAGCTTCCGGGTTCGGAATG
>NZ_JBSFIK010000076.1:0-21935 GCF_053597535.1 Streptomyces sp. NPDC001348 | reverse complement strand
AAGCGCTCACGCGTATGCCGGTCGTCGACTGGACCGCCTACTTCGCGGAGACCGGCAGCCTGGCCGTGGACCTGCCGACCTACGCCTTCCAGCACGGGAGTTACTGGCTCGCGGACACGGGCGCGGGTACGGCCACGGGCTTCGGTCAGACGGACGCCGAGCACCCGCTGCTGAGCGCGGCGGTGGAACTGCCGGACGCGGAAGGGGTGTTGTTCACCGGTCGGTTGTCCCTGGCCACCCACGCCTGGCTGGCCGAGCACGCCGTGAACGGCACCGTCATCGTGCCCGGCGCCGCGCTCGTCGAGATCGCCGTACGCGCCGGTGACCAGGTCGGTCGCGGCACCGTCCGCGACCTGACCCTCCACGCCCCCCTCGTCGTACCGGCCGAGGGCGCTGTGGCTCTGCGCGTCCGCGTCGGAGACGGCGACGAACCGACGCTGGCCGTCCACTCCCGTCCCGACGGCGAGGACACCTGGACCCTGCACGCGGAAGGCGTCCTCTCCTCCGAGACCGTCGAACCCGCCACCGACCTCACCGTCTGGCCCCCGGCCGGTGCGGCCCCCGTCGACATCAGCAGCCTGTACGACGACCTGTCGGCCATGGGACTGGAGTACGGCCCCCTCTTCCAGGGCGCCACGGCGGTCTGGCGGAACGGGGACGACACGGTGTATGCCGAGGTCTCTCTCCCCGAGGGCACGGGCACGGACGGGTACGGCATCCATCCGGCGCTCCTCGACGCCTCCCTGCACGCCGTCAGCCTGCTGGACGACCAGGACGACACCGCGCAACTCCCTTTCTCATGGAGCGACTTCGCTCTGCACGCCACCGGCGCCTCGGCGGTGCGGGTCCGTATCGTCCGTTCCGGCTCCGGGTTCCGGATCGACGCCGCCGACCCGGCCGGTTCCCCGGTGGCCGGCGTGCGGGCGCTGGCCCTGCGTCCGCTGGCGGCTCAGGCCGCGGGCGTCCGCGACCTGTACCGGGTCGACTGGGTTCCGGTGGCCGGGGAGCCGAGCGAGCCCACCGAGTCGTACACAATGCTCCAGGCCCCGACGGCCGCCGGTCTGCTCCCGAAGCTCCAGGACCACCTGGCGGGCGAGGACAGCCTGCTCGTGGTCACCCGCGAGGCGGCCACCGACCCCGAGCAGTCCGCCATCCGCGGCCTGGTCCGAGCCGCCCAGGCCGAACACCCCGAGAGGGTCACCCTCCTCGACACGGCCGAGGGCCTGCCCGGGCGCATTCCGGCCGACGAGCCCGAACTCTCCTACATCAGCGGCCGGTTCGAGGCTCCCCGCCTGGCCCGGGAGACGCCCGCGGCCACGGCCGCCTGGCCCACCACCGGAACCACCCTCATCACCGGCGGCACCGGCGGCCTCGGCGCCCTCACCGCACGCCACCTGGTCACCGGCCACGGTGTGCGCAGCCTGCTGCTCACCAGCCGGCGCGGCCCCGACGCACCCGGCGCCCCGGAACTCGCCGCCGAGTTGAAGGGCTTGGGCGCCCGGGTGGAGACCGTCGCCTGCGACGTCACCGACGGCGCCGCCCTCGCCGGGCTCCTCGCCGCGCACCCCGACATCACCGCCGTCGTCCACACCGCGGGCGTGGTGCGGGACGCGACGATCGCCTCGCTCACCCCTGAGACGCTGGACGCGCTTCGGGCCCCCAAGGCCGACGCGGCCCGGCACCTGCACGAGCTGACGGCCGGGCACCGGCTGGACGCCTTCGTGCTCTACTCCTCGGCCGCCGGTGTGCTCGGCGGCCCTGGCCAGGGCGCCTACGCGGCCGCCAACGCCGCCCTGGACGCCCTCGCCGCCGAGCGCCGCGCCCAGGGGTTGCCCGCGACCTCCCTCGCCTGGGGACTGTGGGCATCGGAGGCCGGCGGAATGGGCGCCGCCCTCACCGACGCCGACGTCGACCGTATGGCGCGGTCCGGTGTCCGCCCCCTCGAGGTGGCGGAAGGCCTGGCCCTGCTGGACGCGGCGGTCGCGGCGGACCACGCGACGCTGGTTCCGGCCGGACTCGACCTGCCCGTGCTCGCCCGCACGGCCGGAGACCGAGTACCGCCGCTGTTCTCCCAGTTGGTACGGCCGGCCGCCGCACGCCGGGCCACCGTCGCCGGCAGCGGGGCGGCGGGCGGACCGGAGCTGGCGCAGCGGCTGGCGGGGCTCGCCGGGCCCGACCGGCAGCGGCTGGTCCTCGACGTGGTCAACCGGCACGTCGCCGCCGTCCTCGGTACGGCCGGCGGCGCCGGAGCCCCGGAGATCACGCCGGACAAGCCCTTCAAGGAGCTCGGGTTCGACTCGCTCACCGCGGTCGAACTGCGCAACGCCCTGGGTGCGGAGGCGGGGGCCCGGCTGCCGGCGACGCTCGTCTTCGACTACCCGACCCCGGCCGAACTCGCCGGATTCCTGCTCGGGCAACTGGTCCCCGAGGACGCCGCCGGTACCGGTGACACGGCGTACGAGGAGAGGGTCCGGGCGACCCTGCGGGCCATACCGCTGGCCCGGCTCAGGGACGCCGGCCTGCTGGACGCGCTGCTCGAACTCGCGGGCCACCGCCCCGAGTCCACGGGGGCGCCCCTGTCGGTGGACGACCCGGCCGGCCCGGCCGGGGCGAGTGCCGGCGACATCGACGACATGGATGCCGAGAGCCTCATCTCGATGGCGCTCGAAGGATCGGACTTCTGATGACGCGGCTGACGACGCGCGACGCGGATTGGATGAGGTAACAGGTGTCTGGACAGAAGGTGTCTGCACAGAACGAGAAGATCGTCGAAGCTCTCCGGGCGTCGCTGAAGGAGACCGAGCGGCTGCGCGAGCAGAACCGCCGCCTGACCGCCTCCGCCCACGAGCCGATCGCCATCGTCGGCATGGCCTGCCGCTACCCAGGGGGCGTCGACTCGCCCGAGGACCTGTGGCGGCTGCTGGCCTCCGGCGGTGACGCCATCAGCCGGTTCCCCGAGGACCGCGGCTGGGACACGGAGAACCTGTACGACCCCGACCCCGACGCGGCCGGCCGCACCTATTCCGTCGAAGGCGGCTTCCTCACCCAGGCCGCCGAGTTCGACCCCGGCTTCTTCGGGATCAGCCCGCGCGAGGCGCTGGCCATGGACCCACAGCACCGGCTGCTGCTGGAGACGTCGTGGGAGGCGTTCGAGCGGGCCGGGATCGACCCGGCCGCCGTGCGTGGCAGTGCCACCGGCGTCTTCGCCGGCGTCATGTACCACGACTACAGCGAGGTGCTGGAACGCGCCACCGACGACCTGGAGGGGTTCCTCGGCGTCGGCGGCAGCATCGCTTCCGGCCGGGTGTCGTACGCGTTCGGCCTCGAAGGCCCCGCCGTCACCGTCGACACCGCCTGCTCCTCGTCCCTGGTGGCCGTCCACCTGGCCGCACAGGCGCTGCGCGGCGGCGAGTGCACGCTGGCCCTGGCCGGCGGTGTCACCGTCATGGCGACCCCGGACACCTTCGTCGACTTCAGCCGGCAGCGGGGGCTGGCCCCCGACGGGCGCTGCAAGCCGTTCGCCGAGGCCGCCGACGGCACCGGCTGGGGCGAGGGCGTCGGCATGCTCGTCCTCGAGAAACTCTCCGACGCCCGCCGCAACGGCCACCGGGTGCTCGCGGTGGTCCGGGGCTCGGCCATCAACCAGGACGGCGCCAGCAACGGTCTGACCGCCCCCAACGGCCCCTCCCAGCAGCGCGTCATCCGACAGGCCCTCGCCGCCGCCCGCCTCTCCTCCGACCAGGTCGACGTCGTGGAGGCCCACGGCACCGGCACCAAGCTGGGCGACCCGATCGAGGCACAGGCCCTGCTCGCCACCTACGGCCAGGACCGCCCCTCGGACGCCCCACTGTGGCTGGGGTCGGTCAAGTCCAACCTCGGCCACACCCAGGCCGCCGCGGGTGTCGCCGGGATCATCAAGATGGTCCTCGCCCTGCGCAACGAGGAACTGCCGCGCACCCTGCACGTCGACACCCCGTCCTCGCACGTGGACTGGTCGGAGGGCGCGGTCGAGCTGCTCACCGAGGCCCGGCCCTGGCAGGCGGGGGAGCGGACCCGGCGCGCGGGCGTCTCCTCCTTCGGGATCAGCGGCACCAACGCCCACGTCATCATCGAGGAGGCACCGGCCGAGGAGCCGGCGGAGGCCGCCGATGCGGCTGCCCTGCCGGTCGTCCCCTGGGTGGTCTCCGGCAGGACCGCCGAGGCCGTCCGCGCCCAGGCCGCCCGCCTGCTGGACTTCGCCACCGCCCACCCGGAGCTGGACCCGGCCGGCATCGGCCGCGCCCTGGCCACCGGCCGCTCGGCGCTGCCGTACCGCGCCGGCACCGTGGCCGCCGACCGCGACGCTCTGCTGGCCGGCCTGGAGGCACTCACCCGCGAGGACCCGACCGTCGCGAAGGGCGGCACGACCGCGTTCCTGTTCACGGGGCAGGGGAGCCAGCGGGCGGGGATGGGGCGGGAGCTGTACGACGCCTTCCCGGTGTTCGCCGCGGCGCTGGACGAGGTGTGCGCGGCGCTGGACACGCATCTCGAACGGCCCCTGAAAGACGTCATGTTCGACGGGGACGGGATCGACGACACCGGCTACACCCAGCCCGCGCTGTTCGCGCTGGAAGTGGCCCTGTTCCGGCTGCTCGAAGCCTGGGGTGTGCGGCCGGATGTGCTGGCCGGGCATTCGATCGGTGAGCTGGCCGCCGCGCATGTCGCCGGACTGTGGTCGCTGGAGGACGCGGCGAAGCTGGTGGCCGCCCGTGGCCGCCTGATGCAGCAGCTCCCGGCCGGGGGTGCGATGGCCGCCGTACAGGCCACCGAGGACGAGGTCCTGCCGGTTCTGCCCGCCGGCACGGGGATCGCTGCCGTCAACGGCCCCTCCGCGATCGTCGTCTCCGGTCCGGAGGCGGGCGTGGACGAGGTGGTCGCGCACTTCTCGGGCGCCGGGCGCAAGGCGAAGAAGCTGACCGTCAGCCATGCCTTCCACTCCCCGCTGATGGAGCCGATGCTCGCCGAGTTCGAGCAGATCGCCACCCAACTCACCTACGGCGAGCCCACCCTGCCGATCGTGTCGACGCTCACCGGTGACCCGGTGTCCTACGAGGACCTGTCCCGGCCGTCGTACTGGGTCCGGCACGTCCGCGAAGCCGTCCGCTTCGCCGACGCCGTCACCACCCTCGACGCCCAGGGCGTCGGCACCTTCCTGGAGCTCGGCCCCGACGCCGCCCTGACCCCGATGGTCGCCGACCCCCGGGCCGTCCCGGCCCTGCGCCGCGACCGCGGCGAACCCCAGGCCCTCGTCGAGGCCCTCACCCGGCTGCACTGCGCCGGCGGCGAGGTGAGCTGGCAGGCCTTCTACGCCGACACCGCCGTACGGCACGTCGATCTGCCGACCTACGCCTTCCAGCACAGCAGGTACTGGCCGACGACCGGCCCGTACGCCGCGACGGACGCGGCCGGGATCGGCCTGACCGCGGCGGGGCACCGGATTCTCGCCGGCGCCATGGAACTGCCGGACACGGAGGGGGTGCTGTTCACCGGCCGGCTGTCCCTGGCCACGCACCCGTGGCTGGCCGAGCACGCCGTGAACGGCACCGTCGTCGTGCCCGGTGCCGCGCTCGTCGAGATCGCCGTACGCGCCGGTGACCAGGTCGGTCGCGGCACCGTCCGCGACCTGACCCTCCACGCCCCGCTGGTGCTCGACGAGCGCGGCGGTGTCGCGCTGCGCGTCGGCGTCCGGTTCGGCGAGGGCGACGAGCCCGCCGTGACCGTCCACTCCCGCCCCGAGGGCGAAGAGGCCTGGACGCTGCACGCCGAGGGCGCCCTGGCCGCCGACCCCGTCCGGCCCGGCGCCGACCTCACCTCCTGGCCCCCGGCCGGTGCCGAACCGGTCGACACCAGCGGCCTGTACGACGACCTGGCCGGCATCGGACTGGAGTACGGCCCCCTGTTCCAGGGCGTGACCGCCGCCTGGCGGGCGGCCGAAGGCACCGTCTACGCAGAGGTGGCGCTGCCCGAGGGCACCGACACCCAGGGCTACGGCATCCACCCGGCGCTCCTGGACGCCGCCCTGCACGCCATCGGCCTGCTGGACACCGACACCGAGGGTGCGCGACTTCCCTTCTCCTGGACGGACTTCGCGCTGCACGCGGCCGGTGCCTCCGCGCTGCGGGTGCGTGTCGCGGCCGAGGGCACGGGATACCGGATCGAACTCGCGGACCCGGCCGGGGCGCCCGTCGCCACCGTCGGCTCCCTGGTCCTACGTGCCCTGCCCACCACGCCCGCGGCGGCGCGGACGCACGACTCGCTGTTCCGGCTGGACTGGCAGAAGACCACCCCGGCCGTCACCAACACCGGCACCAGCACCGGGCCCGTCACCTGCCATGTCGTCGGACCGGACCCGCTCGGACTCGTCGATCTGGTCGGGCAGGCGGGGGGACGGCTCGCCGACGCCGGCGACGACTCCGAGCTGACCTTCGCCACCTTCGACACCGGCGGTCTCGACCCGCGTGACGCCGTCCACCGAGCCCTGGAGCTCGTCCAGGAGTGGCTGCAGGGCGCCCGGCCCGACGGCGCCCGGCTCGTGCTCGTCACCTCCGGTGCCGTGGCCGCAGTGGCCGGCGACCGGGTGCCCGACCCGGCGGCCGCCGCCGTGGTGGGCCTCGCCCGGTCCGCCCAGTCCGAGCACCCCGGGCGGATCGTCCTGGTCGACCTCGACACCTCCGCCGAGTCCGCCGACGCCCTGCTGCCCGCCCTCACCGGCAGCGAGGAACCCCAACTCGCCCTCCGGGCCGGGCAGACGCTGGCACCCCGGCTCGTCCGTGACGTCGGCGCCGAACTGAGCCTGCCCGACGGCGACGCTCCCTGGCGGCTCGACTTCACCCCCACCGGCACCCTGGACAGCCTCTACGTCGCGGACTTCCCCGAGGCCGCCGCCCCGCTCACCGAGGGGCAGATCCGGGTCGCGATCCGGGCCGCCGGCGTCAACTTCCGCGACGTCATGAACGTCCTCGGGATGTACCCGGGCGACGCCGGACGGCTCGGCCTGGAAGCGGCCGGTGTCGTGGTGGAGGTCGGTCCGGGCGTGGACCGGTTCACCGTCGGGGACCGGGTGATGGGCCTGTTCTCCGGGGCGTTCGGGCCCCTGGCGGTCGTCGACCACCGGCTGGTCTCCGCGATGCCGTCCACGTGGACGTTCGCCGAGGCCGCCGCCGCGCCCGTCGTCTACCTGACCGCCTACTACGCGCTGGTCGACCTGGCCGGCCTCACCTCCGGCGAGTCCGTCCTGGTGCACGCCGCCGCCGGCGGTGTCGGCACCGCCGCCGTCCAGCTCGCCCGGCACCTCGGCGCCGAGGTGTACGGCACGGCCAGCCCAGCCAAGTGGGCCGCCGTCCGCGCCCTCGGCGTCGACGAGGACCGCATCGCCAACTCCCGCACCCTGGAGTTCGAGCAGCACTTCCTCGAGGCCACCGCCGGACGCGGCATGGACGTCGTACTCGACTCCCTGGCCAGGGAGTTCGTGGACGCCTCGCTGCGACTGCTGCCACGCGGCGGCCGGTTCGTCGAGATGGGCAAGACCGACATCCGGGAAGCCGACGCGGTCGCCGGCGCGCATCCGGGCGTCGTGTACCGGGCGTTCGACGTCATGGACGCCGGGCCCGACCGGATCCAGGAGATGTACGACGCACTGCTCGCCCTGTTCGAGAGCGGCGCGCTGCGTCCGCTGCCGGTCACCGCGTGGGACGTGCGCGAGGCCCCGGAGGCGCTGCGCGTCATGGGCCAGGCCCGGCACACCGGCAAACTGGTGCTGACCGTGCCCACGCCGCTGAACCCGGACGGCACCGTCCTCGTCACCGGCGCGACCGGCGCGCTCGGCGGGCTGCTCGCCCGGCACCTGGTCGCCGGGCACGGTGTACGGCGGCTGCTGCTGGCCAGCCGGCGCGGTGACCGGGCGCCCGGCGCCGAAGAACTCGCCGACGCGATCCGCGCACTGGGCGCGGAGGTGGACCTCGTCGCCTGCGACACCGCCGACCGGGACGCCGTGGCCGCCGTCCTGGCCGCCGTACCCGAGGCGCACCCGCTGACCGCGGTCGTGCACGTCGCCGGGGTCCTCGACGACGGTGTCCTCGGCTCGCTCACCCCGGAGCGGCTGGACAGGGTCCTCGCGCCGAAGGCGGACGCCGCCCGGAACCTGCACGAGCTGACCCGGCTCGCCGACCTTTCCGCGTTCGTGCTGTTCTCCTCCGCCGCCGGCACCTTCGGCAATCCGGGGCAGGCCAACTACGCCGGCGCCAACGCCTACCTGGACTCCCTCGCCGCCCACCGGCGCGCCCAGGGCCTGCCGGCCCTCTCGCTCGGCTGGGGACTGTGGGCCGCCGAGGGCGGCGGCATGGCGGAGAACCTGGACGAGGCCGAGCGCGCCCGGATGGCCCGCTCCGGCGCCGCCGCGCTCACCGGCGACGAGGGCCTCGCCCTGTACGACACCGCGCTCACCCTGCCGCACCCCGCGCTCGTACCCATGCACCTGGACCTGCCCGCGTCCGCGGCGCCCGAGGAGGTGCCCGAACTGCTGCGCGCCCTGGTGCGCACTCCGGCACGGCGCGCCGCCCGCGCCGCCGGGAAGACCTCCGGCGGCGGCGAGTTGGCGGCGCGGCTCGGCGGGCTCGGCGCCGACGAGCAGCAGGCGCTGCTGCTGGACGTCGTCCGCACCCACGCCGCGGCGGTCCTCGGCCACTCGGCGCCCGAAGCCGTCGACGTCACCCAGGCCTTCAAGGACCTGGGCTTCGACTCGCTCACCGGCGTCGAGTTCCGCAACCGGCTCGCCGCGGCCTGCGGACTGCGCCTGCCCGCCACCCTGGTCTTCGACTACCCGGCACCCGAAGCCCTCGCCGGCTACCTGCGCGAGGAACTCGTCGGCTCGCTGCCCGCCGAGACCCGGACCACCGGCACGACCCTCGGCACGGACGAGCCCATCGCCGTCGTCTCCATGGCGTGCCGCTTCCCCGGCGGTGTCCGCTCGCCCGAGGACCTGTGGCGGCTGCTCGCCGGCCGCGCCGACGCCATGGGCGCCATGCCCGACGACCGCGGCTGGGACATCGAGGCCGTGGTCGACCCGACCGGCGAACGCCCCGGCACCAGCTACACCGACCAGGGCGGCTTCCTGCCCGACGCCCCGCTGTTCGACGCCTCCTTCTTCGGCATCAGCCCCCGCGAGGCCCTCGCCATGGACCCGCAGCAGCGGTTGCTCCTCGAGACGTCCTGGGAAGCCCTGGAGCGCGCCGGACTCGACCCGCACACCCTGCGCGGCAGCAGCACCGGCGTCTTCGCCGGCCTGATCTACCACGACTACGGCAACGGCGCCGGATACAGCCATCTGCCCGACGGCGTCGAGGGCTTCCTCGGCACCGGCACCTCCGGCGGTGTCGCCTCCGGCCGTATCTCCTACGTCCTCGGCCTCGAAGGGCCCGCCGTCACCGTCGACACCGCCTGCTCCTCGTCCCTGGTCGCCCTGCACATGGCCGTCCAGGCCCTGCAGCGCGGCGAGTGCGACCTGGCACTGGCCGGCGGCGTCACCGTGATGGCCACCCCGGACACCTTCGTCGACTTCAGCCGGCAGCGCGGCCTCGCCGCCGACGGCCGCTGCAAGGCCTTCGCCGAGTCCGCCGACGGCACCGGGTGGGCCGAGGGCGTCGGCATGGTCCTCGTGGAACGGCTGTCCGACGCGCAGCGCCACGGCCATGACATCCTGGCCGTCGTCCGCGCCAGCGCCCTCAACCAGGACGGCGCCAGCAACGGTCTCACCGCCCCCAACGGCCCCTCCCAGCAGCGCGTCATCCGGCAGGCCCTCGCCACCGCCGGCCTCGCGCCCGCCGACGTCGACGCCGTCGAGGCGCACGGCACCGGCACGAAACTGGGCGACCCCATCGAGGCCCAGGCCCTCCTCGCCACCTACGGGCAGGACCGCTCCCCGGACACCCCGCTGTGGCTCGGGTCGGTGAAGTCCAACCTCGGCCACACCCAGGCCGCCGCGGGCATCGCCGGGGTCATCAAGATGGTCGAGGCCCTCGGCCACGAGGAGCTGCCCGCCACCCTGCACGTCGACGAGCCCAGCTCGCACATCGACTGGGAGGCCGGTGCCGTACGCCTGCTCACCGACGCCCGGCCCTGGCCGCGCCGCGCCGGGGCACCGCGCCGGGCCGGTGTGTCCGCGTTCGGCTTCAGCGGTACCAACGCCCACGTCATCCTCGAAGAGGCCCCCGCCCCCATCGCCGTACCGGAGCAGCCGGAGCAGCCGGAGCAGCCGGCCGGTCCCGTGCCGTGGCTGCTGACCGCCCGCACCCCCGAGGCACTGCGCGAGCAGGCTCGCCGACTGCGCGAGCAGCTCGCCGGGCAGGACCTCGACGCCGCCGGACTGGCCCGCGTCGGCCACTCCCTGGCCACCACCCGCACCCCGTTCGAGTACCGGGCCGTACTGGTCGGCGACGACGGCACCCAGCTCCTGCAGGGCCTCACCGACCTCGCCGACGGCACACCCGCCGCCGGGGTCGAGGAAGGACTCGCCGGACCCGTCGGCAAGACCGTGTTCGTCTTCCCCGGCCAGGGCTCACAGTGGGCCGGCATGGCCCGCGACCTCATGGCCACCTCCGAGGTGTTCCGGGCGCGGATCGAGGAGTGCGCCGCCGCCGTCGACGCCCACACCGACTGGTCGCTGCTCGACGTGCTGCGCGGAACCGACGGCGCCGCCGCACTGGAACGCGTGGACGTCGTCCAGCCCGCCCTGTGGGCCGTGATGGTGTCCCTGGCCGCGCTGTGGGAGTCCCTCGGCGTCGTACCGTCCGCCGTCGTCGGCCACTCCCAGGGCGAGATCGCCGCCGCCTGCGTGGCCGGCGCGCTCAGCGTCGAGGACGCCGCCCGCGTCGTCACCCTGCGCAGCCGCGCCCTGGTCAGGCTCGCCGGCACCGGCGGCATGGTGTCCGTACCCCTGCCCGCCGCCCGCGTCGAGGAACTCCTCGAGCGGTGGCCGGACCAGATCTCCGTCGCCGCCGTCAACGGGCCCGCCTCCACCGTCGTATCCGGCGACCCGGACGCCCTCGACGCCCTGCTGGAGACCTGCGAGAACGACGGCGTCCGCGCCCGCCGCATCCCCGTCGACTACGCCTCCCACTCCGCGCACGTCGAGTCCCTGCGCGAGGAACTTCAGGAGATCCTCGCCCCCGTACGCCCCCGCGCCGGACGCGTGCCGCTGCACTCCACCCTCGAGGACCGGCTCATCGACGGGCACGAGATGGACGCCACGTACTGGCACCGCAACCTGCGGCACACCGTCCGCTTCGAACCCGCCGTCCGTGCCCTCGCCGACAGCGGTCACACCGTGTTCGTCGAGTGCTCCCCGCACCCCGTGCTGACCGTCGGCCTCACCGACACCCTCGCCGACGCCGGCGCCGACACCGCCGTCGTCACCGGCACCCTGCGCCGCGACGACGGCGGCACCGCCCGCGTCCTCACCTCCCTCGGCCGGCTCGTCGCGCACGGCGTGCGCCCCGACTGGGACGCCGTGTTCGCCGGCCGCGCCACCGGCCGGGTGCCCCTGCCGACCTACCCGTTCCAGGGCGAGCGGTACTGGCTGGAGCCGACCAGCGCGGCCCCCGCCGACCCCGGCTCCGTCGGCCAGGCGGACGCCGGGCACCCGCTGCTCGGCGCGGCCGTCACCCTGCCCGGCGACGGCGGACTGGTCCTCACCGGGCGCCTGTCCCTGGCCGCGCAGCCCTGGCTCGCCGACCACGCCGTCGGCTCCACCGTCGTCGTCCCCGGCACCGCGCTGCTGGAGATGGCCGTCCGCGCCGGCGACGAGGCCGGCCATCCGAACCTGGCCGACCTCACCCTGGAGGCACCGCTCGTCCTGCCCGACAAGGCCGAGGTGCACCTGCGCGTCGTGGTCGCGGGCAGCGGCGAGGACGGCTGTACCGTGACCGTGTACTCGCGGCCCGCCGACGCCACCGCCGACGACCCCTGGACCCGGCACGCCACCGGCCTGCTCACCCGGCAGCCGGACACCACCGCGGAGCACCTGGCCGCCTGGCCGCCCGCCGACGCGGAGAGCGTCGACACCTCCCGGCTGTACGCCGACCTCGGCGCCCTCGGCCTGGACTACGGGCCCGCCTTCCGCGGCCTGCGCTCCGCCTGGCGCACCGCCGACGCCCTGTACGCCGAGGTCGCCCTGCCCCTCGAAAACGCAGCCCAGGCAGCCGAGTTCGGCCTCCACCCGGCCCTGCTCGACTCCGCCCTGCACGCCATCGCCCTCGGTGGGTTCCTCGACGCGGGCGACGGCGGTCCCTGGTTGCCGTTCAACTGGTCCGGGGTGACCCTGCACAGCGCCGGCGCCGCGGCCCTGCGGGTGCGGATCGCCGCCGCGGGGGAGGACGCGGTGTCCGTCACCGTCGCCGACACCGCCGGCGCGCCCGTCGCCACCGTCGAAACGCTCGGCCTGCGCCCACTGCCCGCCGACGCACTGGCCCAGCTGTCCAGGACGGCCGGCAACCCGTTCCGCGACACCCTCTTCCACGTCGAGTGGACCGCCCTGCCCGCCCCCGAGACGACCGAAGTACCCGACGACTGGGCGGTGTTCGGGGACGACCCGCTCTTCCCGGGACTCCCGGAGATCTTCAGCACCGAGGAACTCGACGACGGCATCAGCACCGTCCTGGCCCCCGTGCACTGGCAGAGCACCGTCGACGACGCCGTGATGCAGACCCTCGGCGACCTCCAGGTGTGGCTGTCCGACCCGCGCACCGACACGGCCCGCCTGGTCGTCGTCACCCGCGGCGCCGTCTCCACCGTGCCCGGCGAGGACATCGCCGACCTCGCGCAGACGGCCGTACACGGGCTGGTCCGCACCGCGCAGACCGAGAGCCCCGACCGGATCGTGCTCGCCGACATCGGCACCGAGGTGCCCTCCCGCGCCCTGCTCGCGGCGGCCCTCGCCACCGGCGAACCCGAGTTCGCACTGCGCGACGGCGAGATCCGCGTGCCACGCCTGACCCGCACCGAACCCGCCGCACCGGCCACCGAACCCGCCGCACCGGCCACCGAGTCCGGCGAAGCGGCCACCAGGTCCGGCGAAGCGGCCACCAGGTCCGGCGAAGCGCCCGCCTGGTCGCCCGACGGCACCGTCCTCATCACCGGCGGCACCGGCGGCCTCGGCGCCCTCGTCGCCCGCCACCTGGCCACCGAGCACGGCGTACGCAGCCTCGTCCTCGTCGGCCGCCGCGGCCCCGGCGCCCCCGGCGTCGCCGAACTCGCCGAGGAACTCGCCGAGCTGGGCACGTCCGTGGCCCTGGAGGCCTGCGACATCACCGACCGCGACGCGCTCGCCGCCCTCCTGGACCGGCACACCCCGCGCGCCGTCGTCCACGCCGCCGGCGTCCTCGACGACGCCACCCTCGGCCGGCTCACCCCGGAGAAACTCGAGACCGTCCTCGCCCCGAAGGCCGTCGCCGCCCAGCACCTGCACGAGCTGACCGCCGACCGCGACCTGGACGCCTTCGTCCTGTTCTCCTCCTCCGCGGGCGTCCTCGGCAACGCCGGACAGGCCAACTACGCCGCCGCCAACGCCTACCTGGACGGCCTCGCCGCCCACCGGCGCGCGAACGGCCTGCCCGCCGTCTCGCTCGCCTGGGGCCTGTGGGCGCAGCCCAGCGGCATGACCGGCCACCTCGACACCACCGACCTGGGCCGCCTCGCCCGCTCCGGCATCCGCCCGCTCGACCCCGAGCAGGGCCTCGCCCTGCTGGACGCCGCACTCGGCGCCCACGGCCACGACCACCCGCAGCTCGTGCCGATCGGCCTCAACACGGCCTCCCTGCGCGGCGCGGCCGACGGCGCACCCGTACCGCACCTGTACCGCGGCCTGGTCCGCGCCCAGGCCCGGCCCACCGCGCACGCCGCCGCCACCGCCACCGCGGCGGCGGAGGGCACGGACGGCCCCGGCGAGGCACTGCGCGCCCGCCTGGCCACCCTGCCCGCCGACGGCTGGGAGACGGCCCTGCTCGACCTCGTCCAGTCGTACGCGGCGGCCGTGCTCGGCTTCGCCGGCCCCTCGGCCGTCGGCGCCACCCGCTCCTTCAAGGAACTCGGCTTCGACTCGCTGACCGCCGTCGAGTTCCGCAACCGGCTCACCGCCGCCACCGGCATACGGCTGTCCGCCACCGCCGTCTTCGACCACCCGACCCCGCTCGCCCTGGCCCGTCTGCTCCACGCCGAACTGGCCCCGGAGCGGACCGACCCGGCCGAAGGCGTCCTCGCCGAACTCGACCGGCTGGAGAGCCGTCTGCCGGACGCGTCGCTCGACGACGAGGCACACCGGGCGGTCACGGCCAGGCTGGAGGACCTGCTCGCCCGCTTCAAGAGCATGCGGACCGCGACCACCGACGGCACGGACGACGTGGGCGCACGGCTGCAGGACGCCTCCTCCGACGAGGTCCTGGCCTTCATCACGGACGAACTCGGCATCTGACACGGGGTCCCGCCGCCGTCGCAGAGGGGATCAGAGGGGAAGTAGGGAACAAATGGCTGACGAGAAACAGCTGGTCGACACGCTCAAGCGGGTCGCAGCGGACCTGCACGACACCCGTCGGCGGCTGCGCGAGGCCGAGGAGAGGGAACACGAGCCGATCGCGATCGTCGGCATGGCCTGCCGCTTCCCCGGAGGCGTCGGCTCGCCCGAGGACCTGTGGGCCATGCTCGACGCCGGCCGCGACGGCATGTCCCCCTTCCCCCGCGACCGCGGCTGGACCCTGGACCAGCTCGCCGCCAGCGACGGCCACGACGACTCCGGGCGGCGCGCCGGATTCCTCCAGGACGCCGCCGGCTTCGACGCCGAGTTCTTCGGCATCAGCCCCCGGGAGGCCCTCGCCATGGACCCGCAGCAGCGGGTCCTCCTCGAGACCTCCTGGGAGGCCCTGGAGCGGACCGGGATCGACCCGCACACCCTCGCCGGCACCCGCACCGCCGTCTACGCGGGTGTCAGCAGCAACGACTACCTGCGCGGCCTGACCCGCATGCCCGACTCCATCGCCGGCCACATGATGACCGGCGTCGCCGCGAGCGTCCTGTCGGGCCGCGTCTCCTACGCCCTCGGCCTGGAAGGCCCCTCCGTCACCATCGACACCGCCTGCTCCTCCTCGCTGGTGGCGGTCCACCTCGCGGCCCAGGCGCTGCGCAGCGGGGAGTGCACCCTGGCCCTGGCCGGCGGGGTCACCGTCATGGGCTCCGCCGGCACGTTCCTCGAGTTCAGCCGCGCCGACGGACTCTCCCGCGACGGCCGCTGCAAGGCCTTCGCCGACGCCGCCGACGGCACGGGACTCTCCGAGGGCGTCGGTGTCCTCGTCCTGGAACGGCTGTCGGACGCCCGGCGCAACGGGCACCGCGTGCTGGCGGTGGTGCGCGGCTCGGCGGTCAACCAGGACGGCGCGAGCAACGGCCTCACCGCGCCCAACGGCCCCTCCCAGCAGCGCGTGATCCGCCAGGCCCTGGCCGCCGCCCGGCTCACCCCGCAGCAGGTCGACGCGGTGGAGGCCCACGGCACCGGCACCAAGCTGGGCGACCCGATCGAGGCACAGGCCCTGCTCGCCACCTACGGCCAGGACCGCCCCTCGGACGCCCCGCTGTGGCTCGGCTCGATCAAGTCCAACCTCGGCCACACCCAGGGCGCCGCCGGCATGGCGGGCCTCATCAAGATGGTCCTCGCCCTCCGCCACGAGAAACTGCCGCCCACACTCGGCGTCGACCGGCCGACCTCGCACGTGGACTGGTCTGCGGGTGCGGTCGAGTTGCTGACCGAGGCCCGTCCGTGGCGGGCGGGGGAGCGGACCCGGCGTGCCGGGGTGTCGTCGTTCGGGATCAGCGGCACGAACGCCCACGTGATCGTGGAGGAGGCGCCGGCCGAGGAGCCCGCTGAGGCCTCGGAGCCTTTGGGGCTGCCGGTGGTGCCATGGATCGTCTCCGGGGCGACCGAGGACGCGGTACGCGCACAGGCCGGACGGCTGCGCGAACTCGCCGCACGGCACCCCGAGGTGGACCTCGCCGATGTGGGCTTCTCGCTGGTGACCCGGCGGTCGGCGTTCGCCCACCGGGCGGGTGTGGTGGCCGGCGGCCGGGAGGGCCTGCTGGCCGGGCTCGATGCGGTCGCGGGCGGTGCTGCGCTGCCGGTGAGCGGGCGGGGGCCGTTGGCGTTCCTGTTCACGGGGCAGGGGAGTCAGCGGGCGGGGATGGGGCGGGAGTTGTATGCGGGGTTCCCGGTGTTCGCGGCCGCGCTGGACGAGGTGTGCGCCGCGCTGGACACACATCTTGAGCGTCCGCTGCGGGATGTGATGTTCGGTGGGGAGGGGCTGGACGAGACCGGTTACACGCAGCCGGCGCTGTTCGCGCTGGAAGTGGCCCTGTTCCGGCTGTTGGAGGCGTGGGGTGTGCGGCCGGATGTGCTGGCCGGGCATTCGATCGGTGAGCTGGCCGCCGCGCATGTGGCGGGATTGTGGTCGCTGGAGGACGCGGCGAGATTGGTGGCGGCTCGTGGCCGGTTGATGCAGCAGCTCCCGGCGGGCGGTGCGATGGCCGCCGTCCAGGCCACCGAGGACGAGGTCCTGCCCGTCCTGCCCGAGGGCACCGGTATCGCTGCCGTGAACGGCCCGTCCGCGATCGTCGTGTCCGGTCCGGAGGCGGGCGTGGACGAGGTGGTCGCGTACTTCTCGGGCGCCGGGCGCAAGGCGAAGAAGCTGGCCGTCAGTCATGCCTTCCACTCGCCGCTGATGGAGCCGGTGCTCGCCGAGTTCGAGCGGATCGCCGCCCAACTGAACTATGCAGAGCCTGCGGTGCCGATCGTGTCGACGCTGACGGGCGCGGCGGTGTCGTACGACGAGCTCTCCCGGCCGTCGTACTGGGTCCGGCACGTCCGCGAGGCCGTGCGCTTCGCCGACGCCGTCGCCACCCTCGACGCCCAGGGCGTCGGTACGTTCCTGGAGCTCGGCCCCGACGCCGTGCTCACCGCGATGGTCGCCGACCCCCGCGCCGTTGCGGCCCTCCGCCGCGACCGCGGCGAACCCCAGGCCCTCGTCGAAGCGCTCACGCGTATGCCGTCGGTCGACTGGACCGCCTACTTCGGTCCCGGCCGACGGGCCGTCGACCTGCCCACCTATCCCTTCCAGCACCGCCCCTACTGGTTCCGCAGCAACTCCCTGGCTTCTGGGGAGCCCACCGACTTCGGTCTGGCATCGGGCAACCACCCGCTGCTGGGCGCCGCCGTGGAACTCCCGCACACGGAAGGGGCGTTGTTCACCGGTCGACTGTCCCTGGCCACCCAGTCCTGGCTGGCCGAGCACGCCGTGAACGGCACCGTCGTCGTGCCGGGTGCCGCGCTGGTCGAGATCGCGGTCCGCGCCGGTGACCAGGTGGGCCGTGGCACCGTCCGCGACCTGACCCTGCACGCCCCCCTCGTCGTACCGGAGACCGGCGCCGTCGCCCTGCGCGTCCGCGTCGGCGAAGGCGACGAACCGGCCGTCACCGTCCACTCCCGCCCCGACGGCGCGGACACCTGGACCCTCCACGCCGAAGGCGTCCTGTCGGCGAACGGTCCCGAGCCGGACGCCCCCGGCGGCGTCGCGTGGCCCCCCGCCGACGCCCAGCCGCTCGACACCGAGCACCTCTACGCAGGACTCGCCGCAGTGGGCCTTGAGTACGGCCCCCTCTTCCGGGGCCTGACGCGGGCCTGGCGCGACGCCGACGGTGCGGTGCACGCCGAGGTCGTCCTACCCGAGGACACCGACACCGACGGGTACGGCATCCACCCCGCCCTGCTCGACGCGGCCCTGCACGCGGTCGCCGCCGGGGAACTGCTGCCCGAGCCCGAGCCGGGAACCGCCTGGCTGCCGTTCTCCTGGTCGGACGTCACCCTGCACGCCACCGGCGCCCGCACCCTGCGCGTCCGGGTCGCCGCCGGCACGCCCGGCTCCGTGACCCTGGACGCCGACGACGCGGACGGGCGACCGGTGCTGTCCGTGGGCACCCTGGCCCTGCGTCCGGTGCCCGTGGCGGCCGGAGGCGCTGCGACGGGTGTGGGTGACGCGGCGTACGGCGTCGACTGGACCGCCGTCGAGGAGCCGGGCACCGCATCCCGGGAATCCCTGCCGCTGTCCGAGCCCGGCCGGGTGGAGGCACTGCCGGTGGCCGGCTGGTCCGCGCTGGCCGCCCCGGCCGGGGGATCCGCCGCCGAGACCGCGACCGCCGTGCTCGAAGCCCTCCAGGAGTGGCTGGAGCACGCTGTGCCCGAGGAGCGGCTGCTGATCGTCACCCGGGGTGCCGTGGCCACCGCCGAGGGGGAGGACGTCACCGATCTCGGCCAGGCCGCCGTCACCGGACTCGTCCGGGCGGCCCGCACCGAGTACCCGGGACGTCTGCTCCTCGTCGACCTCGGCGCGGACGACGAAGGGCTGCCCGCCCGCGTCCTCGACACCGACGAGGACGAACTGGCCGTCCGGGACGACCACCTGCTCGCCCCACGGCTGGTCCGGGACAGCACGGCGACGGACGGCGAACCGGCGTGGCCCGGCACCGGGACGGTGCTGGTCACCGGCGGGACCGGCGGCCTCGGCGCACTGGTCGCCCGCCACCTGGTGGCCACCCACGGGGTGCGCAGCCTCCTGCTCACCAGCCGACGCGGACCCGACGCCCCCGGCGCCACCGAACTCGCCTACGCCCTGCGGGAGTCCGGCGCCGAGGTCACTCTGGCGGCGTGCGACGTCGCCGACCGGGACGCCCTCGCCGCCCTGCTCGACGCCCATCCCGGCGTCACCGCCGTCGTCCACACCGCCGGCGTCGTCGACGACGCGACCCTCGGGCGGCTCACCCCCGCACAACTGCGCCGCGTCCTCGCCCCGAAGGCCGACGCCGCCCGTCACCTCCACGAACTCACCACCGGACTCGAGGCTTTCGTGCTGTTCTCGTCGGCCGCCGGTGTCCTCGGCGGTGCCGGGCAGGCCAACTACGCCGCCGCGAACGCCTCGTTGGACGCCCTCGCCGCGCACCGCCGCGCGCACGGGCTCCCCGCCGTGTCCCTCGCCTGGGGCCTGTGGGACCCGGCCAGCGGCGGCATGGGCGCCGAGCTGACCGACACCGACCTGGAGCGCATGGCCCGCACCGGACTGCGGCCCCTCGGTGCGGAACAGGGCCTGGCCCTGCTCGACGCGGCCGTCACCGGGCCCCGTGCGCTCACCGTGCCCGTCCGGCTCGACGTCCCCGCCCTCGCCCGGTCACTCAGCGGGGCCGTGCCCGGCCTGCTGCGTTCCCTCGTCCGCGTCCCCGCCCGCCGCACGGCCGCCCCGGGCGGTACGGCGGCCGGCGGTACCGCGCTGCGCGACCGGCTCGCCGCGATCCCCGACCGGGAGAAGCGGGCCGCGCTCGTCCTCGACCTCGTACGCCGGCATGTGCGCACCGTCCTCGGTTTCCCCGACAGCCAGGCCGTCGAGGCCGACAAGCCCTTCAAGGACTTCGGGTTCGACTCGCTGACCGCCGTCGAGTTCCGCAACGCGCTCGCCGCCGAGACCGGCGTACGGCTGCCCGCCACGCTCGTCTTCGACTACCCGACGCCCCACGAACTCGTCGCACACCTGCACAAGGAACTGGCGCCCGCCGACGACGACCCCGCCACCGCCCTGCTGCGTGGCCTCGACCACCTCGAACCCCTCATCGGCACACAGGAGCTGGACCAGCTGACCCGGTCCCGGATCACCGTGCGGCTGCAGGCCCTGCTCGCCCGCTGGCAGGACACCGAACCGCAACCGGAGACACAGGCGGCCGGCGACCTGGCAGAGGCCTCCGACGACGAACTCTTCGCCCTCCTCGACGGCGAGACCGGGAGCTGAACGACCATGGCAGCAACCACTGGACCCACCGGAGCCTCCGGCGACCGCGAGCAGAAGCTGCGCGAGTACCTGAAGAAGGCCACCGCCGACCTGATGCAGGCCCGGCGGCGCATCGAGGACCTGGAGTCCCGCACCCGCGAGCCCATCGCCATCGTCGGCATGGCCTGCCGCTACCCCGGAGGCGTCACCTCCCCCGACGACCTGTGGCGGCTCGTCACCGCCGGCGGCGACGGCATGCGCGGCTTCCCCGACGACCGCGGCTGGGACACCGACAACCTCTACGACCCCGACCCGAACGCCGTCGGCAAGAGCTACGCCAAGGAGGGCGGATTCCTGGACGCGGCAGGCGAGTTCGACGCCGCGTTCTTCGGGATCAGCCCCCGCGAGGCCCTGGCCATGGACCCCCAGCAGCGGCTGCTGCTGGAGACGTCCTGGGAGGCCTTCGAACACGCCGGGATCGACCCGGCCGCCGCTCGCGGCACCCGCACCGGCGTGTACGCGGGCGTCATGTACCACGACTACGGATCCGACCGTGCCGCCCTGCCCGACGGGGTCGAGGGTTTCCTCGGCACCGGCACCGCCGGCAGCGTCCTGTCGGGCCGCGTCTCCTACGCCCTCGGTCTGACCGGCCCGGCCGTCACCGTCGACACCGCCTGCTCCTCCTCCCTGGTCACGCTGCACCTGGCGGCACAGGCCCTGCGGGCGGGGGAGTGTGCCCTGGCCCTGGCCGGCGGCGTCACCGTGATGGCCACCCCGGACACCTTCGTCGACTTCAGCCGGCAGCGCGGCCTCGCCCCCGACGGCCGCTGCAAGCCCTTCGCCGAGGCCGCCGACGGCACCGGCTGGTCGGAGGGCGTCGGCATCCTGCTGCTGGAACGGCTCTCCGACGCCCGCCGCAACGGGCACCGGGTGCTGGCCGTCGTCCGCGGCTCGGCGATCAACCAGGACGGCGCGAGCAACGGTCTCACCGCCCCCAGCGGCCCCTCGCAGCAGCAGGTCGTCCTCGACGCGCTCGCGGGCGCCGGCCTGTCCACCCACGACGTCGACGCGGTCGAGGCCCACGGCACCGGCACCGTCCTCGGCGACCCGATCGAGGCGCAGGCACTGCTCGCGACCTACGGCCAGGACCGCTCCCCGGACACCCCGCTGTGGCTGGGGTCGGTCAAGTCCAACCTCGGCCACACCCAGGCGGCGGCGGGCGCGGCGGGCGTCATCAAGATGGTGCAGGCGCTGCGCGCCGGTGTACTGCCCCGTTCGCTGCACATCGACACCCCGACCTCCCACGTGGACTGGTCGGCGGGCGCGGTCGAACTCCTCACCGAGAACCGCCCCTGGCCCGTGGGCCCCCGCCCGCGCCGCGCCGCCGTCTCGGCGTTCGGCATCAGCGGCACCAACGCCCATGTGATCCTCGAGGAGGCACCGGCCGAGGAGCCCGCTGAGGCCTTGGAGCCCGTTGTGGTGCCGGCGGTGCCGGTGGTGCCGTGGATCGTCTCCGGCAGGACGGCGGCGGCGGTACGGGCGCAGGCGGCCCGTCTGCTGGAGTACGTCAGCGAACGCCCGGGACTGGACCCGGCTGATGTGGGCTTGTCGCTGGTGACGCGGCGGTCGGCTTTCGCGTACCGGGCGGGTGTGGTGGCCGGTGACCGTGAGGGGCTGCTGGCGGGGCTGGAGGCGGTGGCGAGCGGTTCTGTCGTGCCGTCGGTGGCCGGGAGTTCGCTGGCGTTCCTGTTCACGGGGCAGGGGAGTCAGCGGGCGGGGATGGGGCGGGAGTTGTACGACGCCTTCCCGGTGTTCGCCGCGGCGCTGGACGAGGTGTGCGCGGCGCTGGACACGCATCTCGAACGGCCCCTGAAAGACGTCATGTTCGACGGGGACGGGATCGACGACACCGGCTACACGCAGCCGGCGCTGTTCGCGCTGGAAGTGGCCCTGTTCCGGCTGCTGGAGGCGTGGGGTGTGCGGCCGGATGTGCTGGCCGGGCATTCGATCGGTGAGCTGGCCGCCGCGCACGTGGCTGGACTGTGGTCGCTGGAGGAC
>NZ_JBSFIK010000075.1:4794-22763 GCF_053597535.1 Streptomyces sp. NPDC001348 | reverse complement strand
CGAGCTCGCGCGGGGGCACCCCCATTCGCCCCGCTCACCAGCGCCGATGAGGCACCGCCCGTGCCCTGCGACCTGATCCGCCGGACAGGCCCCAGTCCCGTCCCTTCCGACCGTCCCGGCGCCGCGGGTCCGGCCCGCACCGCACCCCGCTCGGCCCGGCCGGAAGGCACCCCGGCCTGCGGCCGGCCTGATCCGGACGGCAGGGCCCGGTGCCTGGCGTGACCAGGCCAAGTACATCCGGTGAGGTCCCGGTGAGACCTCCCGGCCCGGCTGCCCCCGCCGCACGGCGGGAGCAGCCGGTGGAGACGGCCGGCGGCACCGGCGAGCCCACGGGCCAGACCCGTCGCACCCGTGATCGGGGCGGATGCGGTGTTCACCGGATTCCTTTCCCACGGGGTCGGCCGCGCACCGCGTCAGCGACTGCGGGCACCGGCCCGCGCGGGCCTTGAAGGTCGGCTCAGCCGGGTGTCCGTCCGAGGATCAGCGGACGGATGTCTCAGCCGACCCGGCCGGCCAGGATCTCGGCGAACCGGGACCGGCACCCCGCTGGGGCTGGGACGGACTGGTGCGAGCGAGACCGGGTGTCCTTCGGAGGTGCTTACCGCCTCGAGGTGCCCGGGCCGTGCGTCGGCTGGGGCACCTCTCCTGTGCGGCGTCTCATGGCCTACTTCAGCGCAGTACCGCCCGAGTTGTGGTAGGCGATGGTCTTGCTGATCAGGTTTCCGCCGTCGGTCTCGACCGAGGTCTGTTCCTGCTGCCCCGGACCGAACATCAGGCCCGCGACATGGGCTTTCGCCACCTGGTCCATGTGGGCGAAGAGCCAGTCCACCTTGTCGTCCTTGTAATGGTTGAGGGTGTTGTTCTGCGCCATGTTGCCCAGGGGGATCTGCCACAGGACGACCGGCTTGCCCACGGACTCGGCCATCGTCTTGTAGAACCGCATCGAGTCGGCGGCCTTCTGCCCGGTCCAGAAGGTGTCACGGCCGCCGTGGGCCGGCTGTGCGTACCAGCCCGCGTCGCGGTCCGACACGTCGCTGACCAGGAAGTCGGCGTTCTGCGCCCCGAGGCTCGCGTAGTCCTTGACGCATGCCTGGGTGTTGTTCTGCCAGTCCCAGCAGGTGAGGTGGAGCCCCACGGCGGTGTGCGGCGCGTACTTGTGCGCCATCGAGATCAGGCAGCGGGAGAGTCCGGCGGCGCTGTTCTCCTGGGATCCGCAGTCCTTCGGATTCGCGGCCGTGACCCGCGCGGCAACCTTGTGCGGATTGCCGAGCGACCGGACGTACCCCCAGAAGTCGGGTTCGAGGTCGATCATGTCGTGCGACGTGCCGATCTTCTGGAGGAAGAAACGGTAGTCGTTCATGTACCGGGTGAGCAGGTCCACCCGGTCGATGGCCTGGACCTCGCCCGGACCGTCGCCCTGGCCTGCCAGATCCCCGAGGTCGCGCAACGAGTACCACGTCCAGAGCATCTTCTGCGGACGCGGGCGGCCCTTGTACGTCGCCTTGGCCACCACGCTGTCCCGCCAGGTCACGTAAGTGCCGGGCGCCGTGGTGCTGCCGTTCCAGCAGCCCCACCAGTCCGACCACCCGTCCTGGCAACGCGACGCCGAGTAGTAGGCCGACGAGGGCGCGGGCCGGCTGTGCACATAGGCGTACCGCGCGTCGAACGGCGCGGCGTTCGCCGAGGCGTCGGACATCGAGCCGCCGATGAGCACCGTGCTACTGCCCATGAAACGTTTCGCCGAGCTGCCGCCCGTCGCGGGCGGCGTGCCGGCGCTTCCCGTGCTCCCGGCCGGGACGAGTTTCCACTGCTGCTCGGCGCCGCCCCGGTCGCGGTCCTGGACGACGTGTTCACCGTCGGCCTTCGAGGCGTTGTGGACCTCGACGGCCTTGCCGCTGAAGCGGTTGATCAGACGTACGTAGCCGTCCGGCGACTTCGCCAGCTTGAACTCCTGGTTGGAGCCTTTCCGATCGCTCCACTGGACGAGGTCGGATCCGTTGCTCCTCGACCAGTGGTAGTCGTCCAGCACCTTGCCGGAGTTCCGGTTCTGCAGCCGGTAGTAGCCGTCACCGGCGTCGATGAACCGCCACTGCTGGTTGGCTCCGCCGTGACGGTTCCACTGCACCACCGCGGCCCCGTCGTTCGTGGCGGAGGCACTGCCGTCCAGCACCTTGCCGCTGTTGTGGTTGACCAGCACATACCACGCCTTCGGATCCACGGGTTGGGCCGATGCGCTGTTGACCACGACGACGGCGCCGCTCACGACAGCCAGGGCGACGGCCGCCCAGACGCTCCGCCGCGCGATCAGCCGTCGGCCACGATGTGCCGCTTTTCGTCTCGCCGCGACGGTTGAGCCGGTCGACTTGGGTGGGCGAGGGGACATGTCTGTGCTCACTTTCAGGCGTTGCATGCGACCGGACCACCTGGCCGGGCAACACTGAGTGGTCCTGGCGGCCGGAAAGGTTGCCGCGCGCCCGAAGATCCACGGGCTTTTTTCGATGAACACATCCACGTTCCGGTTTTTCACGTGGTCAGGTGTCCAGGAAGCGGGTTCAGCAGGTCGTACACCGTTCGAACCCGCGTACGTCTTCACCGAACGATCACTGCTACGCTTCCGGATCTCCGTCCGGGCGCACCCTCCGGATGTTCGCATGTCATTCGCATGACACTCGCAGAAATTCGCACCGTGGAGAGGTCACCCGTGGGCACAGTCGTCGACGACGCAGCCTCCGTGGAGTTCCATACTTTCTTCGAACGTCACTACGCCGAACTCTCCCGGCTGGCACATCTGTTGACCGGTGAGGCGGATGCCGCCGACGACCTGGCGGCGGACGCGCTGCTGGCACTGTGGCACCGCTGGGACCGGGTGCGCGCGGCCGACCATCCGGTGGCGTACGCGCGGGGAGTGGTCGCCAACCTGGCCCGCACCCGCATCCGCGGCGCGGTGCGCGAGCGCCGGCGGATCGCGCTGTTCTGGTCGCACCGCGAGGAGCGGACCGAGAACCCGGACGTCGCGGGCGCGGTGGATGTCCAGGAGGCGCTGCGCCGGCTGCCGTTCCGGAAACGGGCGTGCGTGGTGCTCCGGCATGCGTTCGACCTCTCGGAGAAGGACACCGCGCTCGCCCTCGGGGTGTCGGTGGGTACGGTGAAGAGCCAGACGTCGAAGGGAATGGCCGAGTTGCAACGGCTGCTCGGCACCCAGCGTCCCGAGCGGAAGGTGCACGCGGCGATGGCCCGGGGCGGCGCCGAGAGCGGAGGAAGGAACCGATGAGGCAGCAGGACGTGCACGACGAGCTGCGCGCCCGGCTGCACGAGGCGGTCGGCACCCGTGAACCCGACCGCGTGCGCATTCTGGCCCGCGTGGAGCGCGGCATGGCCGCGCCGCCGTCCCGCCCCGTGGGTCACCGGGCCACGCGGCCCCTGCTGCTGGGCTGGGTGCGGGTGGTCAGCGCGACCGCGGCGGTCGCCGGGGTGCTCGCCGTCGGCGGGTACGCGGTGGCGTCCGCGGTGAAGAACGCGCCCCCGGAGCAGAAGCCTACGGTCGCCGTCTCCCCCACACCCAGTACCTCGCCGGACGCGACCCCGAGCCGTCCGCCCGTCCGCACCGCCACCCCGGAGCCCGGCATGGGCACCACGCGGCCGTCAGGTGCGCCGAGTGCCGGTAAGTCGCCGAACGCCCGGGCCTCCGCCCAGCCGCCCGCGACCCACGGCGAACGGAGCGGCCCGCTGTGGCTGGACGGCTCCATGGACCCGCACAGCAACGACTTCTGGGCCCAGAGCGATGTCACCCTGCAGACGACCAGCCGACTCACCGCGCTCACCGTCCAGCTGAAGGTCGCCCAGACCGGCGGTGTGGCCTCCACCGGCGCCTGGCGCGCCCTGCCCGAGGCGGACTTCACCCAGACCGTCCAGGAGCGGAACGGCTTCCTCGTCTACACCTGGACGCTCAAGGACGGCCGTACGGTCCCGGCCGGCCGGTGGGTCTTCGCCGGCCAGTACAACCACCAGAAGGGCGGCCGCAACGCCAAGGACGACAACTGCACCGTCACGGCGACGGCCGACGGCCACACGTACACCGTGAGCGGGGACTTCGCGGCGCATACGAGCACCGGCGGGGACTCCTAGGGCCCCGGATGGGCGTGCCAAGCCCCGCGTCTGCGGCATGATCCGCCGGACAGGCCCTAACCGCACACGTCCCGCCAGGCCTCCGGAATGGCGGCCGCCACGTCGTGCGCCCCGGCCGGCGCCCCGTCCGCCGCGTACCGCCCGGCGAGACCGTGCAGGTAAGCCGCCGCGCTCCCCGCGTCCAGCGCCTGCAGGCCCGACGCCAGCAGCGACCCGGCCAGCCCCGACAGGACGTCGCCGCTCCCGGCCGTGGCGAGCCAGGGCGTCCCCGTGGCGTTCACCCGTACGGGCCCGCCCCCGGCGTCCGCGACCAGCGTCGTCGACCCCTTCAGCAGCACGGTCGCCCCGTACAGCAGCGCCAGCTTCCGCACCGCCTCCAGCCGCGCGCCCTCGACGTCCTCGCGGGCCACCCCGAGCAGCGCCGCGGCCTCACCGGCGTGCGGGGTCATCAGCGTCGGGGCGGTACGGGCCCGTACGGCGTCCCGGTCCGCCAGCCGCAGCCCGTCCGCGTCCACGAGCACCGGCACGTCCGCGGCCAGCACCTCGGCGACGGTGCCCGCGTCGTCCCCGGCGCCCGGCCCGACCACCCACGCCTGCACCCGCCCCGCCTTGTGCGGGCCCTGGTCGGAGACGAGGGTCTCGGGGAAGCGGGCGATCACGGCGTTCCCGGCGGGCCCGACGTACCGCACGGCGCCGGCCCCGCCGCGCAGCGCCCCCGACACCGCGAGGACGGCCGCGCCCGGATACCGCGCCGAGCCGGCCGCGATCCCGACGACCCCCCGCCGGTACTTGTCGCTCTCCGCCGCGGGCCGCGGCAGCAGACCGGCCACGTCGGCGTGCTGCAGCGCCTCGAGTTCGGCCTCGGGAGGCAGCTCCAGCCCGATGTCCACGAGGCGGACGGTGCCGGCGTACTCACGGGCGGGGTCGACCAGCAGCCCCGGCTTGTGCGTCCCGAAGGTCACGGTCAGGTCGGCGCGGACCGCGGCCCCGCGCACCTCACCCGTGTCCGCCTCGACCCCGCTCGGCAGGTCCACGGCGACGACGGCGGCGCGGGAGGCGCGGGCGGCCTCCGCGAGCGTCTCGGCCTCCGGACGCAGACCGCCCTTCCCGCCGATCCCGACGATCCCGTCGACCACGAGGTCGGCCCGGGCGACGAGGTCCTCCGCGGCACCACCCGGACGGGCGACGGTGCCGCCCGCCCGGCGCAGGGCCGCGAGGCCGCCGGGGTGAGTGCGGTCGGGACTGAGCAGGACGGCCGCGACCCCGGCGCCGCGCCGGGCCAGCCGGGCCCCGGCGTACAGGGCGTCGCCGCCGTTGTCCCCGCTGCCGACGAGCAGCACGACCCGGCTGCCGTACACCCGCCCGAGCAGGTCCGCACAGGCGGCGGCGAGTCCGGCGGCGGCCCGCTGCATCAGGGCCCCCTCGGGGAGCCGCGCCATGAGCTCGCGCTCGGCTGTCCTGACCGTTTCCACGCTGTAGGCGGTACGCATGCGATCGAGTGTGCCCCGAACAGGACCGGCCTCACACCCCGGGCGACCCACCGGTGGACGGGCCGGCGGCAGCCGAAAGGACGTCGGCCGTCTCCGCGTCGGCGGGCAGGAACGCCTCCAGTTTCAGTTCGGCGAGCGTCACGTCGACGGCGGTGGCGAAGGTCGTCACAGTCGTCATCAGGCGCAGCTCACCGCGGGAGGACCGCAGCCGGAGCGGAACGGCGAAACCGAGCTGTCCGGCCGACGGCTCCAGGTCCGGGACGTGTGCGGCGAGTTCGGCGCGCAGCTCCGGCAGGTGGCCCAGGCGGACCAGGATGTGACGCGCCCATTCGGCCAAATTGAGGATCCGGGGGGCCAGGCCGTCGGGGTGCAGCGCCAGACGGTAGACGTTGGCGCCTGGACCCAGCAGCTCGGCGGCCGCTCCCTCGGTGATCAGGCCGAACGCGTCGTTCGCGGCGACCAGATCGCCGCGGCGGTCCACGACCAGCGCCGGGTACGGCAGATGTGCCCGCAGGATGTGGTGGATGGCCGTGCGTACCGGGGCCAGCGCCGGGTCGTCGAGGGAGCTCTCCGGATAGGCGGGCGCGTACCCGGCGGCCAGCAGCAACTCGTTCCGCTCCCGCAGCGGCAGCTCGAGCGACTCGGCCAGCCGGACGACCATGTTCCGGCCGGGAACGGACCGGCCCGACTCGATGAAGCTGACGTGCCGCTGGGTGGTGCCCGCCCTCAGCGCCAGCTCCAACTGGCTGATGTGGGAGCGGGTACGGCGTTCACGGAGCGCGCGAGGAAAGTCCACGCAGCCTGTTCTAACGGCAGCGCGGGATTCCCGGCCATTCCCCCCAGGGAATTGTCGCCGCCCCGCCCTCCTCGCCAGGATCGCCGGCATGGACATCGGTGTGCTCCTTCCGACCGGAACCGCCCAGTGGGACACGGGCGACGATCCCCGCGACCTGGTCGCCTTCGGCCGCGACGCCGAACGCGCGGGCTTCTCCTCCCTGTTCGTCAACGACTCCCTGATCACCCCGCGCGTCGAGGCCCTGACGATGCTGGCCGCGCTGGCCCCCACCACCCGGACCGTGACCCTGGGGACGGCCGCGCTGCTGCCCTTCCTGCGCCGGCCGGTGCAGGCCGCCCAGTCACTGGCCTCGGTGGACCTGTTGTCCGGCGGCCGCCTGACCGTGGCCGTCGGCGCCGGCTTCCCGGGGCGTTTCGGCCGCCCTCTCTACGCCCTCTCCGAACTCCCCTGGGAGCGCCGCTTCGCCCGCCTGGACGAGACGGTCGCCTTGTGGCGGGCCGTCTGGGCGGGCGCCGACACCTTCCGGGGCGAGATCCTCCGGTTCACCGACATCCCGCCCGTGACCAGGCCGTTCCGGCCCGGCGGCCCACCCGTCTGGCTCGGCGGCGCCACCCCCGCCGCCCTGCACCGCACCGGCCGGCTGTACGACGGCTGGCTGCCCTACCCACCCGACCCCGCCGACTACGCGACCGGCCTGCACAGCGTGCACCGGGCGGCGGCCGAAGCGGACCGGGACGCAGGGGACATCACCCCCGCCCTGTTCGTGTCGGTCCGCGTGGACAAGGACGTCGAAACCGGCCGCCGGGCACTGGACCGGTACGCGCACGCGACCTACGGCATGCCGCTGAAGGACCTGGAGAGGATCCAGGCGGTCGTCGCCGGCTCCCCCGAACAGGTGGTCACGGGACTGCGGAGATACGTCGCCGCCGGCGCCCGGCACATCGTGGCCCGCCTGGGCGCCGTGGGCCTGCGCCACCAGCGCGACCAGTTGGAGCGCCTCGCCGCCCTGCTCCCGGCGATACGCGACGGCCGTCAGCCCTCCGCGATCACGACCGCCGACGCGATCCCGGCGTCGTGACTGAGCGACACATGCCAGGACCCCACACCCAGTTCGGCCGCCCGCGCCGCCACCGTCCCCTTGACGCGGAGTCGCGGCTGCCCGTTTTCCTCGACGTACACCTCGGCGTCCGTCCAGAGCAGCCCGGGCGGCGCGCCCAGCGCCTTGGCCACCGCCTCCTTCGCCGCGAAACGGGCGGCGAGCGAGGCGATGCCCCGGCGTTCCCCACTCGGCAACAGCAACTCGTCCGCGACGAACAGCCGGGCGGCCAGGTTGGGCGTACGGTCCAGGGACGCCCGGAACCGGTCGATCTCGGCCACGTCGATTCCGACCCCGATGATGCTCATGGGGGGCAGCCTATGGCGACGGGCGGGTGAACTGTGCTTACCCGGGTTGCGTGGTCGCCGGGGGCCGCCCGCTTCTTTCTGAGTGTCGTGCTTCCGCGACCCGCGTCAAGGGCGCTCCCGCTCCGCTGCGCTGCGCTCCCGCGTCGCCTTCGGCGATCGGCCTGCGGCCGACCCTTGACCCGGCTCGCTCCAGCACGGGGAAGAAGCGAGCGGGCAGCCCGGGGAAAGCGGGGCCCGGGTGGGCGGTCCCTGCGGTGGGTCGGGCTGTGGGGCGGGGTTGGGGCGCGGTGGCGCCTCGCCTGCACGCCGGGTGCGCTCGGCGGCTGACGGCCGGTGGGTGGTTCGGGTTGGGGGTGGTGGCTGGGCGGGCAGCCGGGATTCGGGGGTGCGCGGGGCGAGTGCCTTACAGCGGGCCAGTGATTGGTGGGAATGGGCGAGGAGCGGGAGAGGAAGCCGCTGGTCAGCCAGTCGGGGCTTGGCCCATATCTACCAATCACCGGGTGGCTGGGCGGGCAGCCGACGTTCGGGGGTGCGCGGGGCGAGTGGCTGACAGCGGGCCGGTAATTGGTGGGAATGTCTCAGGCGAGGGAGAGAAAGCCGCTGGTCAGCCGGCCGGTGCGTGGTACGTATCCACCAATCACTGGGTGGCGGGGACGGGTGTGACTAGTGAGAACCGTGAGGCGTCAAGCCGTCGCTCCCTCGGGACCCTGGCCGCCAAGCCGAGCCGCCCCAGGCCAGCCCGCCAGACCGCCTCGCCGAGCCAACCTGCCAAGCCGAGCCGCCGCACCACCCACCGCCTCCTCCCCCTCCCCCTCCCCCCTGAGGGCAACCACCACGCACCACCACCCACAGCTGCGAACGCCACCCGCCCGCCCACCCACTCGCCACCCGCAGCCGCCGAACCGCCCGGCGTGCAGGCGAGGCGCGACCGCGCCCCCGACCCCGGCCGCTTCGCGGTCCGCCCGAAGGTCCGCGCCCCTGCCCGACCCGGGCCCGCAGCCCAGTGGGCGGCAGGGTCCCACCCCGCCCCGGCCCCCGTCTTTCCGGGCCGCTCGCTCGCTTCTCACCCGTGCTGGAGCGGCCCGGGTCAAGGGTCGGCCGCAGGCCGATCGCCGAAGGCGACGCGGGAGCGCAGCGCAGCGGAGCGGGAGCGCCCTTGACGCGGGACGTGGAAGCACGACACTCACAAGAAGCGAGCGGCCCCTACGGCCACCCCTCAACCGGCGGCAAGCTCGCACCACACCATCTTGCCCCGGTTGCCGTTCCTGGCCAGCGGCTGCCATCCCCACAGGTCGGCGCAGGCACGGACCAGCGCGAGACCCCGCCCGTCCTCCGCCTCCGCGAGCCGCTCCCACGTCTGCGGAGGCTCCGGTGGCTCCGGGTCCGCGTCCCACGCCCCGATCCGCAACACCCCCGCCGACCAGCACACCCGCAGGGCAGCGGGTCCCTTGGCGTGGCGTACCGCGTTCGTGATCAGCTCCGTCGCCAGCAGCTCCGCCACGTCCACCTGGCGGATCAGGCCGTGCAGGGTGAGGATCAGGCGAAGGGTGCGGCGACTGACGGTGACCGCTCGGACATCGCTCGGGACGTACAGCCAGTACTCCCACGGCTCGATTTCAGGCATGCGTCAACTCCGTTCCGGGGGTGGGGGTTGGGCGGACCGTCGGCGGTGGCATTGCCGCAGCCGTCATGGCAGGACGAGGCGGTGCGCTTCCGGTGCCCCGACATTCCGCAGTGTGTGCGTCGCGTCACCGACAGTAGATCTAAATCTAGAGACGCGGCAAGCCGATCGCGTAATCTGACACCGAACGAGTCGCGCCCGCCGGCGCGTTGAACCTAGGAGCGGTCGAGAGCTTTGAGGCGCCAACCGACGGCACGCCAGATGCGTCTGGCGACTGAACTGCGCAGACTCCGCGAGGCGGCAGACCTCAACGCCCGCCAGGCGGCAGCGCTGCTCGGGGTGAGCCCCGCCCAGATCACGCATATCGAGTCCGGACTCGCCGGCGTGAGCGAGCAGCGGCTCCGTCGCCTCGCGTCCCACTACGCCTGCACGGACGAGCAGTTCATCGACGCCCTGGTCGCCATGGCCACCGATCGGACACGCGGATGGTGGGAGGAGTACCGGGGCCTGCTGCCCACTTCGTTCCTGGATCTTTCGGAACTGGAGCATCACGCCCGGTTTCAGCGCCACGTGGCGATCCTCTACGTGCCGGGCCTGCTGCAGACGGAGGACTACGCTCGTGCCGTCTTCTCATCCAGGCTGCCCGAACTCACCAGCGACGAGCTTGAGTTGCGCATCAGGCATCGCATGGCACGGCAGGAGATCACCATCCCGTACGAAGTGGTGCTCCATGAGGCGGCGCTTCGGATCAGGGTCGGCGACCGCGGCACCTCAAGGGCTCAACTCGTGCGGCTCCTCGAGCTTTCCGAAGCCGACCACATCACGTTGCGCGTCGTCCCCTTCGACCTGGACGGCTTCACCAGCGCTTCAAGCACGATGACGTACGTGGGCGGCACCGTGCCCAAGCTGGACACAGTGGTCCGCGACGCGCTGCATGGCTCAGCCTTCATCGATGCCGAGGCTCAGCTCACCATTTACCGAACCAGCTTTCGTAGAGTGGAGGCCGCGTCACTCGACCCCGAACAGTCGCGTGAATTCATCCACGGGCTGGCGAAGGAGCTGTGAGGAACCCCATGGACAACTGGCGCAAGTCGTCCTACTCGGGCCCGGGCGACGGCAACGAGTGCGTGGAGATCGCCGACCGCCGCACCCACATAGCCATCCGCGACTCCAAGGCCCCGGCCAGGGCAACCCTCACCTTCCCCGCCGGAGCCTTCACCCCCTTCGTCGACGCGCTGAAGGCCCCTCACTCCACCGTGACCGACTTCGCCAGGTTCCGGGGCTGATCCACCTCGTTCCCCCGCGCCGTGGCCAGCTCGCACGCGAAGACCTGCAACGGCACCGTCGCCACCAGCGGCTGAAGCAGCGTCGGTGTCGCCGGGATCCGGATCAGGTGGTCGGCGTACGGCACGACCGCCTCGTCCCCCTCCTCCGCGATCACGATGGTGCGCGCGCCCCGGGCCCTGATCTCCTGGATGTTGGAGACGATCTTGTCGTGGAGGACGGACCGTCCCCGGGGGGACGGAACCACGACGACCACCGGCAGGTCGTCCTCGATGAGCGCGATCGGCCCGTGCTTGAGCTCGCCCGCCGCGAAGCCCTCGGCGTGCATGTACGCGAGTTCCTTGAGCTTCAGGGCGCCTTCGAGGGCGACCGGATAGCCCACGTGCCGGCCGAGGAACAGCACCGTGTTCTTCCCGGCGAGGGACCGGGCCAGTGACCGTACCGGCTCCATCGTCTCCAGCACCCGCTCGACCTCACCGGAGATCCGCGACAGGTCGCGGATGACGGCCCCGACCTCGTCGCCCCACTTGGTGCCGCGGATCTGGCCCAGGTACAGCGCGACCAGGTAGCAGGCGACCAGCTGGGTCAGGAACGCCTTCGTCGAGGCGACCGCGACCTCCGGCCCGGCGTGCGTGTACAGCACCGCGTCCGACTCCCGGGGGATCGTCGAGCCGTTGGTGTTGCAGATGGCCAGCACCTTGGAGCCCTGTTCACGGGCGTGGCGCAGGGCCATCAGGGTGTCCATCGTCTCGCCCGACTGGGAGATGGCGACGACCAGGGTCTGCGCGTCCAGGATCGGGTCCCGGTAGCGGAACTCGCTGGCCAGCTCGACCTCGCAGGGGATGCGCGTCCAGTGCTCGATGGCGTACTTGGCGATCATCCCGGCGTGGAAGGCCGTACCGCAGGCCACGATGACGACCTTGTCCACCTCGCGCAGTTCGGAGGCGCTGATCCGGACCTCGTCCAGAGTCAGTGAGCCGGCGGCGTCGATGCGGCCCAGGAGCGTGTCGGCGACCGCCTTGGGCTGCTCGGCGATCTCCTTGAGCATGAAGTAGTCGTAGCCGCCCTTCTCCGCGGCCGAGGCGTCCCAGTCGATGTGGTACGAGCGGACCTCCGCGGGCCGGCCGTCGAAACCGGTCACCGTCACACCGTCGCGGCGCAGCTCCACCACCTGGTCCTGGCCCAGTTCGATCGCCGACCGGGTGTGGGCGATGAACGCGGCGACGTCCGAGGCGAGGAACGCCTCGCCCTCTCCGACGCCCACCACGAGCGGCGAGTTGCGGCGCGCCCCCACGACCACGTCCGGATCGTCGGCGTGCACCGCGACCAGTGTGAACGCGCCCTCCAGACGCCGGCAGACCAGGCGCATCGCCTCCGCCAGGTCCGCGGTCGCCGAGAACTCCTCCGCGAGCAGATGGGCGACGACCTCGGTGTCCGTCTCGGACGACAGTTCATGGCCCCGCTCGGCCAGTTCCGCCCGCAGCGCCGCGAAGTTCTCGATGATCCCGTTGTGGACGACGGCGACCCGGCCCGCGTTGTCCAGGTGCGGGTGCGCGTTGGCGTCCGTGGGACCGCCGTGCGTGGCCCAACGGGTGTGCCCGATGCCCGTCGAGCCCGTCGGCAGCGGCCGGTCGACCAGTTCCTTCTCCAGGTTGACCAGTTTCCCGGCCTTCTTCGCCGCGGCCAGGCCGCCGTCCGCGAGCACGGCGACGCCCGCCGAGTCGTATCCCCGGTACTCCAGGCGCTTCAGCCCGGCCATCACGACCTCGAGCGCCGACTGTGACCCCACGTAACCCACGATTCCGCACATGAGCCGCAGCCTACGGGCCGAAGCCAGCCGAAAACTGTCTCCGCGTGCCCGAAATCGGAAATTCTCGGGCCTGTTCCCACCGTCGTACGACCGTTTACGGCCATGTGCCCCACCGGCGCAGCGGCTGAGCGTGACCGAGCCCACCCACCACGCCGTTCGAACTCCGTTAACAATGGACTGTGATCTCTCCGGTCTCCTCGATGCCCCGGAGCGCCCACCGGCACAGGCCGGAGGCGACTCCCTTCGTCGACCTCACCCGCTCCGAATGGAGCGCGCTGCGCGACAAGACACCGCTGCCGCTGACCGCCGAGGAGGTGGAGAAGCTGCGCGGTCTCGGTGACGTCATCGACCTCGACGAGGTGCGGGACATCTACCTGCCACTGTCCCGGCTCCTCAATCTCTACGTCGGCGCCACGGACGGGCTCAGAGGGGCGCTGAACACCTTCCTCGGCGAGCAGGGCTCCCAGTCCGGCACGCCCTTCGTCATAGGCGTCGCGGGCTCGGTCGCCGTCGGGAAGTCCACCGTCGCCCGCCTGCTGCAGGCCCTGCTGTCCCGCTGGCCCGAGCACCCGCGGGTCGAGCTGGTGACCACCGACGGTTTCCTGCTGCCCACCCGGGAGCTCCGGGCGCGCGGGCTGATGTCGCGCAAGGGCTTCCCCGAGTCGTACGACCGCCGTGCGCTCACCCGCTTCGTCGCCGACATCAAGGCCGGCAAGGACGAGGTGACGGCGCCCGTCTACTCCCACCTCATCTACGACATCGTGCCCGACCAGCGGCTCACCGTCCGGCGGCCCGACATCCTGATCGTCGAGGGGCTGAACGTCCTGCAGCCCGCGCTGCCGGGCAAGGACGGCCGCACCCGGGTCGGTCTCGCCGACTACTTCGACTTCAGCGTGTACGTCGACGCGAGCGGCGAGGACATCGAACACTGGTACCTCAACCGGTTCAAGAAGCTCCGCCAGACCGCCTTCCAGAACCCCTCGTCCTACTTCCGCAAGTACACGCAGGTGTCCGAGGAGGAGGCCCTCGACTACGCGCGGACGCAGTGGCGGACCATCAACGAGCCCAACCTGCAGGAGAACATAGCCCCCACCCGGGGCCGCGCGACCCTCGTCCTGCGCAAGGGCCCGGACCACAAGGTGCAGCGGCTGAGGCTGCGCAAACTCTGACCGCTACCCTGCGGGGATGCTGCATCTGCGTCTGATCACACCGTCCGACAAGACGGAAGAGGTGGTGCGACTGATCGAGAAGACGGTCGGCACCACCCACCTCGCCGTCGTCCCCGGCGCAGCCCGCAATCCGGCCGGGGACATCGTGATGTGCGACGTGGCCCGGGAGGCGGGCGACGAGCTGCTGACGGAGCTGCAGCGGCTGGGCCTCGACAGCACCGGTTCCATCGCCGTCGAGAACATCGACCTGTCCCTGTCCAGGCGGGCCGACGAGGCCGAGGCGGAGGCGCCGGGCGAGGGCGCGGACGCGGTGCTGTGGGAACACCTCACCGAGGCGACGCACGAGGAGTCGACGCTGTCGATCACCTACGTCGCCTTCATCACCCTCGCCACGATGATCGCGGCCTGCGGTGTGGTGCTCGACAACGCGATCCTGATCGTGGGCGCGATGGCGGTGGGCCCGGAGTTCGGTCCGCTGGCCGGGATCTGCACCGCGGTGGTCCGGCGGGCGCCCCGGCTTGCGCTGCGCTCGCTGATCGCGCTGCTGGTGGGATTCGCCGCGGCCATGGTGCTGACCTCGGCGTTCAGCCTCTTCATGGACGCGGTGGGGCTGTTCAGCAAGGGTCAGCTGGAGGCGAAGCGGCCGAACACCGGGTTCATCTACGCCCCGGACTGGTTCTCGTTCGTGGTGGCCGTCCTCGCCGGAGTCGCCGGCACGCTGTCGCTGACCTCGGCGAAGTCCGGCGCCCTGGTCGGGGTCGCCATCTCCGTGACGACCGTGCCCGCCGCCGCCAACGCGGCCGTCGCCCTGATCTACGGCGACGGCCACCAGGCCGTGCGTTCCTCGGAGCAGCTGTTGCTGAACCTGCTCGGCATCATCATCGCCGGGACGCTCACACTGCTCGCCCAGAGATGGTTCTGGGACCGGCAGCGCGAGCGCACCCGGGCGGCCGGTTAGGGCCTGTCCGGCGGATCATGCCCTAGCCGAGCGCCGACTTCACCGCGTCGGCGAGGCGGCCGGCGACGGTGCGGGCCTGCTCGATGTCGGCGGCCTCGACCATCACGCGTACCAGCGGCTCCGTACCGGACGGCCGCAGCAGCACCCGGCCGGTCGACCCCAGCTCCCGCTCGGCCTCGGACACGGCGGCGGCGAGCTCGGCGGAGGTCTTCACCCGGGACCTGTCGACGTCGGGGACGTTGATCAGCACCTGCGGCAGCCGCTCCATGACGGAGGCGAGGTCCCGCAGCGTACGGCCGCTCTGGGCGACCCGGGCCGCGAGCAGCAGGCCGGTCAGCGTGCCGTCGCCGGTGGTGGCGTGGTCGAGGATGATGACGTGCCCGGACTGCTCGCCGCCGAGGGCGTAGTCGTGCTCCTTCATCTCCTCCAGGACGTACCGGTCGCCGACGGCGGTCTGCACGAGGTTGATGCCCTCGCGCTCCATGGCCAGCTTGAAGCCCAGGTTCGACATCACGGTCGCGACGACGGTGTCGGAGCGCAGTGCGGAACGCTCCCGCATCGCCAGCGCGAGCACGGCCAGGATCTGGTCGCCGTCGACCTCCTCGCCGGTGTGGTCCACGGCCAGACAGCGGTCGGCGTCGCCGTCGTGCGCGATGCCGAGGCCGGCGCCGTGCTCGACGACGGCGGCCTTGAGTTTGTCCAGGTGGGTGGAGCCGTAACCGTCGTTGATGTTGAGGCCGTCCGGCTCGGCACCGATCGTGACGACCTCGGCCCCGGCCCGGGTGAAGACCTCCGGCGAGACCCCCGCGGCCGCGCCGTGCGCCTCGTCCAGCACGACCTTCAGCCCGTCGAGACGGTTCGGCAGCACGCCGAGCAGATGGCCGACGTACTGCTCGAAGCCCTCGTCGTACGACCGTACGCGCCCGACCCCGGCGCCCGTCGGCCGCTCCCAGGGCTCGCCGTGGCAGTGCGCCTCGTACACCGACTCGATGCGGTCCTCCAGCTCGTCGGCGAGCTTGTGGCCGCCGCGGGCGAAGAACTTGACGCCGTTGTCGGGCATGGCGTTGTGGCTGGCGGAGAGCATGACACCGAGGTCGGCGCCGAGTGCGCCGGTGAGGTACGCCACCGCGGGCGTCGGCAGCACGCCGACAAGCAGCACGTCCACGCCCGCGCTCGCCAGGCCCGCGACCACGGCGGCCTCCAGGAACTCCCCGGACGCGCGCGGGTCCCGCCCGACCACCGCCTTCGGCCTGTGGCCCTCGAAGGTTCCCGCCTCGGCCAGCACGTGCGCCGCCGCGACGGAGAGACCGAGCGCCATCTCGGCCGTCAGATCCGCGTTGGCGACACCGCGCACGCCGTCCGTACCGAAGAGTCGTCCCACTTGTCCTCCTGAGGAAGCGTCACTTTCGAAGGCGCTTTTACAGCCGATCACACTTGACTTTGAGCGTCTTGTGTCGTTATACGCCCTTGCACTGGGATAAACGAACGCCCCGGCGGCACAGTGGCGTGCCGCCGGGGCGTTCGGAGTACGAGCAGGCAGCGAAGATCAGCGCTTGCTGTACTGCGGAGCCTTGCGGGCCTTCTTCAGACCGGCCTTCTTGCGCTCGACCGCACGGTCGTCGCGCTTGAGGAAGCCGGCCTTCTTCAGCGGGCCGCGGTTGTTGTCGACGTCGGCCTCGTTCAGCGCGCGGGCGACACCGAGACGGAGCGCACCGGCCTGACCGGAGACACCGCCACCGGCGATGCGGGCGATGACGTCGTAGCGGCCCTCGAGCTCCAGCACCTTGAAGGGCTCGTTGACTTCCTGCTGGTGCACCTTGTTCGGGAAGTAGTCCTCGAGGGTGCGACCGTTGATCTTCCACTTGCCGGTGCCCGGGACGATCCGGACGCGGGCGATGGCGTTCTTGCGACGGCCCAGGCCGGCGGCCGGCTGGGGCTCGCCGAAGCGGGAGGCCATGGACTCCGAGGTGTACTCGCCCTCGACGGGGACCTCGGACTCGGTGGTGTAGCTGTCGATGTCAAGCTCTTCGAGCGGCTGCTCGGCAGTGGTCTCGGCCACGATTCTCCTCAGATTCTCTTCAGTCTTAGGGGGTGGCCGGACTTACTGCGCGACCTGGGTGATCTCGAACGGCACCGGCTGCTGCGCAGCGTGCGGGTGCTGGTCACCCTTGTAGACCTTCAGCTTCGAGAGCATCTGACGGCCCAGGGAGTTCTTCGGGAGCATGCCCTTGACGGCCTTCTCGATGGCCTTCTCGGGGTTCTTGTCGAGCAGCTCGTCGTAACGGACGGAGCGCAGACCACCCGGGTAGCCGGAGTGGCGGTACGCCATCTTCTGGGTCCGCTTGTTGCCGGAGAGGTGCACCTTGTCGGCGTTGATGATGATGACGAAGTCACCAGCGTCGACGTGCGGCGCGTAGATCGGCTTGTGCTTGCCCCGCAGAAGGGTCGCTGCAGTGGTGGCGAGACGGCCCAGGACAACGTCCTGAGCGTCGATGACGTGCCACTGACGCGTCACATCGCCGGGCTTGGGGCTGTACGTACGCACGGTTCGTAGCCTTCGCTTCGAGTGAATGGTCCTGAACAGGTCACCGAAACGATCACGACAGCCTGTACCGCACGGCGGCGACGCATACCGCGTACGTGGGGTCGCTGGTCATCGGCCCGGTGGACCGGTGTAAGGGCCCGTCCCGTGAGAATGAGCAAGCCAATACACAACGAACAGGCAGGATACCCGCGGCGCGGCACCCGGGTCAAAACGGGGACGCATGCCGCTGGGCTCCGCCGGTTTCCCGCCCCAGTGTAATCGCCACCCGGCTGTGGGCTGCCACCCCCGAACCCCCGCGTCGGCCCGACCGGCCTCGCCCTCAAGCACCCCAGAGGGGGCACCCCCAGACCGGCTGGGCGCTACCAACCGGGGCGCGGACGCGGAGCCATACAACCGGCGCAGGAACCGAGCCCCGCAAGCGGCGCAGCCCGAAGCCCCCCGCCGGGGACTGGGGCGAAGCCCAGCAGGGTGCAGGAGACGGCAGCCCCCGTCGGGTCTGGGGCGGAGCCCCCGTCGGGTCTGGGGCAGAGCCCCGCGGGGCGCAGGGGACGCAGTCCCCGCCGGGGGCCGGGGCCGAGCCCCGCGGGGCGCAGCCCGAAGCCCCCGCCAAGGGCCGAGGCTAAGCCCGCAGGGTGCAGGGGACGCAGTCTCCGCCGGGGGCCGGGGCGGAGCCCCGTCGGGTCTGGGGCAGAGCCCCGCGGGGCGCAGGGGACGCAGTCCCCGCCGGGGGCCGGGGCCGAGCCCCGCGGGGCGCAGCCCGAAGCCCC
>NZ_JBSFIK010000075.1:4450-4695 GCF_053597535.1 Streptomyces sp. NPDC001348 | reverse complement strand
CCCGCCAGGGGCCGAGGCTAAGCCCGCAGAATGCAGGAGACGGCAGCCCCCGTCGGGTCTGGGGCGGAGCCCTCGTCGGGTCTGGGGCGGAGCCCCCGTCGGGTCTGGGGCGGAGCCCCCGTCGGGTCTGGGGCAGAGCCCCGCGGGACGCAGGGGACGCAGTCCCCGCCGGGGGCCGGGGCCGAGCCCCGCGGGGCGCAGCCCGAAGCCCCCCGCCAGGGGCCGAGGCTAAGCCCGCAGAATGC
>NZ_JBSFIK010000075.1:0-4353 GCF_053597535.1 Streptomyces sp. NPDC001348 | reverse complement strand
TGCAGGAGACGGCAGCCCCCGTCGGGTCTGGGGCGGAGCCCCCGTCGGGTCTGGGGCGGAGCCCCGCGGGGTGCAGGGGACGCAGTCCCCGCCGGGGGCCGGGGCCGAGCCCCGGGGTGAGGGACTTCCAGTTGGCTGTCACGGGTGGGTGGGTGGGAAACGGGGTCCAGGGGCGCAGCCCCTGGCGGGGTCTGGGGCGGAGCCCCAGGACGGGGCGCGTCCCGGGCGGGATACCACGGGTTGCGCGGAAAGGTCCCCTACCGCCGGTAGTAGTGCCGCCCCCCGCACCCCGCGCCCCCGTCTAAGATGGCGCCCCATGAGCTATGGGCAGGGGGGCTCCCAGTCCCAGTGGGATCCCTGGAAACCGAACTCTCAGCAGCCGTGGAACAGCGGCGGCGACGACCAGACCCCGGACTGGGCCGCGCTCGCCGACGCCTCGGAAGCGCGGCACAAGCGACGCAGGGTGCTGCTCATCGGCGGCGGCGCGGTCGCCACCGTGGCGATCGGTACCGCCGTCGCCATGGCCGTCATGTCGGCCAACGGGGACAACAACGCCTCGAAGCAGCCGTCCAACCTGCCCGCGAGCGCCTCACTCCCCAGCGACTCCGCGCCGGCGCCGTCCTTCGAGCCCACCAGCGCACCGCCGCCGCTGGACCCGAAGGACTTCATAGCCAGCGCGAAGAAGGACACGGCCCCGCTCAGCGCGGAGACGCTCTTCCCGGGCACCCGGCTGACCATGGGCGAGACCGTGTACAAGAAGGGCCCCACGGCCGACACCACGAACTGCGCCTCCGCCGCCGGCGGCACCCTTCCCAAGGTGCTCACGGCGGGCGGCTGCACCCGTCTGCTGCGCGTGACCTACACCCGGGACGGAGTCGCGGTGACCGTCGGCGTGGCCGTCTTCGACACCGAGGCCAAGGCCGTCAAGGCCAAGGAAACGGCAGACAAGAAGAGCATCGTGAAGTCGCTGGCCGGCAAGGGCGTCAAGGCGTTCTGCAACGCCGCGGTCTGCCGCTCGACGACCAACTCCGTCGGCCGCTACGCCTACTTCACCATCGCCGGCTTCCCCAGCGGCAAGGACGTGACCACCAAGGACACCAAGGTCTTCAGCGCCGGTGACGACCTGGCCGAGTTCACCTTCCGCCAGATCCGCCGCCGCGGCGAGGCACAGGCATCCGCGGCGGCGAACCAGTAGTCACCCGTGACCGGAGGACCTACCGCCGCTTCAGGCGCAGCCTGATCGGCACCACCGCCGACTCCAGCTGCGTACGCAGGGTCATCTTGGAGACGCCCTCCGTGCGTTCCTCGAAGCGGATGGGAATCTCGACGGCGCGGTGCCCCGCCCGCACGGCCTTGTACTTCAGTTCCACCTGGAAGCTGTATCCGGCGCTGTCCAGGGACGACAGGTCGACGTCCCGCAGCGTGGCGGCCGACCAGAGGTTGAAGCCCGCCGTGATGTCGTGGATGTCGGTGCCGAGGATCGTACGCGCGTAGCGGTTGGCGAACCGGGAGAGCAGGACGCGGTGCGCTCCCCAGTCCTCCGCCAGCGAGCCGCCCTCGACGTACCGGCTGCCGACCACCAGGCCGGCGCCGGAGGTGAGGGCCGCGTCCAGCATGCGCGGCACCGCCTCCACCGGGTGGCTGCCGTCGGCGTCCATCTGGACGACGTACGCGGCGCCCTCCTCCAGCGCCGCGGTCATGCCCGCGGTGTACGCCCGTCCCAGCCCGTCCTTCTCGGTGCGGTGCAGCACGCTCATCCGGGTCCGGCCGGTCCCGTCCGCGTTGTACTTCTCCGCCAGTTCCTCGGCGATCCGCCCGGTGCCGTCCGGACTGGAGTCGTCGACGATCTTCAGATGCAGCCCGTCCAGCGGCAGCCCCAGCACCGCCTCGGCCATCCGCGGCACGTTCGCCGCCTCGTTGTACGTCGGCATCACCACGGTGATCGGTACGCCGTTGCCCTGCCCCGTCATGCCTTCTCCCCTCACGGCACCGGTCTGCCCGGCGCCCGGAACGGCCGGCCCGCCACGGTCCAGCGGTCCGCGGCGAGTACCCCTCGGCCGTTCCCGGTCAGCGGCCGGTTCACCAGCGCGGCGGCCCACTCGGGGTCGTGGCACGGAACTGCGGCCATTCGGTCAGTGCAGGACGATATCGGCCCCGCACAAATCGTCCTCGACCGACACACGGTTCGAAGACCGCCCCGAGCGCGACGACCCGGGCACCCGGAACGACGGTGCACATACCGTCGTACGCCGGGTGACTAACAGGTTGCGCAGCCGGCCGTACCCGGCAACGACCGCTTGTTCCGCGCCTCCTTGTTCCGCGCGGCCAGCAACTCGTCGGCCGGGTAGCCGACCTCCTCGAGCGTCAGCCCGTGCGGCCGTACGACGTGCACCGCCGAGTCCCGCACCCCGGCCGCGAGCACCTTCCCCGGCCAGTCCGGCGCGCGGTGCCCGTCCCCCACGAAGAGCAGCGCCCCGATGAGCGAGCGCACCATGTTGTGGCAGAAGGCGTCGGCGCGGACGGTGGCGGTGATGATCCCGTCGGCGCCCTTTTCGAGCCGCAGCTCCTGGAGCGTACGGATCGTCGTCGCGCCCTCGCGCTTCTTGCAGTACGCGGCGAATTCGTGCTCGCCGAGGAGCTGCCGGGCGGCCTCGTTCATGGCGTCCACGTCGAGCGGCCAGTCGTGCCAGAGGACGTGGCCCCGGAGCAGCGGGTCGACCCCGCCGGGGTTGTCGGTGACGCGGTAGGCGTAGCGGCGCCAGATCGCGGAGAAGCGGGCGTTGAAGCCGCTGGGCGCCTCCCTCAGCGCCCACACCCGTACGTCCCTGGGCAGGCGGCCCGCGAGCCGCTTGAGCAGCTTCTCGTGGTGCTCACGCCAGACCGCCTCCGGCAGATCGACGTGGGCGACCTGTCCCCGGGCATGCACACCCGCGTCCGTCCGCCCGGCCACGGTCAGCTCGTACGTCTCCCTGGACCGTGTGACGGTGCGCAACGCGTCCTCGATCTCGCCCTGCACCGTCCGCCGGCCACCGGCCTGCTTGGCCCAGCCGGAGAACTCGCTCCCGTCGTAGGACAGGTCGAGGCGGACACGGACGTGGCCGGACTGTACTTCGTCACTCACATGGAGATCCTCTCAGGTACGCGAAAGCGGGCCCGCCCCGAAGGGCGGACCCGCTCAGCGTCAGGCAGAGCCTCAGGCGTCCTTGGACTCTTCGGCCGGAGCCTCGTCGGCCGGGGCGGCGTCCTCGACCTTGGTCTCCTCGACCTTGGTCTCCTCGGCCTCCTTGACCGCACGCTTGGTGGCGGCCTCGGCCTCGCCGGTCGCCTGCTGCGCCACGGTCAGCGCCTCGACCAGCTCGATGACGGCCATGGGCGCGTTGTCGCCACGGCGGTTACCGATCTTGGTGATGCGGGTGTAGCCACCCGGGCGGTTCTCGTAGCGCGGGCCGATCTCGGTGAAGAGCGTGTGGACGACGCTCTTGTCCGTGATGACCTGCAGCACCTGGCGGCGGTTGTGAAGGTCGCCCTTCTTCGCCTTGGTGACCAGACGCTCGGCGTACGGGCGCAGGCGGCGGGCCTTCGCCTCGGTGGTGGTGATACGGCCGTGCTCGAACAGCGACTTCGCGAGGTTCGCGAGGAGCAGCTTCTCGTGCGCGGCGCTGCCGCCCAGACGGGCACCCTTGGTGGGCTTCGGCATTGTTCTCTCCTGTGTGTCTGCCCCGGCCGTACCAGGTACCGGGGTCAGTATCCGAGCAGGCGGTCGCCTGTCGGAGATCCGGGCGACGGCGCCGAAGGCGCACGTCGTCCGGAAGGGGCGCGGGGCGGTGTCGATATGCGACTCCGTCGCGTGGGCGCGACAAGCCACAGCGCACCCGCACCCGAGTACGGACCGGAAGGCCCGAGCTCTTAGTACTGCTCGGTCTCCACGAACCCGGCGTCCGCGTCGTCGTCGGCGCCGAAGGCGTCCGCCGCGGCGGTCGGGTCGAATCCGGGCGGGCTGTCCTTGAGGGCCAGGCCCATGCCGGCCAGCTTCGCCTTGACCTCGTCGATCGACTTCGCACCGAAGTTGCGGATGTCGAGCAGGTCGGCCTCGGAGCGCGCCACGAGCTCACCCACGGAGTGGATGCCCTCGCGCTTGAGGCAGTTGTAGGAGCGGACGGTCAGCTCGAGCTCCTCGATCGGAAGCGCGAGGTCGGCCGCCAGCGCCGCGTCCGTCGGGGACGGACCCATGTCGATGCCCTCGGCGTCGATGTTCAGCTCGCGGGCGAGACCGAACAGCTCGACCAGGGTCTTGCCGGCGGAGGCCATGGCGTCACGCGGACGCATGGCCTGCTTGGTCTCGACGTCGACGAT
>NZ_JBSFIK010000074.1:0-23718 GCF_053597535.1 Streptomyces sp. NPDC001348 | reverse complement strand
GCCAGCCACTCCAGGTCCGTCAGCAGCGAGGTCCACCCCCGGTGCCCGACGTGGAAGCCGTGCTGCTGCGCGAAGTAGATGCTGTCCATCGCCTCAGTGGGGGGGGTGCATAAGATATGCGCGCCTTGTGGCAGTGCATACGGTATGCCGCCTTGGTGGCGGTGCATACGGTATGCCGCCTACCGTGGCGGAATGCCGTATACACGCTCCACGCGCAGTCGCAGTACCAGTCGCCGGTCGCGGACCATGGCGGCCCGGTATTCGTCCCAGTCAGGGTGCTCGCCCTGGACGTCGCGATAGAGGCGGATCAGCTCCTCCACCGTCTCGTCGTGCGGATCCCCGGCGACAGGTGACAGGTCGGCGGTGCCCTCGACGACCGTGTACGCCCAGCGGTCGGCGGTGGTGACGTGGTACGAGGCCCGAGGGTCCCGGCGCAGATTCCGGGTCTTGGCGCGGTCGTCGGTGAGTGAGACCCGGATGATCCGCTCGTCGGGGTAGTAGGCATGGCTGACGTTCGACAGCTGGGGCCGCCCGTCCCGCTTGAGGGTCACCAGCACTCCCCCGCCGGTTGCGGAGAGCAGCCCGAGCAGTGCGTCCTGCGTCGCGTCCTGAGTCATGCCAGGTGCAACCCGGCTCACGTGCCGCCCCATTCCCGCATACCCGAGTAGACAGTGTCTACGAGTCTTTGGTAGACACTGTCTATGCCTGTGAGCGAATCAGAGCCCGGCCTGCGCACCCGCCTGGTCGACGTCGGTGTGGAACTGGTGGCCGCCGAAGGCGCGGGGGCGCTGACCCTGCGGGAGATCGCCCGCCGGGCGGGGGTCTCGCACGGGGCACCGCGCCGCTACTTCCCCACCCATCTGGAACTGCTGTCCGCCATCGCACGCCGCGGTTTCGCCGACCTGGCCGGCCGGGTGGAGGCCGCCCTCACCGACACCTCACCGGACCCACGCCGGCGGCTGACCACTCTGGGCCGGGTCTACCTGGAGTTCGCGCTGCGCAACCGCGGCATGTACGAGCTGATGTTCCGTCACGATCTGCTGGAAAGCGGCCACTTGGGGCTGCGCCGGACCAGCCTTCCGCTCTTCGGCCTGCTGGCCGAGCTGGTGGGCCGGGTCCGTGCGGACGCCGACGCCCACCTGATCGCCGGCGCCCTGTGGGCGAACCTGCACGGCATCGCCCAGCTGTGGGGCTGGGGCAGTCTGCAACTCGCCACCGGCGCCGACGACTTCGAACCCCTGCTGCACTCGGCGCTCGATGCCCACCTGGGACCGGAGGACGCGCGGTGAACCGTCCGCTGACGCTGGCCGCCAGCGTGGCCGGCGCCATGGTCGTCGCCCTGGACGGCACGGTTCTCACCGTCGCCCAGCCCACCCTGCAGAGGGAGTTGCACGCCTCCTTCGCCCAGGTGCAGTGGACCAGCACCGCCTACCTGATCGCGGTGGCGAGCCTGCTGGTGTTCGCCGGACGACTGGGCGACCGGTACGGACAACGGCGGATGTTCGCCTGGGGGATGCTCGGCTTCGGGGCGGCGTCGGCGGGCATCGGCCTGGCGCCCGGCGTGAGCTGGGTGATCGCGCTGCGCGTGGCGCAGGGCGTGTGCGGCGCACTGCTGCAGCCGGCCACGCTGGGGATGCTGCGTACCGCGTATCCGCCGGAGCGCCTCGCGATGCCGCTGGCGGTGCGCACCGCCGCGATCGGGCTGGCGGCCGCCACCGGGCCGCTCGTGGGCGGGGCGCTCGTGACGGGACCGGGCTGGCGGGCCGTGTTCTTCCTCAATGTGCTGCCCGCCTGCGGTTTCGGCGCGATCGCGCTGACCGCACGCGATCGCGGTGAGACGGCGCGGCCGGCCGGGGCACGACTGGACATACCCGGCGCCCTGCTCCTCGCGGTGACGCTCGGCTGCCTGGTGCACGCACTGGTCGCACGGCCGGTGTCCGCGCAGACGGTGGCCGGACCGATCCTGGCGGCCCTCACCGGTGCCGCGTTCGTACGGCACGAGCGGAGGACCGCGAACCCGTTGCTGCCACCGGAGGTGATCGGCTCCCGGGCGGTGGGCGCGGCGCTGGGCGTCCTGGTGGCAGCGTCGGCGTCGCTGTTCGGCACGCTGTTCGCCGTCACCTTCGTCCTGCAGGACGGGCTCGGTCTCGACCCCCTCCACAGTGCCCTGCACGGCCTGCCGCTGCCCGTGCTGATGGTCCTGTCCGCCCCCGGGTGCGCGATGCTGCTGGGCCGGGCGGGTGCCCGCCTGACGACCGGCGCGGCGATGGCCGTCCTCTCGGCCGGCGTACTGCTGATGACCAGGGCCTCGGGCACGCTCGCGCTGGACGTCGGCTTCGCGCTGCTGGGCGCCGGGTTCGGCACGGTCATGGTGGCGGCCACGCACGTCGTCGTACGGCAGGCGGACACCGGTACGGCGGGGGTGGCGGGTGGTCTGCAGCAGACCGCGCTGAACGTCGGACCGACGCTGGGCGTGGCCACGGCGACCTCGCTGATGGGCACGGGGGCTCCGGCGGCGCTGACCGTCCTGGCGGTGGTGTCCGCGCTCGGCGCGGTGGCCTCCCTGGCACTGCCGGGACGCCGCGTCGTGTCGATCACACCCGGCCCGGATCCGCGGGAGCGTGCGGAACTCCCTGCGACGATGATCTCCGACGACGTCCGATGAGGTCCGAGGCCGTGTGACGAGGTCCGCGGCCGCCCCCGCGGGGTAGGAAGAACCACACCGGGTGGGAGAAGACCGGAGGAGAGCGATGGCACAGCTGCGACAGGAAGTCGATCCGGGCGAGGCCGGGCTGGACGGGAAGGCGCTGGACCGCCTCGACCAGTACGTCGCCCACTACGTCGACGAAGGACGTCTGCCCGGCTTCCTCGTGGGGGTCTCACGCGGTGGTCGCGTCGCCCACCTCACCGTGCACGGACACCGGGACCGGGCGGCGGGACTGCCGGTCGCGGCGGACACCCTGTGGCGCATCTACTCCATGACCAAGCCGGTCACCGCGGTCGCCGTGCTGCTGCTGGCGGAGGAGGGCGCGCTGTCGCTGGACGACCCGCTCGAGCGGTACCTTCCCGTCTTCGCCGGTCCCCGGGTGTACGTCGGCGGCTCCGGCCCGGACCTGGAGACCCGCCCGGCCGAGGGTCCCGTACTCCTGCGCCATCTGCTGACCCACACCGCCGGCCTCACCTTCGGCTTCTACTACTCCCATCCCGTCGACGCGCTGTACCGCGAGGCCGGACTGGAGTCGTCGGTGCCGCCGGGCGCGGACCTGGCCGAAACGATGGAGGTGTACGCACGGCTTCCCCTGCAGTTCGAGCCGGGCACGCAGTGGAACTACTCGGTCGCCTCCAACGTTCTCGGCCGGGTGATCGAGGTGGTCTCCGGGCAGCCCCTCGACCGGTTCTTCGCCGACCGGATCTTCCGGCCGCTCGGCATGACGGACGCGGGCTTCGAGGTCACGCCCGAACAGTCGGGCAGGCTCGCCGAGTTGTACGGCGAGACCGACACCGGTGGCATCGAGCCGATCCGCGGGCTGCCGCTGCACGGCCGGCCCCGCTTCCTGTCCGGCAGCGGCGGCATGGTCGCCTCGGCCCACGACTACCACCGGTTCATGGAGATGCTGCGCCGCGGCGGCGAGTTGGACGGCGTCCGCCTGCTCTCCCGCGAGTCGGTGACCCTGATGACCGGTAACCGGCTCCCCGGCGGCGCGGACCTGCAGTCCTTCGGCGCCCCCACCCACCGGGAGCCGTACAACGCGGGCGTCGGCTTCGGCTTCAACGTCTCCGTGGTCACCGATCCCGCCCGCACGGTGGCACCCGTGGGTCTGGGCACCTTCGGCTGGAGCGGCGTGGCGACGACGACCTTCTGGATCGACCCGGGGCGCGATCTGACCGTGCAGTTCATGACCCAGGTCCGCGCCAGGACACTGAAGTTCTTCCCGGAGCTGAAGCGGCTGGTGCACGAGGCTGTCGTCGACTGAATACAGCCGACAAGATTGCATACGGTCTACTGATCCAGCCGCAGACGGTGTTCCAGGCCGTCCGCCGCCAGTTCGGCCAGCCACTCCTCCGACCGCGCCGGTGTCCCGGCCGCCCGGTTCAGTCCGGCCGGGAGACTGCCGGTGAGGATGTGACGGACGCCCAGAGCCAGCGGCCGGGAGACGCAGCGGGCCATGGCGCTCTCCTCGGCGTCGCCGACCACGTCGAGGAGGCAGCTGCCGGACCAGGCGCGGCCGGCGCCGGCGTCCACCTGCAGAGCGACGGCGAGGACGACGCGGTCGCGGTCGGCCTCCGTCGTCGGATGGGCCGCCGCCAGTTCCTGCGCGAGGGCGGTGATCCGCGCGTCGTCTCCGCGTTCCAGCTCCTCGAAGACGGGCGTCCAGGCCCGCTGCCAGCCGGCCAGGCGCAGCGTGCCGCGGACGAACGTGCGCGGTGTCCAGGCGGGCGGGAGGTCGTACTGCTCGATGAACGGCAGGCTGTCCCGGTTGGGATAGGCCTCGAAGGACTCCCCGTCCACCTGGTGCGGCCGGGTCGCCTCCCAGGGCCGCTCGGCCGTGGTCTCCACGCCCTCTTCGACGTAACGGGCTGGCGAGCGCAAGGCGTTGAGTACCCCCGCGGGAGCCCAGCTGAAGCGGTAGCGGAAGTCGTTGGGGACGGCCGGGACGCCACCGCAATAGGAGGTGAGGCGGTACGTCGCCGGGCCGCCGTCCCCGATCGCCGCCCGTGCCCTGCCGATCAGGCTGTGTGCGAAGAGGTGGTCGATGCCCGGGTCCAGCCCCGCCTCGGTGAGGACGGCGAGCCCCGCCCGCGCGGCCGCCGGGACCTCGTCCAGGACCGCCTGGGAGACGTAGCTGGAACAGGCGAAGTGCGTCCGCCGCCGTACGCACACGGCCAGCAGTCCGGCGTGTTCGGGCGCCGGGAGCATCGACACGACGACGTCTCCCGGGGCCAGTTCACCGGTGAGCGCCGAAAGCGTGAAGGCGCGGGGCTCGGCCTTCCCGGTCAGGCCCAGCCCGGCGAGGGCCCGGGCCGCGCGTTCCTCGGTGCGGTGCCACAGCCGTACCCGGTCCGCGGTGTCGCACAGCGCGGCCAGGCCGCTGCCCGTGGACAGTCCCGCGCCGATCCAGTGCACCGTGCCGCTCGCGGCGAGCAGGTCGGACATCGTCGTCGGTCCCCTTCACTCAGGTCACTCGGGTTCGCTCACGCCGAGTTCACGGCAGGCGCGGTGGAAGGTGTCGAGGCAACGCCGCCACGGACCGGAGGCGGTGCCGAAGTCCAGCAGGTGGGGCAGGAGTGCGGCGGAGAAGTCGGTACTGGACTCCCGGGGCAGCAGGGACGGCAGGTTGTCGATCGCGATCAGGTCCAGGGGCGGCTCCCCGCGCAGCCGGCGCGCGGGGTCCGTCCAGTCCGTGGTGCGGTCGTACACCGGCAGGACGTTCAGCGGTGAGCCGACGTCGCAGGTGACGTCGCACACGGTGCGCAGTCGGCGGTCCGGTGCGTCGAGGTCCTCCTCGCGCAGGAACGGCGGGACGGGGCTCGTGGCGAGCACCGCGTTGACCATCACGTCGTGCGCCAGCAGCGCGCGGCGGTCGAGGTCGCGGGTTTCGGCCAGGTCCCAGCAGGTCGGCTCGGTTCCCGCGGCGGCGAAGGCGTCCCGTGCCCCTCGGCCACTGCGGCCCAGGGCGCCGATCACCAGCGCCGTGAACGGCGTGTCACCGGCGGCGGGCCGCAGCAGCTCGTCCAGTTCCTCCCTGGACGTGGGCGTGAGCGGCGCAGGCAGGCTGCCCCGCTGCTGGAGCACGGCGAGGGCCGCGCCGAGGTATCCCGCCCAGTAGCCGAAGGCGGCCAGCCGGCGTCCGTCGTCGTCGACCAGGTACTCCAGGTCGAGGAGCGCCCCCGCCCCGGACACGAAGCGGCGCAGCAGGGCGGCCGCGCCGGGCTGCCGTTTGTAGGCGTGCCCGAAGAAGATGTGCCGGTGGACGAGGTCTCCCGGCTCTTCGGGGAGTTCCTTCAGACCGAGGACGACGGCGTCCCGGGGCGCCGACACCCAGGAGCCCGCAGGCGCGATGCGGGCGCCCACCGCCGCGTACTGTCCGGCCGGGAAGATCCGCTGCTCGGACTCCTCGACGGTCAGCGTCACCCCCGCCTCGGTCAACCGCCGGGCGTCGGCGGGAACGACGGGCGTGCGGCGTTCGGTCGTACGGTCCTCGTGGCGCAGCCACAGATGGAGCTCGGTCATACCAGGTTGGCCTCCGGGCGCGGGGCGTCGGCCGCGAAACGGCCGGCGCTCAGGGGACGGACGTCCACGAAGGGTACGCGGCCCGGGTACAGGCCGCGGCCCCTCTCGCGGATGGCCGGCGCCGCGGCGCGATCGCACCGCTGAGGGAAAGGACGTGTCCCCTCCGGGCGCCGAAGGATTCGTCGGCGCCGGTCCACATCGGCCGATTACCGCCCGGTCCCGCGAGGTATGGCTTAGGGTGCACCAGCAGAACGGTGCACGGGCGTTACGGGGGCGTGGGTGAGCGGTTCGGGTGCTACTCAACTGGTGTTCGTCCACGGGATCGGCGGCCTGCGGGACACGGCGAAAGAGCGTCGTGAGTGGCTTGAGGCCCTGGCCGTGGGGGCACGGGCCGCGGGGCATGCCGACGCGGTTTCCGGACTGACGCAGGGCTGGCTGGCGGAGGTTCGCTTCGCCAACTTCAGCGGCCTGTTCACCGACGCCGAGGACCAGGGTGGCGGCGGGTCTTTCGAGGACCAGGAAGACGCCGCTTTCATGACCGCGTTCGTGGCGGCCTTGGTCGACGAACTCGACCGGCAGGCCAGGGAGCGCGGCGACCGCAGGGCGTCGGCCGTGGCCGAGGACGCCCGCGCGCAACTCCCGGGCGACGAGGAGGAGGAACAGGGCGTGGTGGAGCCGTTCCGCGTCCTGGGCCGGGTGCTGACCACCCTGTTGCAGATGCCGGGCCTGCGCGAGGGCACGCAGTGGGCCAGTGGGACGCCGCTGTTGTGGCACCTGGCCCAGGTCGGGCGTTACCTCCGCCGGCGCGAGGCCGACGACAGCGGGCGTACGCTCGATGCCCGGATCCGTGAGCAGGTGCTGCGGGGCACGGACCCCGACCGGCCCCTGGTGGTGGTGAGCCACTCGCTGGGCACCGTCGTCGCGTTCGAAGCGCTGCACGCGTACGCGGGACGGGTTCCCCTGTTCGTGACTCTGGGCTCGCCGCTGGCCACCGGGGCCGCCGTCCTGCAGCGGCTGGTGCCGCAGCCCCCTCGTACCCCGTCCGGCGTCGAGCGGTGGCTGAACTTCTGGGACCGTGACGACATCGTGGTGGGCCGGCCCCGCCTGGACAGATGGATGCTGCCCAGCTTCTCGGGTGTCGCCCCCACGACCAGCCGGGTGGACTCCGACGGCCTGTGGGTGCACACGGCCACCAAGTACCTGCGGCATCCGGCCGTCGCCGGGCCCCTGGTGGAGGCGCTGAAGAAGTGACCCACGGGCAGAGCCGGCACGTGCTGGTCGTGGGTGCGCAGTGCGAGGCCATGGGCACCCTCACCCGGCTGCCCGACGCGGCCGGGCAACTGCATGCCGTGCTGACGGACCCCACCCGCGGGGCGTGCGTGCCCCGTACCGGCGATCACGGCTCCCTCCTGGTCAGCGACGCGCTGACACCCGAGGACGTGCGCACGGCGGTGCGCGAGGCGGTGCGGCGGGCGCAGGCCGACAACGCCGTGCTGGTGGTGGCGTTGCTCGGACACGGCTTCACGCCGCCGCAGCAGACCGATCTCCACTTCATGGTCGCGAAGTCCACCATCGGCAGCACCATGTCCGCGGTGCCCGTCGGTCAGTTGCTCACCGAGGCCGTCGACGAGCGCGGCGTCGAGGGCGTGATCGCCCTCATCGACACCTGTCACGCGGCCGGGGCGATGCCGGACGCGGGCAGGATCGCGGGCGGGGTACGGGCGGGCCGGACCAGGCTGTCGGTGCTCACCGCCGCCGCGGCCGACCAGACGGCTCGCGGCATGCGTCTGACCTTCGCCCTGGCCGAGGTGCTCAGAAGGGGAATCGCCGGTGCGGGTGCGGTGGTGTACCCGGACACGAGGCTCACCGAGGAGCTGCGCAGCCGCATCGTCGGGCAGGCCGTCGGAAGGTTCGAGTACGACAACGATCCCTTCGTGGCCGAGGGGCTGTGGCTGGCCCGCAACGTGCGCTCCGCTCCCGGTGTCCACGGCGGGGTGGTGGGGCCGGTCGGCCGGCAGGACCTCGAAGCGGCGGTGTCGATGTGGCGGGCCGACATGCGCCTGCCGGCACCCTTGACGCGCGGTGAACTCGACACACTGCACACGTTCGCGCGGCAGGGGCAGGTGGACGACGTGGCCGACCCGCAGTGGCGCACCCGGGTCGTCCATGTGGTGGCCACGCTCCTGGCGTGCGCCGGGGCCGTCGCGCTCCTCAGCGAGGTCTTCGCCGAGGTGCTGACCAGTGACCTGCTGCGGGCAGCACGGCAGCTGGCTGGTCTGCCCCCCGAGGCCGAGGGCCCCGAACTCCTGCGCGACCTGGTCGAGTACGCGGCTCTGCGGGAGGCGCGTGCGGACGAGCCCTCCTGGAAGGCACCCGCGCGTCTCGTCGCGGCACTCGCCCAGCTGACCGGGGCCAGCGACGTGGCCCCACGGCTGCGGGAGTGGGCACGGGACCTCGGCGTGGTCACCGAGTTCAACGACGCCCTGGCCGAGTTCGCGCAGAAGGAGCAGCAAGGCGAACTCCGTCTCGTGGTGAGCCTGGGCGGGGCGTTGACCGACTGGCCCGAGGAGGTGGACGCCTGGCTGCTGGGCACCGGCGAGCGGCTTCCGGTGCACCAGCGCTTCCGGTGCGGGTCCGTGGACCGGTTCGGCACGGGCCTGGCGATCGGGGCGGCGCTGAAGTGGGCGCGCGGCCGGCTCGCTTCCCCGGAGCGGCTGGTCAACGTGGACGTGGCTGCCCCCGCACACCTGTTGGCGCGCTGGCAGCCCGAGGAGACGAAGGTCGGCCGCCGGCTGCTGGGGGTCAACCACGACGTCGTCGTCCGGTGGAGCGGCCGCATGGACCCGATGGAGGAGAACGGCGAGATGAACGACGCCGCCCGCAAGGCACTGCGCGACATGGCCGGTCACGCTGGTGTCGCGGTGGAGTGGATCGGTGCGTCCGTCCTCGCCGACCGGCAGGGACTCGAACAAGGACTTCTGACCGGCCGGTACGACACCGTCGTCGGGCTCGACCACCACCCCGACACCCTGCAGGACGTGCTGGAACAGCTGTTGCCCTACGCGCCGATCATCCTGTGGCCGCGCCGCGGCACCCGCGCGTGCGACGACCGGCTGCGAACCCTGGTGCAGCGGAACTGGCGCAGCCTGCCCGGCGGCCTCCCCGCCGCCTACCGGCAGCGGTGGTCCCGGGAACACGAGGGATGCGTGGCGTGCCTGGGTGACGTACGGGCGGTCTGGCACGACGACGCCTGGCTGGAGTTCTGCCGCCCCTTCGAACAACGTGTGGTGGCCGGTCCCGAGGAGGAGTTGTGACCTGGAAGCCCTACTACCGCGGGGACGGGGAGCCGAGGGATGTCCCGCTCGCCGACCCTCCCCCCTGGCGTACGTTCCCACGGCAGTCGCAGCACCGGCAGTACCAGCCTCCTCCCGGCCTCGTCGACGCGGTCAACGCCGCCCTGCACCTGCGTCGTCCGCTCCTCGTCAGCGGCCCCGCCGGCTCGGGCAAGTCCACCGTCATCGAGCAGGTGGCACACGAACTGGGCCTTGGACCGGTGCTGCGCTGGCACATCACCTCCCGGAGCACGCTGACCGAGGCCCTGTACCGTTACGACGCCCTGGGCCGCATCCACGCCCAGAGCCTGCGCGCGGCGATGACGCAGGGCCGGCCGGGCCGGGCAGGACGCGGACGCAGCCGGGACGACATCGCTCCCTTCCTGCAACTGGGCCCCCTCGGGACGGCGTTGCTGCCCTCCCCGCGGCCGCGCGCCCTGCTCATCGACGAGATCGACAAGAGCGACCTGGACCTGCCCAGCGACCTGCTGGAGGTACTGGAGCGGGGCGAGTTCGAGATTCCCGAACTCGTCCGGTACCGCCGCCCCCGCGTTCTCGTCCGCCAGTGGGACGGCGACGAGGAGTACCCGGTCGTGCGCGGGCACGTGAGCTGCAGGCAGTTCCCGTTCATCCTCCTGACCAGCAACGGCGAACGGGACTTCTCACCGGCCTTCCTGCGGCGCTGCATCCGCTACACCATGCCACCGCTGACGGCCGAACTGCTGCACGGCATCGTCCAGGCCCACTTCGACGCCGTACCGGCCGGCGGGGACGGCCTCGTCGAGAAGTTCGCGGAGCGCGTCGCGGCAGGCGAGCACCTGGCCATCGACCAGCTGCTGAACGCGGTGGCGCTGCTCACCGGCGATCACGCCCCGCGGGACGGCCAGTACGAGGAACTGCGCGCGCTGATCCTTCGCGAACTCTCCCGTGTCTGAGGCCCTGGAGCGTCTCGTCCGGGCGCTGGGCATGGCGCCGCTGCCTCGCGGGGTGGACGCCCGTACCCTCGCCGACGCGCTGTGGCTGGCCGCGTCCGGCGCCGGCGAAGGCACGACGGCGGCTCCTGCTCCCGTGGCGGAGCCGGTCCCCGCTGAGGTACCGGACCGGGCGGAACCGGCCGGTGGACGGACACCACGTGGCACGGGAGCCGTCAGCGCCCCGAGCCGTACGAGCAGGGAGCTGTCCCTCCGCCGGCCCGGGGCGGACACCACGGTGCGCGGTGTCCCCTTGTCCCTGGGCCGTGCGGGCGCCCTGCAGGACGCCCTCGCCATCGGCCGCGCCATCCAGCCGTTCCGCCGGCCATGGCGGCATGGCGGGCGCAGTCGGCTGGACATCGAGGCCACCGTGGAGCACTACGCGCGCGGAGGCCCCCTCGTACCGCTCTTCCGCCCTGCGCCGGAGCCCTGGTTCGAGGCGGTCCTCCTCGTGGACACCTCCGTGTCGATGGGCGTGTGGGAGGAGACCACGCGGGCGTTGACCCGGCTCCTGACCAGCCTGGGAGGGTTCCGCGCCGTCCACACCTGGCGCCTGGAATGGCGGGGCACCGAGCCCCGGGTGCGCGACCACAACGGCCATGAGGTGCCCGGCGAGCGCGTTCCCCACCACGGCAGCGGCACCCAGGGCAGGCGCCTGACCCTGGTGGTCTCCGACTGCGCCGCCCGCGGCTGGCACGAACCTGCTCCCTGGATGCTCCTGCGTGCCTGGGGCGAGCTGATCCCGCTGGCGCTGCTCGATCCGCTGCCCCCACGCCTGTGGCGCCGGTCCGCCCTCAACCTGCCCGCCGTGCGGGTCACCTGCGACCGGGCCGGGGACCGAAACGGTGCTCTCCGCTTCACTCTGCCGCCACGGCTCGGACGCCGGGCGGACGGGGCGGATGGGGCCGGGCCGTGGACCGCGCTGCCGGTCGTGTCGTGCACGGCACGCTCCCTGGGCGCCTGGGCGAGCACCCTCATGCGTGCCGACCCCGGGGGGTGCGACGCCGTCCTCGTCCCCGCCACCGGGCGCCTCTCCACTGCGCGCCAGGGCTCGGCAGCCACCCGGCAGCACGATCCCACGCTGCTGGCCGACGCGTTCGTCCACACCGCGCCCGCTCCCGCCGTACGCCTGGCCGTCCTCTGTTCCGGTCTGCCGGATCTGCCCCTTCCGCTGCTGCACGTGCTGCGCGACGAGGCGGTGCCCGAGGCCGGGTACTCGGACCTCGCCGAGGTGCTCACCAGCGGACTGTTCACCGTACGACGCGACGGCGGCGATCCGGTGCTGGTCCTCCGTCCCCCGGCCCGGGCGCGGTTGCGCACCCATCTGACCACCCATGACGAGTGGCGGACCCGAGCCGCCTTCAGCCGCCACGCCGCGGCACACCCGTACGCTCCGCAGGGCATCGCCGCCGTGCTGCACGCGGCATGGGGGGCGACGGAACTCCCGGCGGAGGAGCGCCCTTTCGCGGAGACGGTCACCGAGCCGGGCCGCGAGGTGCGGGCGGGGCGGGACCGGAAGGCGGCGTCGGACAGCGGCTCCCCGGCGGCGGCCCGCCCGCCGGTTCCGGGCGGGAGCAGTTCCGCAGCGGTCTCCGGCCGCAGCGACGGGGCCTCGGCCGTCTACCGGCGCGCGCGGGAAGAAGTGCGGAGCTTTCTGGGGACCGCCCGCGAGAGCAGCGGCCTCCAGGATGCCGAAACCCTTCTGCGGCATCTCGTCGACTACCTGCACGACAGTCTGCCGGCCCCGCTGGGCGGCCGGCCCGGACGGGACACGAGCTTCGACGACCTGCGCGTGGAGCGGGGTCCGCTCGCCACCACCGATGTGCTCGACCACGTTCGTGCGTATCTTCTGCTCAGGAACATCGCACTGGAACTGCCCGCCCCGGGGGACGGAGCCGACGGGATGCTGGTCTGGCGGGCGCCGGGGGGCCCGGTGCACGTCGCGGTCCGCATACCGAGCTCGTTCTCCTGGTCGCGTGCCACCGCTTTGGCGAAGGCCATGCAACGGGCTCCGGACTCCTCGCCCGTCGACTTCGCCCTGGTGTTGGACGAGTCGGACAAGCCCGAAGGTCTTCTCCCTCTGGACACCTGCGTGCTCCCGGCCCCGCGGGTGGCTCCTGAGCAGATGAGGTTGACGGTCCTGCTCCGCGCCCAGGCCCGTTACGGCAGGGGTACCGGCGACGACGCCCGAACCGCACTGGCCGAGGCCCTGCGGGAGCTGTACACCCGAGCCGGCTTCCCGACGTACTCCGCTCTGGTCGGCATGGCCGCCCGGGAGTCGCCACCTGTGCAGCTCAGCACCGGCACGCTGACCGAGTGGTTCACCGGCCGGAGTGTTCCCGCCGACGAACGGGCCTTCGAGTGGCTGCTGCGTCATCTCACCCGGCGGACCGGTGCGGAGGCCGACGACGGCCGGTCCCCCTTCCGGTTCGCCGCGTTGCGCCACCACGCGCTCGTACAGGAGCGGAGGGAGGGCGGCGGCGAGTCCCGGAGCGGGGCGGGGCGGCTGGGGCGGCCGGTCGCCCAATTCGTGCGGGAAACGGAGGAGGCGTTCCCGCCGTACACGGACCGGCCTCACGACCGGTCGCTGCGGAACGTCGTGCGGGCGTGTGCCACCGGCGCGAGCAGGATGGTCCTGCTCGTCGGGCCGCCCGGATCGGGCAGGACGCGGTCGAGCCTGGAAGCCGTACGTCTGCTGCCGGACGACTGGTTGCTGTGGGCACCACACGCCGGCGACGACCTCGCCGCGGCGTTGGACACTCCCGCCTCGATCGGTCCACGCACCGTGCTCTGGCTGGACGACGCGGACGACCACCTCCTCGGCCTGGGGGGCGGCGGCCGAGGTGAACGCATCGCCGCCGGGCTGAGGACGCTGCTGCGTGATGCCGGCGCGGGACCCGTACTGGTCCTGGGCTCGCTGAGGACCGACCGCTGGCACGTCCTGACGTCCACGCCTCCGGCAGGCGCCGCCGACCCTCATCCACAGGCTCGCGCCCTGTGCGACGAGGGGATCCCACTCCTCGTCCTGCCCGGTGACGAGCCCGGGAACGCCTCCGGCACGGCCGCCACCGGACTGGAGATCGAGGGCTACGTGTCCGGATCGGCCGCCGTGCGGGCTGTCGTGAACGCCGCGATCGACGCCCGTCGCTGCGGACACGGCCCGCTGATGACCGGCGCTCTCCTTGCCAGGGCGGCCGAGGGGTACCTCCCCGGTCATGTGAGCCCCTCCGCTCTGGAGCACTTGGCCGCCGAAGCCCTGGACGGAGCCGGGCTGTACGGCACGGGACCGCTGGTGGGGACGGACGACGTGTACTCCGGACCCGTCTATTACCGGCTCTCGGCCGGCATGGAGCGGTACGGACGGGAACTCCGCCGTGACGTCGCACCGCCCGGGAGCCTGTGGACCGCGTTGGCCGCACACGCCTCCAGCGAGGACCTGCTGTCCGTCGCCCGGACCGCGCGCCGGCAGGGCGACACGCTACGAGCCGAGCACTTCCAGGCGCTGGCGGAGCCGGCCCCGCCGAAGCAGGCGGCGTCCATTTCCCACGAGGCGACCGCTGCCGGTTTGCGCAGGCTCCTCCAGCGCACCGACCTCACCGAAGCTCAGGCCCGTGCCGCCGTCGACCAGGCCCTGAAGTGGCTGCGCGCCGACGATCGCACCGACAGTGCCCAGTTCGTTCTCAACGGCCTGCTGCCCCGCACCGGCCTGACTCCCGAGCAGGTGGCGGAGGCGGTCCAGCACGCGTTCCGCTGGCTGGCAGAGCACGGGGACGCCCAGAACGCGGGGTTCGTGCTGACTCCTCTGCTGGCGCTCACGGACCTGCCGGTGTACGAGGCGCGCAGGGCCGTGGAGTACGCCGTGGACTGGCTCGAAGCGCACGGCGACGGCGCACCGGTGCAGTTCGTACTGCGCTCGGCTCTGCTGCGCGCGGACCTGTCCGAGCAGCAGGCCCGTGTGGTGGTCGCTCGTGCGCTGAACTGGCTTGACTCGTACCGCGAGAGTCCCCACAGCCAGTTTCTGCTCAGTGCCGCGTTGCGCAGGCAGGACCTGGCCCCTGAGGCACGCACACGGTTCGTCCGCGGCGGTATCGACTGGCTCGGGTCGGTCGGCACCGACGCCTCGGCCAAGTTCGTGCTGCGTCCGCTGCTGCACCGGAACGACCTCACGGCGGAGGAGGCGCGTGAGGGGATGATGCTCGCGCTGGCCTGGCTGGAGACCCACGGCGCCACCCTCGACGCCCAGTTCGTCCTGAACGGCGTGCTCTCGCGCGACGACCTCACGCCCGCGCAGTCGACCGCGGCCGTGACAGGGGCACTGCGGTGGCTGCGGCCCCACGCCACCGCTGACGAAGCGATGTTCGTGCTGCGTCCCCTGTTGAAACGCGCCGACCTCACGGCGGAGGAGGCGCGTGAGGGGGTGATGCTCGCGCTGGCCTGGCTGGAGACCCACGGCGCCACCCTCGACGCCCAGTTCGTCCTGAACGGCGTGCTCTCGCGCGACGACCTCACGCCCGCGCAGTCGACCGAGGTCGTGGCACGGGCTCTGCAGTGGCTGCGGACCCACGCCGTCGCCTCCGATGCCGGCTTCGTCCTCCCCGCCCTCCTGGACCGCCCTGACCTCGGTGCGGAACAAGCGCAGGAGGCCGGGCGCTTGGCGCTGGTCTGGCTCGACGCCCGGGGCGGTGACCGCTCGGCCGGGTTGGTGCTGCGCCGGGCGCTCAGGCGCACCGACCTGGGACCTGAACTGTCGGCGCGGGCTCTGAAAGTGGCCACGCAGCGGAGCCGTGCCCGTGGTCAGGCGGACGAACAGGCGGAGGCCGTGCGAGATCCGGGGAGGGAACCTGCCGCGGCTGCGGACCACGGTTGGCGCTCGGTCGTCCTCGTCGCGCGGTTCGTGGACTTCGGACGGGATGGAGACGAGGGGCGGGCAGCCGCGCGGCACGCGCTGCTGCGTGAATTCCTTCTGCTGGCGCTCGGCGACCGCCTCGGACCGGCGCCGCGATTCCTGGACGTGGGCGATGCTGTGGCTGTCCAGGCCTTCCTGGACGAGACACGACGGGCCGACCTGATTTTGGACCTGGCCGCGCACATGGAAGCCACGTTGTACTCCTATCAGGTGCCCCTGGGCCTACGAGTCGCCCTGCGTCATGGGGAAGCCTTCGCCTCCCGTGCACAGGAATGGCGCGACCAGGCCCTGAAGGCCTGCCGGCTGGTGGACTCCGCGCCGTTGCGCGCAGCTCTGGCGGCGGCGAGCCGCTCTTCCGCGGCCGTGCTGGTGTCCGACGAACTGTTCGGTGCCGCCTTCCGCACACCCAACCGCCGCACCGGTACCTTCTCCCCGGTCTGGCTGGGGACCGAGGAGGGAGTGGTCAAGGCGTGGATCTCGGTCCCCGGATACCCGGCACCGCCCGGCATCGAGGAGTGGGCCAGGCCTCCCGGCGACGATGCGCCGTGATCCCCTCGGCGACGCCGAGGGGAGGACACTGTCGTAAGCGCACTGCGGCGCCCGGGGCCCGGAGGGGAAGAGGGCCCCCCGGTCATGCCCTCTTCCCGTCCGGATCTCCGGGCTCCCCTTCAGGACAGGTGCGCGACGGCGTCCAGATGGGGCAGGTGGTGGTCCAGCCGCTCCCGCTTCGTCCGCAGATAGGTGATGTTGCTCTCGCACGGCTGGATCAGCAGCGGCACCGTCTCGGCGACCTGTATGCCGTGCCGGACCAACGCCTCCCGCTTGCGCGGGTTGTTGGACATCAGGCGGACCGACTTCACGCCGAGGTCCTGCAGCATCCCGGCGGCCACGCCGTAGTCGCGGGCGTCGACGGGCAGTCCCAGGGCGAGGTTCGCCTCGACGGTGTCCAGGCCCTCCGCCTGCAGGGCCATCGCGCGCAGCTTGGCGAGCAGACCGATGCCCCGGCCCTCGTGCCCTCTCAAGTAGACGACGATGCCGCTGCCTTCGGCGACGACCGAGCGCAGCGCGGAGTCCAGCTGGTCGCCGCACTCGCAGTGCTGGGAACCGAACGCGTCACCGGTCAGGCACTCCGAGTGCAACCGGGTGAGGACGTTCTCGGAGCCGATCTCGCCGTAGACCAGGGCCACTTGCTCGTCACCGCGGTCGTGGTCCAGGTAGCCGACCGCCTGGAATTTCCCGTACACCGTGGGCAGTGGCGCATTGACGACGCGTTCCACACCCGTACGCTGCGGGGCCTTCTTGCCGAGTACGCCGATGTTTTCTGTCATGATCTGATTCCTAAAGCAGAGACGAAAGGCCGTAGGGAAATGAGTGGTTCGGGCACGGGTGGAGCGATGTACGGTACACGGGGCCTGCTGCCGGCGGACACCACGGAAGATGTACGGAAGCGGGGGGCGGGCGTCTCAACACAGGTGGCCGTCCTTCCCGTGGGCAGTTTCGAGCAGCACGGCCGCTACCTTCCGCTCGCGACCGACACCCTGGTCGCCTGTGCCGTCGCCCGGGAGATCGCCGCGGCGCACCCGGTGCACCTCCTTCCTCCCGTGACCGTGTCCTGCTCCCACGAGCACGCGGCCTGGCCGGGAACGGTCAGCATCTCCTCCGTCACCCTGCATGCGGTGGTACGGGACATCGCGGCGTCGCTGCGGCGTTCGGGCGTCGGGGCGCTCGTGGTGGTCAACGGTCACGGCGGCAACTACGTGCTGGGAAACGTGGTCCAGGAGGCCTCCGCGCGCGGGGAGCGGATGGCGCTCTTCCCGGCCGCGGAGGACTGGGAGGAGGCGCGGGTCAGGGCCGGGGTGGCCACCTCGCTGCTCACCGACATGCACGCCGGAGAAATCGAGACCTCCATTCTGCTGCACGCTCATCCCGAATATGTCCGTCCTGGTTACGAGTCCGCCGATTTCACCGCTGACGACCGCCGTCATCTGCTCACCGTGGGAATGTCCGCCTATACCGAATCGGGCGTCATCGGCCGGCCTTCCCTCGGTTCGGCGGAGAAGGGCAGGGAACTGCTGGCGAGCCTGGTCGAATCCTTCGGCGCGTACCTGGAGTTGCTCACCTCCGGGGAAACCGATTCCTCTCGCGGGTAGGTTCCGCGCAGTGCGGTCCACCAGCGGGCGACGAGGACCAGCGCGCCGGGCAGCGCGGCGACGAAGCTGAGCACCCCGTACACCACGGCCACGGCCAGCCCGCTGCTCGCGCCCAGCCCGGCGGCGGCGAACGCCCAGGCGGTGACGCCCTCCCGGGGGCCGAAGCCGCCGACGTTCAGCGGCAGGCCCATGGCGAGCAGGGCGAGCACCGCGAGCGGCAGCAGCACCGGCACGGATGCCGCGGATCCGGCGACCCGGGCCGCCACGACGAACATCGCGAGGTGTCCGGCGAGGATGGCGACGGAGGACAGTGCGACGCCCGGCCCGCCCTGGCGCGACAGCAGCGCGCGACGGGCCTCGTCGAGGTTCCTCCGCAGGGCACCCCGGCGGGAGGAGGCGCGGTTCATGCGGACGGCGAGGACGACGGCGAACGCGCCCGCCACGACGAAGGCGGCCGGCGCGGCGAAGCTGCGGGCGTCGTCCCGCACCGGCGAGGGCAGCGTCAGCAGCGCCGCCCCGCCGATCAGGACCAGCGCGATCTGTCCCGCGACCCGCTCCAGCACGACCGCGCGGACACCGCGCCCCATGTCACCGGCGCTCTGTCCGTGCCGCACCGCCCGGTGCACGTCCCCGAGGACACCACCGGGCAGCGCCGCGTTCAGGAACAGCGCCCGGTAGTAGTCGGCCACGGCCGCCCCCAGCGGCAGCCGCAACCCGAGGCCGCGGGCCACCAACTGCCAGCGCCAGGCGCTGAACACCGTGGTGACGACGCCGATCAGCAGCGCGGCGAGCAGCGTGCCCGCGTCGATCCGCCGCAGTCCGTCGAGGAACACGCCCGTACCCAGCCGCCACAGCAGGACGGCGAGGATGACGACTCCGGCGACCGTGCCGAAGTGGCTGCGCACGGCAGGGGTGCTGAGGCGGGAGAGGAGTGAACGGGGGCCCCTGCGGGGGGAGCTGGGAGGCGCGGCCACGGTGCCGGGCGGGTGGGGGGCCGCCGCGGCGTCCGGTGTCCGTGCGGGCATCGCCGCCGCCTCCGGTGCGGACTCTGTGCCCGCGGCCGCACTCGCGGTCCGGCGCACGCGCGGCCGTCCGGCCGCCGTGGGCTGCACACGCGCGCGTGCGGCCGCACGGGCGGTGCGCGACTTGGCGGCGCCGGGCATCTGCACGGTACGGGACGCACCGACCCGCACGGTCCGGGTGGCACCTGGCCGGGTGGTCCGGGCGCCGGCCACCAGCGCCGTCCTGGCGCCGGCCGGCCGTACGGCCGCGCCGCTCCCCGCCTGCGGGGCCCCCGCGCTCACGCCACGCCGCCCGTCGGCCTGGGCAGCGCCAGCAGGTCGCTGTGGTGCACGGTGACGCGCAGCTCACCGGCGGCGCAGGCGGCCAGGCGGTCCCGGAGGTATCGGTCGGCGCGCTCGGCCAGTTCGGGGCGCTCTTCCACGGCCGCGCCGACCCAGCCCCGCAGCCACTGGGCGGTCAGTTCGGCGTCGTCGGAACCCAGCCGCCAGGGACTCGGGTGCACCCGTACGGTCGCGCCGCGCTCTCCGAAGACCTCGCAGGCCACGCTGACCGCGTCGGGCCCGAGCAGCCCGCCGCGCCGCTGGTGGGCGTTGAACGCATCGGCGATCTCGGCGTCCAGTGGGTCGGACGGGCCGAGTTCGACGCGTCCGGCGACGGACAGGGTCAGCAGCGCCGGGCAGCCGGCGCCCACGCAGGCCTCGGCGAGCGCCTCGACCTCCTCGCGGGTGAGGACGTCGAGCAGTGCCGAGGCGGTCACCAGGGAGGCGCCGGCCAGGGCGTCCGGGGTGAGCCGGGCGACGTCGGCGCGCCGGGTCTCCACGGTGACGCGGCTGCCGTCGGCGGCCGCGCGCGGGGAGGCGACGGCGGCGAAGTGCAGCAGGTAGGGGTCGCGGTCGTGCAGGATCCAGTGCTGGGCGCCGTCCAGGCGGGGCGCGAGCCAGCGGCCCATCGAGCCGGTGCCGCAGCCCAGGTCGTGCACGGCCAGACCGCCGCACCGGCCCGGCAGGTTGGCCAGCCGGATCCGCAGCGGGTCGAGCAGGTCGAGCGCCCGGGCGACCGCGTCGGCCCCCTCCCGCAGCTGGAGCCACTCGGGTGCGTACCGGGGCGGCTCCTCGGGTTCGGCGTCCCGCAGTCGTACGGTGGCCCGCTCGCCGGGTCGGGCGACGGGGCCGGCGCCGGGGATCACACCGGACGGGTCTGCCTCGCCGAGGGCGATGTCGTGCCGCGGTGCGGGTTCGGTCATGTCCGTCGCCGCCTTCGCTGCCGCGTCCGGCACCTCGCGGGGGCCGGGCTGGGCCGGGATTCCGTCGGTGGTCGTGGTCGTCCGGCTCATGCCGCCCTCCGGGGTTCGTCGGGGAGCCGGAGCAGGACTCCGGCCAGGCTGCGGGCGGTGGCCGCCCAGCCGCCGAGGGCCGCGCGGCGGCTGCGCGCGGCGGCCTTCAGACGGCGGCGTACGTCGGCCTCGCCGAACCAGCCGCGCAGTTCGGCGGCGAGGGCGGCGGGGTCCTCCGGCGGTACGAGGATGCCGGGCACGCCGCCGTCGGGGGCGCGGCCGACCGCTTCGGGCAGCCCGCCGACGTCGGTGGCCAGCACCGGGATGCCGCGTGCGAGGGCCTCGGTGACCGCCATGCCGTAGGTCTCGGCGTAGGAGGTGAGGACCATCAGGTCGGCGGCGGCGTAGCTGGCGTCGAGGCCGGCGCCGGCGCGCGGGCCCGCGAGGTGCAGGCGGTCGGTCAGGCCGTGCTTCTCGATGAGGGCGCGCAGGTGGGCGACGTACTCGGGGTCCTGGGTGAGGCCGCCCACGCAGGTGCAGGTCCACGGCAGGTCCCGGACCGCGGCCAGGGCCTCCACCAGCCGGTGCTGGCCCTTGCGCGGGGTCACCGCGGCCACGCACAGCAGATGGGAGACGCCGTCGGTGCCGGCGGCGAGCGGGGCGATGTCGGCGCCGGGGGCGGCGACGTGCACCCGGTCGGGGGCGAGCCCGTGGTGGGAGACCAGACGGCGCACCGCCCAGTCGCTGGTGGCGATCACGGCGGGCACCGCCCGCAGCACCGCGCGCTCGCGGGCGTCGAGGTCGGCGGCGACGGACGGTTCGAGGCCCGTCTCGTCGCCGAGCGGCAGGTGCACGAGGACGGCGAGGCGCAGCCGTTCGGCCTCGGGGACGACGATCTCGGGTACGCCGCAGGCGACCAGCCCGTCGAGCAGGACGACCGAGCCGTCGGGCAGTTCCCGCAGGGTGCGGGCGAGCGCCTCGCGGGCGGCGGCACCGGGGCGGGGCCAGCTGCCGTCCACGGGGTGCTTGACGGCCTGCCAGCCGAAGCCGGGCAGGTCCAGGCAGACCCGCCGGTCGTAGGCGTTGCCGCCGCTGGGGTTGGCCGGGTCGTCGATGCCGCCCGGCAGGACGAAGTGCACGGTGCGCAGGGACATGGGGATGATCCCGACGTGGTTCGAGGCCGCGCGCTGGGCGGGCACGTAGGCGAGCGGCGACGCGCCGTCGGCGGGCGGCCGGTCGATGGTCGTGTCGGTCACAGGGCACGCTCGTAACTCGCCCAGGCGACGTGCGACTCGTGCAGGGTGACCGTGATGCCCGCGAGTCCCCTGGCGCCCTCGCCGAGGGCGCCCTTGTGGACGCGTTCGGCGAGCCGGTCGGCGATGACCTTGGCCAGGAACTCGGTGGAGGTGTTGATGCCGGCGAAGTCGGGCTCGTTGTCGAGGTTGCGGTAGTTCAGCTCGCTCACCACGGCGCCCAGTTCCTGGGTGGCCAGACCGATGTCGACGACTATGTTGTCGTCGTCCAGCTGCTCGCGCCGGAAGGTGGCGTCCACCAGGAAGGTGGCGCCGTGCAGCCGCTGGGCGGGCCCGAACACCTCGCCGTGGAAGCTGTGAGCGATCATGATGTGATCGCGGACGGTGATGCTGAACAACTGACGACCCTCCAGGTGCGGCGCGTCCGGTCCCCAGCCATTCCCTGCCGGGGGATGCCGTGTATTACGGCTCTTCGCTTCCCCGCGTTCAGTCGTTCCTCACTCTTTTCTCAGGTCAGGCGCTCTTGCCGGGCAGCTGGTCGTACGGGATGGAACGTCCGGTCAGTCCTGATCGGTGTATCGCACCCGGTGGCACAGCGCCGGGATCCGGCCGGCGGCCAGCTCCGGCAGCACGTCCGGGAGGTCCTCGAACGCGGACTCGCCGGTGACGAGCGCGTCCAGGGCGGGGTCGGCGAGCAGGTCCAGGGCGAGGGCGAGCCGGTCGGCGTAGGTGCGGCCGGGGCGGGCCGGGGACACGGTGCCGACCTGGCTGCTGCGCACGGTCAGCCGCCGGGAGTGGAAGGCTTCGCCGAGCGGCAGGGCGATCCGCCGGTCGCCGTACCAGCTCAGTTCGACGACGGTGCCCTCGGCGGCGAGGAGTTCGAGCGACCGGGTCAGGCCCGCTTCGGTGGCACTGGCGTGGACGACCAGGTCGCAGTCGCCGAGGGCGTCCTCGGGCGAGGCGAAGCCGACGCCCAGGGCCTCGGCGGTCGCGGCGCGCGCGGGGTCGGCGTCGACGAGTTGCAGCCGTACGCCGGGGAACCGGGCCAGCAGGGCGGCGACCGAGCAGCCGACCATGCCGCCGCCGACCACGGCGATACGGTCGCCGACCAGGGGCGCCGCGTCCCACAGGGCGTTCACGGCCGTCTCCACGGTTCCGGCGAGGACGGCCCGTTCGGCGGGCACGTGCTCGGGCACCACGGTCACGGCGCTCGCCGGGACGACGTAACGGGTCTGGTGCGGATACAGGCAGAACACCGTGCGGCCGGCCAGCTCCCGCGGTCCCTCCTCGACGACGCCGACGCTGAGGTAGCCGTACTTCACCGGCCCCGGGAAGTCGCCCTCCTGGAACGGCGCCCGCATCGCGTCGTACTGGTTTACGGGGACGCCCCCACGGAACACGAGCGTCTCGGTGCCCCGGCTCACCCCGGAGTACAGCGCGCGGACCAGAACCTCCCCCTCGGCCGGCGCCGCGAGGGTCGTGTCGCGGATCTCGCCGTACCCCGGCGAGCGAAGCCAAAACGCGCGGGCCGAGTGGTTCATCGGCGTCCTCCTGAACGATCGGGAAGTTGTTCACGTACCGAGGTGTGCACAGGGAGATGTGCACAGGCCGCGCACAGTACGCGGCGTTGATCGACTCTGTCACTCGGCCGGAGGATGTGCGGTGGCCCTGAACAACACGTACGAAGCGAGGCTGGTCCAGCAGGAGACCGCTGTGGGAGCGGGCGTCCAGATCCTGCTGCTGGCTCTGCTGGGCTCCGCGATCGGCATGGGGCCGGCCGGCTGGCTGACGGGCCTGGTGTTCGCGATCGCCACCTGGGCGGTGCTCTCCCGCGCGCTGCACCGTTCCCGGCTCAGTTCGTTCGGGCCCGCCAACCGCGTCACCCTCGGCCGGGCCACCCTGGTCGGCGGGGTGACCGCACTGGTCGCCGACTCCTTCGAGAGCTCCCCGCCGGTCACGCTGCTGGTCGGCCTGACCGCGGTGGCCCTGATCCTGGACGGCGTGGACGGCAAGGTGGCCCGCCGCACGGGCACGTCGACGGCGCTGGGCGCCCGCTTCGACATGGAGGTCGACGCGTTCCTGATCCTGGTGCTGAGCGTGTACGTGGGGACGCAGCTGGGCCCGTGGGTGCTGCTGATCGGCGGTATGCGGTATGCGTTCGTCGCCGCCGCCCGTGTCCTGCCCTGGCTGAACGCGCCGCTGCCGCCGTCGTTCGCCCGCAAGACGGTCGCCGCGCTGCAGGGCATCTGCCTGCTGCTGGCCGGCGCGCAACTGCTGCCGTACGCCGCCAACCTGGGGATAGCGCTGCTGGCGCTGGGGTCGCTGCTGTGGTCGTTCGGCCGGGACGTGCGGTGGCTGTACCGGTCGTCCCGGACCAGCCCGGTGATGCCCGCGCCCGCGCCCGCCGAGGAGCTGCTCGAGCCCGCGCTGCCGTGAAGCCGGCCACGCATCCAGGCATACGGGGAGGGCCCCGGACCAGCGACTGGATGCTGTTGGTTAATCCGGGGCCTGCTCACTTCGCCCCGTCGATCGTTTGATCGGCGGGGCGAAGTGCTGCGAAGTGGCTGGTGCGGGTGCG
>NZ_JBSFIK010000073.1:0-24713 GCF_053597535.1 Streptomyces sp. NPDC001348 | reverse complement strand
GAGTACATCCAGTACGCGGGTGATGCTCCGCCTTGCGAGGCACCGCACCGGACGCCGCGAGCTTCCCGGCAAACCTTTCCGGTCGCAGCACTAGCGATCGACCCAGCCGTGGTTCTGGGCGAGGTTCCGGATGCGTTTGCGCAGGTCCAGGATCTGCGCGCCGGTCAACGTGGGCTCGGAGCACAGCAGGACCTCGGTGACCTCGTGCTCGAATTCCGCGGCCGAGAGGACGTCGCACATGTCGTCGCCGTCCGGGTCCGCCCCGCGGCGGTGTGCGAACACCGGCTCCAGACCCGGCGCCGGTTTCAGGACGCGTACCGCCGACGCCTTCGGACCGCGATCGCCCTCCTCGACCAGGAACTCCACGGTGCTGCCCGGGCCGAGCAGGTTCTTGTCGTCCAGCAGATCGTTCACGTGCATGAACACGTCGTCGCCGCCGGTGTCGGCGGCCACGAATCCGTAGCCCTTGATCCGGTCGAACGAGACGACCGTGCCCCTGACAGTCACCACAACCACCACCTCATCCACCCCACACCGGGCTTTCCGCCGGTCACGATAGGCGCGGGCGTGGAACCGGACAAGACGCGTCCCTCCGGACCGGACACCGGCCCCGACGCCCACACCCACGTCCTTGACTTCGTGTGCGCTTCAAGCTGAAGACTCCCGTCCGCGTGCCCGGCACCCCGGGTGCGCCGACGGAGGGAGCAGCAGCGTGAAGTACCGCACCATGGGGACCGACCCGGCGACCCGCCGCGAGGTGAGCGTGCTCGCCCTGGGCGCCATGCTGTTCGGATCACGGACGGACGAGCGGACCTCGTTCGCCGTCCTCGACCGGTACGTGGAGGCCGGCGGCAACTTCATCGACACGTCGGACAACTACGCCTTCTGGGAGGACGGCGGCCAGGGCGGGCAGAGCGAGGAACTGCTCGGCCGCTGGCGGCGCAGCCGCGGGATCGGTGACGAGGTCGTGATCGCGACCAAGCTGGGCGCGAGGCCGCTCGCGCCCGGAACGAGCTACGTCGACAACGCCGAGGGCCTGTCGGCGAAGGCCATCCGGGAATCGGCCGAACGCAGCCGGGAACGCCTCGGCGTGGAGCGGATCGACCTTCTCTACGCCCACATAGAGGACCGGGCCGTCCCGCTCGGCGAGACCGTGGAGGGCTTCGCCGCACTGGTCGAGGAGGGTGCCGTCGGACTGCTCGGCGTCAGCAACCACGCCGTCTGGCGGGTGGAGCGGGCCCGCGCCCTCGCCGCCGCGGCCGGCCTGCCCGGCTACGAGGTGCTCCAGTACGAGCACAGCTACCTCAGGCCCCGGACCGACGTGCCGGACGACCTCTTCCCGGACGGCAGCCTCGGCGGCGCCGACGCACAGCTCCTCGACTACCTGCGCGCCGAGCCGGAGCTGACCCTGGTGGCCTACTCGCCGCTGCTCAAGGGCGCCTACATCCGCCCGGACAAGCCACTGCGCCCGGACTACGACCACCCCGGCACCCGCGCCCGGCTCGCCGCCCTGGAGGACGTCGCCCGGGAGACGGGGGCCACGCCCCACCAGGTGGTGCTGGCCTGGCAGCTCGGCGGGCCACTGCCGGTCGTGCCGCTGACCGGGACCTCATCGGTGGCCCAGCTGGAGGAGAACCTCGCCGCGGTGGAACTGGAACTCGACCCGGAGCAACGGGCCCGCCTGGACGCCGCCCACTGAGCGCGCCGCCCGACCGCCACCGACGTACGCTCCTTCATGAGCCAAGGAGCGGGTCATGACCACACTTCCCACCGCCCATTCCGTCCGCATCACCCCGGAGGGCTTCCAGTGGGAGCCCAGCGACCGCTGGGTGCGCGGGGTGAAGGGCGAGGTCACCGTCGTGGACAGCCGGCACCCCGTGCTGGTGTGGGAGCCCGGACTGCCCGTACCCCAGTACGCCTTCCCGCGCGGGGAGGTCCGCGAGGACCTCCTCCGCCCGGCGGCGCATCCCCCGACCGGGGCGCACGCCGGGTCGCGGGTCTTCTACGACCTCGACGCCGGCGGCGAGCCGCTGCGGAACGCGGCCTGGACGTACCCGGGCCGCGAACTGGCCGGGCACATCGCCTTCGCCTGGTTCCAGCGCAGCGGCCCCGGCCTCGACCACTGGTACGAGGAGGACGAAGAGATCTTCGTCCACCCCCGTGACCCGCACAAACGCGTCGACGCCCTGCCCAGCAGCCGCCATGTCGTGGTCGAGATCGACGGCACGGTGGCTGCCGAGACCCGGCGCCCGGTGCTGCTGTTCGAGACGGGACTGCCCACGCGGTTCTACATCCCCCGCGAGGACGTCCGCCTCGACCTGCTGGAACCCACCGACCACAGCAGCAGATGCCCGTACAAGGGCGTCGCCGAGTACTGGTCCTGGCGGGGTGACGCGGACGTGCCGGGCAACATCGTCTGGAGCTACCCGGACCCCCTGCCCGCGGTGGCCGCGGTCAGGGGGCTCCTGGCCTTCTACGACGAGGCCGTCGACATCACGGTGGACGGCGAACGCCGCCGGCGCCCGGTCACCCTGTTCACCTGGGCCCTCTTCGACAGATCCGAGGCGGGCAGGCACTAGCGGGTGTCCTGCGGCCCCCTAGACGTCCGCGCCGCGGGGCTCCCGTACCACCGCGATGTCACCCGGGGCCAGGGTGACCGAGCCGGTGGTCTCCTTGCCGGTGAGGAGTTCGGTGGCGCCCGCCGGGACCGGGATCTCGGCCCCCTGTCCGGCGTGGTCGATCAGGAACACGTAGTCCGCGTCGGTGCCGCGCCGCCGGACCACCTCCACGCCCGCCGGCACGGAGCGGACCGGCTCCACGCCCGCCTCGGCGCGCACCCGGCCGAGGAACGCGGCGAGGGTGTCCGGGTCCGGGAGCGTCGCCACGTACCAGGCCGTGCCCGCCCCGTAAGCGTGCCGGGTCACGGCCGGTACGCCCGCCAGGGGGCCGTCCGCGTACGAGGCGACCGCCTCGGCGCCCGCCAGGCGCAGCCGCTCCGACCACAGCGTGCCCGTGGCCTCCTGGGGAACCTCCCCGCGCAGACCCACCGTCTCGCCGGGCCGCAGCGGGAACGGCTCGTCGCTGCGCACGCCCAGCGCCTCCCGGAACGCACCCGGATAACCGCCCAGCCGCACATGGCAGTTCCCGTCCACCATGCCGCTGTGGAAGCCCACGGCGAGGGTGCCGCCGCGCTCGGCGTACGAGGTGAGGTTCGCGGCACCCGCGTCGTCCACCAGGTAGAGGCTGGGAGCCAGCACCAGACGGTACGCGGACAGGTCCCCGTCCGGGCGGACGAAGTCCACGGCCACCCCGGCCCGCCACAGCGGTTCGTACCAGGTGCGCACCAGGTCCGCGTAACGCAGCTCGCCGCTCGGCTGGGAGGGCAGCTCCAGGGCCCAGCGGGCGTCCCAGTCCCAGACGATCGCGACCTCGGCCGTGCCCGTGCTGCCGCGCACCTCGGCCAGCGCCTTCAGATCGGCGCCGAGCCGCACCACGTCCCGCCAGATCTGGCTGTCGGTGCCCGCGTGCGGCAGCATCGCCGAATGCCACTGCTCGGCACCCGCCTTCGCCGCCCGCCACTGGAAGTAGGCGATGCCGTCCGCGCCGTGCGCCACATGCGCCAGCGCGTTGCGGCGCAGCTCGCCCGGGCCCTTGGCACGGTTGACCGGCTGCCAGTTCACGGCGCCCGTGGAGTGCTCCATCAGGAACCAGGGCCCGCCCGCGAGCGAGCGCATCAGATCGCCGCAGAGCGCGATGTCGATGTGCGACTCGGGGTCCGTGGACCGCAGATAGTGGTCGTTGGAGACGACGTCCAGCTCCGGGGCCCAGCGCCAGTAGTCCAGCGCCTCGAAGCTGAAGTTCACCATGAAGTTGGTGGTGGCGGGCGTGTCCGGGGCCGCCCTGCTCAGCACGTCCCGTTCCGCCCGGTACAGGGACAGCAGTTCGTCGGAGCAGAAGCGGCGCCAGTCCAGCTGGTGCGTGGGGTTGGGCACGGCACCGGTGGCGCGGGGCGGGAGGATCTCCTCCCAGTGGTAGTACCACTGGCTCCAGAAGGTGGTGCCCCAGGCGTCGTTGAGGGCGTCCAGGTTCCCGTACCGGGCCCGCAGCCAACCGCGGAAGGCCTGCGCGCTGGTGTCGCAGTAGCAGGCCGCGTTGTGGCAGCCGTACTCGTTGTGCACGTGCCACATCGCCACCGCGGGGTGGTCGGCGTAGCGCCGCGCCAACTGGTCCGCGATCCGCAGGGCCGCCCTGCGGTAGGCCGGGCTGGACGGGCAGAACGTCTGGCGGCTGCCGTACGACAGCGTGCGGCCGTCCCGGTCGACCGGCAGGGCCTCCGGGTGGGCGCGGAAGAACCAGGCGGGCGGCGCCGCGGTCGGCGTGGCGAGGTCGGCGGCGATGCCGTTCTCGTGCAGCAGGCCGAGGATCCGGTCCATGCGCGAGAAGTCGTACACGCCATCGGCGGGCTCCATCAGGGCCCAGGAGAAGATGCCGACGCTGACCATGTTCACCCCGGCCTCGCGCATCAGGCGCACGTCCTCGGCCCACACCTCCTCGGGCCACTGCTCGGGGTTGTAGTCGCCGCCGTAGGCGATGCCGGGGACGGACAGGGGGCGCTTCATCGGGCGGCTCCGGAAAGGATGCGGCGCGTGGTCTCCACGCCCCACTGGTCGAGGGAGAGCAGACGGTCGCTGGAGGCCGTCAGACCGCCGGTGGCCTCTACGTGGGCGGCCCAGCGCTCGCGGGTCTCCACGGCCGGGCGGGCCATCAGGCAGTCGGGGTCGTTGGTCCAGAGCCGGCCGTGCTGCCACTGGCGGGCGGCGCCGGTGAACTCGGCGGGGTCCTGCCCGGGCTGGCTGTAGTCGCCGGCCTCGGGGCGCCGGTGCGGGGCCGTGTCGGGGCTGACCCGCATGGCGTCGAACAGGCCGAGGGAGGGCAGGATCGGCGCGCCGCAGCCCAGCAGGTAGGCGTCGGGGCCGATGGCCTCCCGGACGATGCCGATGCCCGCCCGGTAGGCGGACAGCGCGTCGATCTCCTCGTGGTCCCCGTGGTCCGCGTGCCGCACGCCCGCCAGCGCGCCCGCGTACAGGAAGTCCACCTTGAAGTAGTCGTAGCCCTCGGCGCGCAGGGTCCGGAAGACGTCGGCCAGGTAGGCGGCCGCCTCCGGGTGGGTGGTGTCCAGCACGCACAGGTCGTGGCCCCAGTTGCGGCCGGCGTGCGCCGGTCCGCCTCCGAAGTCGCGGACCAGCCAGTCGGGGTGCTCCGCGGCCAGGTCGCTCGCCGGGTCCACCAGGAACGGCGCCGTCCAGATGCCCGCCCGGCGGCCCCGGGCCCGGATGGCGTCCGCGATGCCCTCGCGGGAGCGGAAGCGTCCGGAGAGGGTGAGCCAGTCACCCAGCGCACGCTGGTAGCCGTCGTCGATCTGCACCACGTCGATCGGCAGGTCGAGGGTGTCCATCGCGCGCAGGTTCTCGTGGATGTCGTCCTCGGTGACCTCCGTGAAGTACTCGTACCAGGAGCACCACACCGTCGGCGCCGGGCGCGGGGCGGGCAGCCCGAGGCCGCCGGCCCAGTCGCCCAGGACCGACCGGAAGTCCGTGCCGGTCCACTCCTTCACCGGGCCGTCGGCCGTGACCTCGGCGTGGTCACCGGTGACGGTGAGGCGGACGGACGGCACTTCGCGGGTCGGGTCGGCCGCCGCCCACAGCCGTACCGGGGAGCCGTCGCCGGGATCGAGGGCGAGCAGGCCCTCGCCCTGGAAGGCACCGTCGGGGACGGTGACGCCCGGGCGGTAGCAGACGGTCGCCCAGTTGTCGTCGGTCGGGCGGTACGGCGCCTGGTCGAGGGCGTAGGCGCCGCTCGGGCTCCAGGACTGCCAGCCCTCCTCGTGGACACGCGCGCGGCGCGGGTCCACGAGGACCGAGGCGACCGGGGTGAAGGAGTGATGCACGGGATCTCTTTCGGCAAACGGGGGCGCTCAGCCCTTGTTCGCGCCCAGCGTCAGACCGCTCACGAACTGCCGTTGCAGCACGAAGTACACGATCAGCGTCGGGATCGCGGTCAGCAGGGCGCCTGCGGCGACCAGGTTGGGGTCGGTGAAGTACTGCCCGGAGAGGTTGTTCAGCGCCGAGGTGATCGGCATGTTCTCGCCGGTGGAGATCAGCACGATGGCCCAGAAGAAGTCGTTGTAGATCCAGATGGACAGCAACGTCGCCAGGGCGGCCATCGCGGGTTTGCACAGCGGGAGCACGATCTGCCAGTACATCCGCCACACCGACGCGCCGTCGACGAGGGCGGCCTCGGTCAGCTCGTGGGGCAGCATCCGCATGTAGTTGCTGAGCACGAACGCGCAGAACCCGGACTGGAACGCCACGTGGATCAGCACCAGACCGAGGGCGGAGTCGTACAGCTTGCCGCTCATCGTGATGCCGGGCAGGTCGATGAGCAGGTACATCCGGTACAGCGGGGTGATGATGACCTGCTGCGGCAGCAGGTTGCCGGCGGTGAACACCAGCAGCAGGAACACGTTGAGCCGGAAGTCGAAACGGCTGACGTAGAACGCGACCATCGACGACAGCAGCAGCGTGAGCAGCACGGCCGGGACCGCGATGATCAGCGTGTTGCCGAAGTAGTGCGTCATGTCCGACTGCTGGAACGCGTTCTTGAAGTTGTCGAAGTTCAGCGTGTGCGGCCAGGAGACGTAACCCCTGTTGCTGGTCTCCGAGTACGGGCGCAGGGCCGCGAGGATCGCCCACAGCAGCGGGGCCAGCCAGGCCAGCGAGGTGACGACCAGGAACACGTGCAGCAGGACCCGGGCCGGGCGGACCGGGGTGCGCTGCCGGCCGAGCGCGGCGGTGGAGGTGCTCATGCGCGCCGCTCCTTCCGGAAGGTCGCGATCAGGTACGGGATGATGACCGCGAGGGAGATGACCAGCAGGACGACGGCGATGGCGGAGCCGTATCCGATCCGGCTGGACTCGCCGATGATGTTGTTGGTGATCAGGATCGACAGCAGCTCGGTGCCCTGGGCGCCCTTGTTGAAGACGAACACCAGGTCGAAGGCGCGCAGCGCCTCGATGATGGTGACGACCAGGACGACCGTGTTGGTGGGCCGCAGGGTGGGGAAGATGACGTTCTTGAACGTCTGCCACTCGTTGGCGCCGTCCAGGGAGGACGCCTCGCGCAGGGACGGGTCGACGCCCTTCAGTCCGGCCAGGTAGAGGATCATCATGTAGCCGCTGTGCCGCCAGGAGGCGGCGACCAGCACGGCCCACAGGTTCAGGTGCGGGTCGCCGATCCAGTCGATGTAGTGGCCCGGCTTGTTGGCCCCGACCAGGCTGTTGATCAGGCCGGTGTCGGGGTTGTAGACGAGCTGCCAGACGAATCCGGTGACCGCCAGCGACACCACGACCGGGAGGAAGTACGCGGTCTGGTAGACGCGGCTGAAGCGGATCTTCTTGTCCAGCTGCACGGCGAGGAACAGGCCCATCGGCGTCGGGACCAGGATGAGCACGACGAACCAGATGATGTTGTGCTGGACGGCCGGCCAGAACTGCGGGTTGTCGGTGAACAACTGCTTGAAGTTGTCCAGCCCCACCCACTTGATCGAGTCGAAGCCGATGCCGTCCCAGCTGGTGAAGGCCAGGGCGATCGAGGCCAGGGCCGTGAACCAGACCAGGGCCACGTGCAGAACGGTCGGCACGCCGGCCATGAAGCCGAGCGTGATGCGGTCACGGCGGGTCAGCAGGCGCTTGTGGCCCTGCGGCACCCGCTTCTTGACAGGCGCGGGGCCCGGAGGCGGCACGGGGGCCGCCTCCGGGCTCTTCGGAGTGATGTCGGTGGTCATCAGGAGGCGAAGATCTGCTTCTTCTGGCGGTCGATGGAGGACAGCAGGCTGTCGACGCCCTTGGGGTTCTGGAGGAACTTCTGCAGTCCGGGCTGCATCACCGTCGAGGTGAAGTCCGGCCGGGAGTCGCGGTCCATGAACTGGGTGAGGCTCTTGGCCTCACTGATCATCTTGTACGCCTTTTTCTGCAGCGCCGTGTACGAGGAGGTGTCGGCCTTGCTGGAGGCGGCCACCACGCTGGAGTCGGCCTTGAGGTAGATCTGCTCGGCCTCCGGCGTGCCCAGGTACTCCATGAGCTTCACGACACCGTCGTGGTTCTTCGGGGACTTGCTGACCATGAAGCCGTCGGTGGGCGCCTCGACGGTGTCCTGGCCGTACGCGGGGTTGATCTCCGGGAAGGGGAAGAAGTCGAGGTCCTCGACGTCGGCCTTGTTGGTGAACTGCTGGGCCACGAAGGAGCCGAGGAGGTACATGCCGGCCTTCTTGGAGACCAGGCTCTGGGCGGCGTCCTGCCAGGTGCGGCCCATGAAGCCGTCCTGGTGGTAGGGCAGCAGCTCGGCCCAGTGGTCGAAGACGGCCTTGACCTTGGAGTCGGTCCACGACTCCTTGCCCGCCATGAGCGACTTGTGGAAGTCGTAGCCGTTGAGGCGGAAGTTGATCTGGTCGAAGGTGCCCATCGCCGGCCAGGCGTCCTTGTCGCCGAAGGCGATCGGGACCAGGCCGTCCTTCTTCATCTTCTTGCAGAGGGCGACCAGCTGGTCCCAGGTGGTGGGGACCTCGTAGCCGTGCTGCTTGAACACGCTCTTGCGGTAGAAGAGCGCCCACGGGTACGTGTACAGCGGCACGAAGTAGTACTTGCCGTCCTCGCCCTTGCTGAGCTGCTTCATCGCGTCGGGGAAGTTGTCCCCGATCTTCGCCCACACGTCGTCGATCGGCGAGGCGAGCTTCTTGGCAGCGAAGAACTGCATACGGTAGCCGGCGAACCAGGTGAACACGTCGTCCGGGGTGCCCTGCAGGTAGGAGTTGATCTGCTCCTGGAAGGTGTTGTGGTCCTTGGTGTTGACGTCGACCTTGATGCCGGACTTCTTCGTGAAGGCCGCGTAGATCTCGGCGAACGCCTTCTTCGGCACCGCGTCCGAGGAGTTGGAGCCGAGACTGACGGTCTTCGGGTCGGAGGAGGACCCGCTGCCGCCGCAGGCGGACAGCAGGGGTATTCCGGCACCGGCGAGGAGGGCGGCTCCGCCCGCTCCGCGGAGCAGGGAACGGCGGCTGGGACCCGGCACGGCGAGACCGGAGGGCGAGAGGCGCATGGCGGCTCCTGTTAAGGCAGGGGTTCGGACAAGGGGAGAGCCGGCCTCCGAAAGGTGCTCGAAACCGATCAGAAACCAACTCGACCGAACATCGTGGGCGTAATAACAGCCGCATATCCGCTCATGCGTCAATAGCTTCCGTCCGTCTCGTGCGTCTCTTGCCCGAAACGTAATCGACACGGCCGGCAGCCGGATCGTTCACAAAGCGACAGTCACGGTCTGACCAGCAGCTGGAAGTCGAAGGTGTACCGCGACGCCCGGTAGATGTGGGACCCGTACTCGACCGGCCGGCCCGCGTCGTCGTACGCCGTGCGCCGCATGGTGAGCAGGGCCGCGCCCTCCTTCTCCTCGAGGCCGGCCGCCTCCTCGGCGGTGGCACCGCGGGCGCCGACGGTCTGCCGTGCGCTGTGCAGGGTGATCCCGGCGGCGCGCATCATCCGGTACAGGCCGGTCGACTCCAGCCGCGCGTCGTCGAGTTCGATCAGGGCGGCGGGCAGGTAGTTGCAGAGGAGGGCCACGGGCCGGCCGTGTGTGTAGCGCAGCCGCTCCAGGAGCGTGACCTCCTCGCCCTGGGCCATGCCGAGCGCGGCGGCCACGTCGGCGGACGCCGGGACGCGCTCGTTGCGCATCACCCGCGTCGTCGGGCCCTGCCCGGCCGACTCCAGGTCGTCGTAGAGGCTGCTGAGCTCCAGGGGCCGTCTGACCTGGCTGTGCACGACCTGTGTGCCGACACCCCGGCGGCGCACCAGCAGTCCTTTGTCCACCAGGGACTGGATCGCCTGCCGTACGGTCGGCCGGGACAGGCCCAGTCGGACGGACAGGTCGATCTCGTTGCCCAGCAGCCTGCCCGGAGTCAGCGCCCCGCGTCCGATCGCCGCCTCCAGCTGCTGTGCGAGCTGGTGGTACAGCGGCACCGGACTGGAACGGTCCAGGGTGAAGTCGAGGGAGTCGAGCGCGGAGACGGTCGCGGAGCGGTCGCGGTCACCGGTCGTGGGCATCGGGACACCTCCTTGTGGCGAGCGGAGTCCACAGGTGCCGGCGGCGAGCGGCGACCTGCCGCTCGTGGTCCTCGCGGTCCTCGCGTACGGTCCTCTCAGGTGTAGGGGTCGACGACAGCCCTGTCAATGATTTGTACTTACATTCGGACTAGCTCGTGAAATGATGTCTTAACAAAGTATTGACAGCGCGCCCCTCAAGGACTTGGATCGCGTCCCAGCGCACCAGCGTCCTTTCCCCCGTAGCGCAGTGAGGTGCAGGAAAAATGGACCGCTCTTCTCTCTCCCGCTCCCGCAGACTGGCCCCCGTCGTGGCCGTGGCCGCCGCGGCAGCACTGACCCTCGCCGGCTGCTCCAGCAGTTCGGGAGGGAAGAAGGCCGAAGAAGGAGGGGCGAACGCCTCCGCGGGCAAGGCCACCACTCCCCGTATGACGGTCGCGCTCGTGACCCACCAGGCGCCCGGCGACACCTTCTGGGACATCGTCCGCAAGGGCGCCGAGGCCGCCGCGGCCAAGGACAACATCAAGCTCGTCTACTCCGCCGACCCCAACGCGGGCAACCAGGCCAACTTCGTGCAGAACGCCATCGACCAGAAGGTCGACGGCATCGCCGTCACCCTCGCCAAGCCCGACGCCATGAAGGACGTCGTCAGCAAGGCGACCGCGGCGAAGATCCCCGTCGTCGGCCTCAACTCGGGCGTCAGCGACTGGAAGAAGCTCGGTCTGCTGGAGTTCTTCGGGCAGGACGAGACCGTGGCCGGCGAGGCACTCGGCAAGCGGCTCAACCAGGTCGGCGCCAAGAAGGCCGTCTGCGTGATCCAGGAACAGGGCAACGTCGGCCTCACCCAGCGCTGTGACGGCGTGAAGAGCACGTTCTCCGGGAAGACCGAGACCCTCTACGTGAACGGCACCGACATGCCGTCCGTGCAGTCCACGATCAACGCCAAGCTCAAGCAGGACTCCGCCATCGACTACGTGGTCACCCTCGGTGCCCCCTACGCGCTGACCGCGGTGCAGTCGGTGAGCGAGGCGGGCAGCAAGGCCAAGGTCGCCACCTTCGACCTGAACAAGGACCTGACGAACGCCATCAAGAAGGGCACCATCCAGTTCGCCGTGGACCAGCAGCCCTACCTCCAGGGCTACCTGGCGATCGACTCCCTGTGGCTCTACAAGAACAACGGCAACTACAGCGGCGGCGGCGAGCAGCCGGTGCTGACCGGGCCGGCCTTCGTCGACAAGTCCAACGTCGACACCATCGCCCAGTTCGCCGCGAAGGGCACCCGGTGATGAGCATGACCCAGCAAGCCGAACCGGCGGTGGGCACACCGCCGGGGGCCGGTCCCCGGAAGAAGGACGGGCGCACCGCCGAGCGGCCCCTGGTGATCCGGCTGCTGGCCCGCCCGGAGGTGGGCGTCCTCCTCGGCGCGGTGGCCGTCATGGTCTTCTTCCTGATCGCGGCGCCCACGGTCCGCCAGGGCAGCTCGATGGCCACGGTCCTCTACCAGTCGTCGACGATCGGCATCATGGCGCTGCCGGTGGCCCTGCTGATGATCGGCGGCGAGTTCGACCTCTCGTCCGGCGTCGCCGTGATCACCTCGGCGCTGACCGCGAGCATGCTCAGCTACCAGCTGACCATGAACGTGTGGGTGGGCGTGATCGTCGCCCTGGTCGTCTCGCTCGGCATCGGCGCCTTCAACGGCTGGATGGTGGTCCGCACCGGACTGCCCAGCTTCCTGGTCACCCTGGGCACGTTCCTGATCCTGCAGGGCGTGAACCTGGCGGTGACCAAGCTGATCACCGGCAACGTCGCCACCGACGACATCAGCGACATGGACGGCTTCGACCAGGCGAAGAAGATCTTCGCCTCCTCCTTCGACGTCGGCGGGGTCCAGGTGAAGATCACCGTGGTGTGGTGGCTGGTCTTCGCCGCCATCGCCACCTGGGTGCTGCTGCGCACCAGGTACGGCAACTGGATCTTCGCCGTCGGCGGCAACAAGGAGTCGGCGCGCGCGGTCGGTGTCCCGGTGAACTTCACCAAGATCACCCTCTTCATGGCCGTCGGCTTCGGCGCCTGGTTCGTCGGCATGCACCAGCTGTTCTCGTTCAACACCGTGCAGTCCGGTGAGGGCGTCGGCCAGGAGCTGATCTACATCGCCGCGGCGGTGATCGGCGGCTGTCTGCTCACCGGCGGCTACGGCTCCGCGATCGGCCCGGTCTTCGGCGCCTTCATGTTCGGCATGGTGAACCAGGGCATCGTCTACGCCGGCTGGAACCCCGACTGGTTCAAGGCCTTCCTCGGCGTGATGCTGCTCGGGGCCGTCCTGATCAATCTGTGGGTCAGCCGCACGGCGACCCGGAGGTGACCCGATGACGAACAACGGAACCGGAACCCACGGCGCCATCCTCGAGGACACCGTGCCCGCCGAGGGCGGGGCGATCGTGGAACTGCGCGGCGCGGGCAAGTCCTACGGCAACATCCGCGCCCTGCACGGCGTGGACCTGGAGGTCCATCCCGGCCGGGTGAGCTGTGTGCTCGGTGACAACGGGGCGGGCAAGTCCACCCTCATCAAGATCATCTCAGGGCTGCACCAGCACACCGAGGGCGACTTCCTCGTCGACGGCACCCCGGTGCGCTTCAGCACCCCCCGCGAGGCCCTCGACAAGGGCATCGCCACCGTCTACCAGGACCTCGCCACCGTCCCGCTGATGCCGGTGTGGCGCAACTTCTTCCTCGGCTCCGAGATGACCAAGGGCCCCTGGCCGGTCCGCCGTCTCGACATCGAGCGGATGAAGAAGACCGCGGACGAGGAACTGCGCAACATGGGCATCGTCCTGGACGACCTCGAACAGCCCATCGGCACCCTCTCCGGCGGCCAGCGCCAGTGCGTGGCGATCGCCCGCGCCGTCTACTTCGGCGCCCGCGTCCTGATCCTGGACGAGCCGACCGCCGCGCTCGGCGTCAAGCAGTCCGGCGTCGTACTGAAGTACATCGCCGCCGCCCGCGACCGCGGCCTCGGCGTCATCTTCATCACGCACAACCCCCACCACGCCTACATGGTCGGCGACCACTTCAGCGTGCTGCGCCTGGGCACCACGGAACTGTCCGCCGACCGCAGCGAGGTCAGCCTCGAGGAACTGACCAACCACATGGCCGGCGGCGCCGAACTCGCCGCGCTCAAGCACGAACTGGCCCAGGTCCGAGGCGTGGACGTCGAGGAACTCCCCGAGGCGAAGGACCTCACCGCGCCCGTGGCGACCTCTCCGGAAGGGACCTCGTGACCATGGCCGACATCCTCGACCGCATCCGGGTGGGCTCCGCCCCCGACTCCTGGGGCGTCTGGTTCCCCGACGACCCGCGGCAGGTCCCCTGGCAGCGCTTCCTCGACGAGGTCGCCGAGGCCGGCTACTCCTGGATCGAACTGGGCCCGTACGGCTACCTGCCGACCGACCCGGCCCGTCTCACCGACGAGTTGCAGCAGCGGAACCTGAAGGTGTCCGCGGGCACGGTCTTCACCGGCATGCACCGCGGCCCCTCCGTCTGGGAGTCCACCTGGGAGCACGTCAGCCAGGTCGCCGCGCTCACCCGGGACATGGGGGCGAAGCACCTCGTTGTCATCCCGTCCTTCTGGCGCGACGACAGGACGGCCGAGATCCTCGAACCACCGGAGCTGACGACCGAGCAGTGGGCCCACCTCACCAAGGGCATGGAGCGGCTCGGGCACGAGGTCAAGGAGGTCTACGGCCTCGACCTCGTCGTCCATCCGCACGCCGACACCCACATCGACACCGAGGACCACGTCGAACGCTTCCTCGACTCCACCGACACCGAACTGGTCAACCTCTGCCTGGACACCGGTCACTACGCCTACTGCGGCGGCGACAGCGTCAAGCTGATCGAGGCCTACGGGGAACGCATCGGCTACCTGCACCTCAAGCAGGTCGACCCGGAGATCCTGGCCGACGTCGTCAAGAACGGGGTGCCGTTCGGCCCGGCGGTACAGCGCGGGGTGATGTGCGAACCCCCCTCCGGGGTGCCCGAGTTGGAACCCGTGCTGGCCGCGGCTCAGCGGCTCGGTGTGGAACTGTTCGCCATCGTCGAGCAGGACATGTACCCGTGCGAGCCGGACGAACCGCTGCCCATCGCGGTGCGCACCCGGCGGTTCCTGCGCTCCTGCGGGGCCTGAGGACCGGCAGCGGGAGGGCCCGCGCGGCCCCGTCGACAGGCGGTGGCGCGCGGGCCCTCCTATGGTGGGAACAGCCGACACCGGGGGCAGCCGACGTCGGGAGCACGCCCATGTCGCACACGTCAGCCCTACTGCGCAGGGGGGTCGTCGCCGCGGCCGCGGCGGGGATGCTGATGACGCCGGCCGCGGGCCGGGCGGCCGCCGCGCCGCCGCTCCCGGCCGTCTCCGCCACGCCCTCGCCCTCCCCTCACGGGAACGACGTCCGCGCGCTCACGCCGGCGGTACGGCGGCAGCTCGACGCGGCCGTGCGGGGCGTGATGCGCGCGGCGCACGTCCCGGGGGTCACCGTCGGGCTGTGGGCACCCGGCAAAGGCCGGTACGTGAGGTCCTTCGGCGTCGCCGACCAGGCCACGGGCCGGCCGATGTCCCCCGGCCTGTACATGCGGATCGGCAGCGAGACCAAGACGTTCACCGTGACGGCGCTGCTGGAGCTGGTCGACCAGGGCAGAGTGGGGCTGGACGACACGATCGGCACGTACGTCGACGGTGTGCCGAACGGTGACCGGATCACCCTGCGCGAACTGGCCGGCATGCGCAGCGGGCTGTTCAACTACTCCGAGGACGACGACTTCTTCAAGGCGCTGACCTCCGACCCGCAGCGGCCGTTCAGCCCGCGGGAACTGCTCGGCTACTCCTTCAGGCACCCCGTGCTGTTCCCGCCGGGGGAGAAGTTCGACTACAGCAACACCAACCTGATCCTGCTCGGTCTGGTCGTCGAGCGGATGACCGGCCGGTCGCTGGCCGACGACATCCAGCGGCAGGTCCTCGGCCCCGCCGGCCTCGGGCACACGCTCTTCCCCACGGGCAACGAGTTCCCGGCCCCGCACGCGCAGGGCTACACCGACCAGACCGCGACCGGCAGGGTCGAGGACTCGGCCGGCTGGAACCCCTCCTGGGGCTGGGCGGCCGGCGCGATGATCTCCGACCTGGACGACCTGCGGGTGTGGGCCCGCACGGTCGCCACGGGCCGACTTCCCGACGGGCGCGCCCTGATCAGCCCCGCCACCCAGAAGCAGCGGCTCACCACACCCCCGTCGTCCATCCCGGGCGCCGGATACGGCCTCGGCATCTTCGACGTCCAGGGCTGGATCGGCCACAACGGCTCCCTGCCCGGCTACGAGTCCCTCACCGTCTACCTCCCGTCGGCGCGGGCGGCCCTCGTCGTCCTGCTCAACACCGACATCGACCACAAGGGGGCGGAGCCCAGCACCCTCTTCGGCGAGGCGATCACCAGGATCGTCTCTCCGGACCACGTCTTCGACCTGCCCGCGGAACCGGCGGCGCGCTGAGAACGTTCAAGGCAGTGAACGGGCGTGCGTGCCCCGGGACGGGGAGGAGACGCAAGGGACCACGAGTCGACGGGTGGCGAGGCAAAGGACACGGCCGAGGCAGCTGTCCGGCGGGCCAGGTTCGGGACGCTGCCGGAGCGGGTCCGGGCCGAGGACACGGTGGCGGAGCGACCGGCCACCCTGCCGGATCCGGCGCGGGACGCCTGTGATCCGGACGGGTGGATGGTGCGCTACTGCCTGTGAGGGCCGCTCAGGCGCCCCTGACCTCCGCGATCGTCACCGGCCGGTGCTCGTGCAGCGACAGCGTGCAGGCCTCCGCGATCCAGCCGGCCTCCAGCGCGTCCGCGATCGTGCACGGGGAGGGGCGGGTGCCGGCGACGACCTCGGTGAACGCGGTCAGTTCGGCCCGGTAGGCGTCGGTGAAGCGGTCCATGAAGAAGTCGTGCGGAGTGCCGGAGGGGAAGGTCACGCCGGGCTCCACGGAGCGCAGCGGCAGCTTGTCGTCCAGGCCCACGGCGATGGAGTCCGTGAAGCCGTGGAGTTCCATGCGGACGTCGTAACCGCGGGCGTTGTGGCGGCTGTTGGAGACCACCGCGATCGTGCCGTCGTCCAGGGTGAGGACCGCGCCGGTGGTGTCGGCGTCGCCCGCCTCCCGGATGTAGTCGGCGCCCCGGTTGCCGCCGACCGCGTACACCTCGGTCACCTCGCGGCCGGTCACCCAGCGGATGATGTCGAAGTCGTGCACGGAACAGTCGCGGAAGATGCCCCCGGAGGCGGCGACGTACGCGGCGGGCGGCGGGGCCGGGTCCAGCGTCGTCGACCGCACGGTGTGCAGCTTGCCCAGTTCCCCCCGCTGGACCGCGGCCCGGGCGGCCACGAACCCCGCGTCGAAGCGGCGGTTGTAGCCGATCTGGACGGGCACGTCGCTGCCCTCGAGGGCACGCAGCACCTCGACGCCCTCCGGCATGGTGCGGGCGACGGGCTTCTCGCAGAAGACGGGGACGCCGGCCTCGACGCCGGCCAGGATCAGGGCGGGGTGGACGTCGGTGGCCGCGGCCACCACGAGCCCGTCCACCCCGGCCGCCAGGACCGCCTCGGGGGAGTCGGCGACCTCGGCACCGAACCGCTCGGCGGCGGCCTTGGCCGCGTCCGCGAACGGGTCGGCCACGACGAGGGACTCGACGGCGTCGAGCCCGGAGAGGGTCTCGGCGTGGAAGGCGCCGATGCGGCCGAGGCCGAGGATTCCGATACGCATGTGCTCCGCTGCTTCCTGTGAGTGGTGTTGCCGTCCGTCGCCGGGGTTCCGGCCCCGGCGGGCTCGGTCCGTCTGGTTCAGTCCAGCCCGCCGAGCACGTTCTGGTCCCAGTCGATCACCGAACCGGTGACCACGCCGGACCGGTCCGACAGCAGGAGGACCACGAAGTCGGCGATCTCGTCCGGCTGTCCGAGCCTGCCCATCGGCAGCCGGGCGGCCGCCTGTTCCCGCCAGTCGTCCCCGGCGCCGTGGAAGGCCCGCTGGGTCGCGTCCTCGCCCTCGGTCGCGGTCCAGCCGATGTTCAGGCCGTTGATCCGGATCCGGTCCCAGCGGTGGGCGTGCGCCGCGTTGCGGGTCAGACCGGCCAGCCCGGCCTTCGCGGCGACGTAGGGCGCGAGGAAGGGCTGTCCGCCGTGCTCCGAGGAGGTGATGATGTTGACGATCGTGCCGGGCGCCTTGCGGGCCACCATGTCGGCGACCGCCGCCTGCATGGCGAAGAACGGCCCCTTGAGGTTGATCGCGATGTGCTGGTCGAACAGCTCCGGCGTGGTGTCCAGCAGGGTGCCCCGGGAGGTCAGCCCCGCCGAGTTGACCAGGCAGTCCACCCGGCCGAAGGCGTCGGCCACCTGGGCCACGGCGGCCTTGGCCTGCTCGGCGTCCGCGAGGTCGGCGCGTACGTACCGGGCCTTGGCGCCGGCCGCCGCCAGCTCGGCCACCAGGGCCTCGCCCGGCTCGGGGCGCCGCCCGGTGACGGCCACGACCGCCCCCTCGCGGACCGCTGCCCGCGCGATCGCGGCCCCCACCCCCTGGCTGCCGCCGTTGACCAGGACGACCTTGTCGTCGAGAAGTCCCATGTGTCCTAGTCCCTCCTTCTCGTCCTTCTCGTCCGTGCCCTGGTCCTCAGCCCGCGCGTCGCCCGGCGGCGGCGCGCAACTCCTCGCGGAGCGTTTCCGGGGTGCGTTCCTCCCGCAGCGCCCGCCGGACGAGGTCCGCCTGCGAGGGCGGGGCCAGACCGTCCACCGGCGGGTCGCTGTCGAGGTCGGTCGGGAAGGGATAGCCCTCGGCGCTCGCGGCGACGACGCGCTCCAGCCAGGCCTCGCCGACGCCCTGCGCCTTGCGCTCGAGCAGCACCGGGTAGACCGCGTTCACCACCGCCTCGCGGTCCACCGTCTCCATCGCGCGCCCGAAGGGCGACGACACCTGCAGGAGGTTGGCGACGCGTCGGACGTCCGCGGTCACGTTCGATCCCGCCGCGTGGAAGAGCGCCGGGTTGAAGAAGACGGCGTCGCCCTTGGCGAGCGGGAGCTGTACGTGGTGCGTGTCGAAGTACGCCTGGAACCGAGGCAGCCGCCAGGCCAGGTAACCGGGTTCGTAAGCCTGCGAGTACGGCAGGTACAGCGTCGGGCCGGACTCCACGGGCATGTCGCAGTGCGCGACGGCGCCCTGGAGGGTGAGCACGGGGGAGAGGCGGTGCACGTGCGCCGGATAGGCCGCGGCGGCGTGGGCCGAGAGGAACCCCAGGTGGTAGTCGCGGTGCGCGGTCTGCGCGGCCCCGCCCGGGTTGACCACGTTGACCTGGGAGGTCACCTGGTAGCCGGGACCCAGCCAGGCCTCGGACACCAGGGCCAGGACGTCGTTGGCGTAATAGTCCGCGAACGCCTCCGGGTCGTGCAGCGCGGCCTTCTCCAGCGCGTTCCACACACGGTCGTTGGCGCCCGGCCTGGCGAAGTGGTCGCCCCCTCCCGCGCCCGAGGCGCGCTGCCCGGCGATCAGGGCCTCGAACACGGCGGTGGCCCGGTCGACGACGGACGGATCCGGAAAGGCCCCCTTGAAGACCACGATGCCGGGGCCGTCGGTGAGCGCCCGGACCAGTTCGGTCCGCACGGCCCGCAGGTCCCCGGCCGCGCGCAGCCGTTCACTGTCGTAGACGGGCACGTTCCGCTCCACCGCCGAGGCGTGCGGGTGGCCGGCCGGGTCGGTGGTCCGTTCCACGAGCGCGCGGAAGGCGTCGAGATCGCAGGTCTGCGCGGACAGCCAGACAGCACCTGGCGCGGAGGCGGGGGACATCGGTGTCCTTCCTTCGGTCACGGAAGCGACGCGGCCCTGCCATTCTTGTCAGTACAAACCCTTCCAACAACCGGCACGCGACCATCAAAAACCCCTCAAGGAGCCGAGGAGTCCCCACCATGGGCCACCCCTTCCCGATTCGCGAGATCGCACGTCAGGCCGGTCTCAGCGAGGCCACGGTGGACCGTGTGCTGAACGGCAGGGGAGGGGTGCGGGAGAGCACCGCGCAGGAGGTCCGCCGGGCCATCGCGGACCTGGACCGGCAGCGCACCCAGGTCCGGCTGGTCGGCCGGACCTTCATGGTCGACATCGTGATGCAGGCGCCCGAACGGTTCAGCACGGCCGTGCGCGCCGCCCTGGAGGCCGAACTGCCCGCGCTGCACCCGGCCGTGCTCCGCTCCCGTTTCCACTTCCGGGAGACCGGCCCGGTGCGGGAGCTGGTCGGCACCCTGGACCGGATCGCCCGGCGCGGCTCCCAGGGCGTGATCCTCAAGGCGCCGGACGTCCCCGAGGTCACCGCCGCCGTCGGCCGGCTGGCCGCGGCCGGGATCCCGGTCGTCACCCTGGTCACCGACCTGCCCGCCAGCGGCCGGCTCGGCTACGTCGGCATCGACAACCGGGCGGCCGGGGCCACCGCCGCCTATCTGACCGGCCAGTGGCTCGGCGACCGGCCCGGCAACGTGCTCACCAGCCTCAGCAGCGGGTTCTTCCGCAACGAGGAGGAGCGGGAGATGGGCTTCCGCAGCCTCATGCGGGCCCGCCACCCGGAACGCACACTGGTGGAGATCGCCGAGGGGCAGGGACTCGACGCCACCCAGTACGAGCTGGTGCGGGCCGCGCTCGAGCGGGACCCGGAGATCCGCGCGGTGTACTCGATCGGCGGCGGCAACATCGCCACCCTGCGGGCCTTCGAGGACCTCGGCCGCGAGTGCGCCGTGTTCGTCGCGCACGACCTCGACCAGGACAACACCCGACTGCTGCGCGAGCACCGCCTGTCCGCCGTGCTCCACCACGACCTCCGCCAGGACCTGCGGGAGGCCTGCCACCTGGTGATGCGCGCCCACGGCGCGCTGCCGCCCGCCGGACCGACCCTGCCGTCGGCGATCCAGGTCGTCACCCCGTACAACATGCCCGTGCACACGGCGAACCGGAGGGGGCCGGAGTGACCCGCACCGAGCGGACCGAACACCTGCGGATCGAGGGCGTGCCCATGGTCGCGACCCTCGTGCGGGGCGGCGACATCGGACTGCTGGCCCTGCACGGCGCGGGCGAGGGAGGCACCGCCGAACTCGCGGCCATCGTGGCCGGCCGCTGCGGCGCCACCAGCCTGGTCTTCACCCAGCCGGGCACCCGCCGGCCCGTGCACGTCCCGTCCCCGCGTATGGCCGTGGACCACTGCGCGCTCCTCGGCGAATTCCTGTCCGGTGTCTCCCTCACGGTCTCCCTGCACGGCCACATGCGGCCCGGCGCCGCGCGCACCGTCTTCCTCGGCGGCGGCAACCGGGAGGCGGCACTGGTCCTCGCACAGGAGTTCGACGCCTTCGCCCCCGGCTTCCGGGCCGTCACGGACGTCACGGCGATACCGTCCGCCCTGCGCGGGCTGCATCCGAGGAACCCCGTCAACATGACCCGCCGACGGGGAGTGCAGGTGGAACTCCCGTTGCCGGCGCGGACCACCGGCCCGGTGAGACGGCACGGAGTGCCCGACCGGCCCCCGCAGCCGGTGATCGACGCCCTCGCCGCCGGCGTCGCACGGCTGTCCGCGGGCCCGGGCACTCAGGGCACCCGGACGTCCACCCAGGAGCCGCTCTGAGCCGAGCGCACCATCGCGTCCAGTGCCTCCGCGCTGCGCACGGCGTCGTCCAGCGTCGCGCCGTACGGCTCGTCCCGCGCGATCGAGTGCAGGAATCGGGCGGCCTCGATCACCTTCAGGTCGTCGTAGCCCATCGCGTTGGCCGCGCCCGGCTGGAACGCCGCGAACTCGCCGTCGCCCGGGCCGACGTGGACGGTGCTGACGGGCTGGTCCTGGTACCGGTCGCCGCGGCCGACCCCGAGTTCGTTCATCCGGCGGAAGTCCCAGAACACCACCCCCGACGTGCCGTGCACCTCGAAGCCGTAGTTGTTCTGCTCGCCCACCGAGACCCGGCAGGCCTCCAGGACACCGCGGGCTCCGGAGGCGAAACGCAGCAGACAGCCGACGTAGTCCTCGTTCTCGACCGGGCCGAGCTCGCCGCCCGCGGCCCGGGAGTGCCCCGCCGTGGCGCCGGCGGGGCGGGCCCGTTCCGGTACGAAGACCGCGGTGTCGGCGGTCAGGGACGCGATGTCACCGATCAGGTACCGGGCCAGGTCCACGCCGTGCGAGGCCAGGTCGCCGAGGACCCCGCTGCCGCCCCGCTCGCGCTCGTACCGCCAGGTCAGCGCGCCCTCCGGGTCGGCGGCGTAGTCACTGAACAGACGGACGCGGACATGGGTGACGGTGCCGATCCCGCCGGAGGCGATCAGGTCGCGGGCGGCCTCGACGGCCGGCGCGTTGCGGTAGTTGAAGCCGACCGCGCCGCGCACCCCCGCCTTCGCCACCGCGTCGGCCACCGCCCGGGCGTCCCCGGCCGTCAGGCCCACCGGCTTCTCGATCCAGATGTGCTTGCCGGCCTCGGCCATCGCCACGCCGATCTCCCGGTGCAGGAAGTTCGGAGCGGTGATGCTGACCGCCCGCACCCGCGGGTCGGCGGCCACCTCCCGCCAGTCCCGGGTGGCCGAGGCGAAACCGAACCGCTCGGCTGCCTCCTCGGCCCGGCCCGGCACCTCCTCGGCGACGGTCACCAGCTCCGGCCGCAGGGGCAGCCGCGGATAGTGGTGCCGCACACGGGCGTACGCCTGGGTGTGCACCCGGCCCATCCAGCCGAATCCGACGACGGCGACACCGAGCGAGTCCACCATGACAGCCCCTTTGGACCGGTCCACATCCTGTCCGGCCCCACCCTGAGCGTGGAGAACGTGGGTGTCAACCCTTTGACAGCCCGGAGCGGCGCATGGAACGGTCCATGCCATGAGAGCGCCCACCATCCGCGACGTGGCCGAACGAGCCGGGGTCTCCAAGTCGCTGGTCTCGCTGGTGCTGCGCGGCTCCGGCCAGGTGCGCCCCGAGAAGCGGGAGGCGGTGCTGCGGGCCGTCCGGGAACTCGGCTACCGGCCCAACGCCGCCGCCCGCAGCCTCAGCGAGCAGCGCACCAGGACCGTCGGCGTCCTCCTCAACGACCTGCGCAACCCCTGGTTCGTCGACCTCCTCGACGGCCTCAACGCCCCGCTGCACGCGGCGGGCCTGCACATGGTGCTCGCCGACGCCCGCCTCAACCGCCGCACGGGCCACGACCTGACCGGCCCCTTCCTGGACCTGGGCGTCGACGGCCTGGTGGTGGTCGGCACCCTGCCCGACCCCGGCCTCCTCGGCGCGGTCGCCGAGCGGCTGCCGCTCGTCGTCGCCGGCGCCCGCGAACCGGTCCTGCCCGGCGTCGACATCGTGGCCGGGGACGACGAGCACGGCGCCCGGCTGGTCACCGAGCACCTCATCGGGCTGGGCCACCGCCGCATCGCCCATCTCGCCGGGTACGGTGCCGTCGGCGAGCTGCGGCGCCGCGGGTTCGAGGCGGCGATGCGGGCGCACGGGCTGGCCGGGCAGGCGCTCGTGGAACCCGGCGACATGACCGAGGAGGGCGGCTACCGCGCCACCGTACGGCTCCTCAGCCGCCCGGACCGGCCCACCGCCCTGCTCGCCGTGAACGACACCGCCTCCCTCGGCGCGCTCTCGGCCGCCGGGGAGCTGGGACTGCGCGTTCCCCGGGACGTGTCGGTGACCGGCTACGACAACACCGGCACCGCCCGGCTCCGCCATGTCTGGCTGACCACCGTCGACACCGCGCCGCACGAGGTCGGCCGTCGCGCAGCCCGCTGCCTCCTGGACCGCCTCGACGGTCACCGCGGAGAGGGCGGCGTCCGTCTGGCCGTGCCCACGCTGAAGATCCGGGGGACGACGGCACCGCCGGCCGGCACGGGCTGACCGGCCGAGGTGAAGTGGCGGGGCGCCACGGGCCGGGCGATCGTGGAGAGCGCCGAACGCGTCCCCCTGCCAAGAGAGGAGCCCATGGCGGACATCTCCCAGGCCGCGGCCGCGGCCGCGCCCCGGCGGCCCACGCACGACCGCCGGTCCATGCTGCTCTTCGGCGGTGTCTACGGTGCCGTGGTCGCCAGCGCGGTGCTGGCGGCACTCACCGAGTACGGGCGCTACTCCCGGGCCGACCGGCGCTACGACGCCGCCTGGCTGCTGGTGACCGCCCTGGCCTCCGCCCTGGCGCACGGCTACGCCCACTACATCGCCGACCGCGGTCCCCGTCGGCGGGGACAGGCCCTGCGTGCGCTCGCCGCCGAATGGCCGCTGGTCGCGGCCATGCTGCCCAGCGTCCTGATCCTCGCGGGGGCGGGCTGGGGCTGGTGGCCGACGCGGAGCGTCGAGTACTCGGCGTTCTCCTTCAACATCGTCCTGCTGTTCACCCTCGGCCTGTTCTCCGCGCGGTCCGCGGGACGCAGATGGGCCTTCGCGGTGGCCACCGGCGTGGGGGACGCGCTGATCGGGGTGATCGTGGTGGTGGCCAACGCGGTCATCAAGTAGCCGCCACCGCCCCCGGCCCGCACGGGGAGTACCCGGCACCGGCACTCGCGCGGGTGCGGTAGGGTTGACCTGCGCGATCACGCGGGGCTACCGCGTGGCAGCGCACCGGGACGTGGCGCAGCTTGGTAGCGCACTTGACTGGGGGTCAAGGGGTCGCAGGTTCAAATCCTGTCGTCCCGACTGGAGACGGTCGGTAGGTCAGGGCCTGTTTCGGAGGTATCCGAAACAGGCCCTCGATCATTTCTCGGCTGCCTGCGCCCGGCACATCGCCGGACGGGCTCCTCAAGAACGCAGGGACCAGTCCTGGTCGGCTCCGTTGGTGTCGGCCCACTGGATGACCTTGGACCCGTTCGCGGTCCGGCCGCCGTAGACGCCCAGGATCAGCTGGGTCTGCATGTTCTTGATCACACGATGCCCATGCGCGTCGGTGGCGTACGACCAGAACATGTTCCCCGCCAGGTTGCACAGTGAGGCGACGACCTGGGTCCCTTGTCCTCCGGTGCTGCTGAGGCACTGGTTGTTGCCGTTCACGAGCAGGAAGTAGGTGCCGGTCGGAGAGCCGGTCGACCACTCCTGGTCCGGACGGGTCGTGCAGTCCCAGATCCCTGCGTTCCCGTTCGCGATACCGAGGCAGCGGCCGGAGTTCGGGTTCAGCAGCCGTACGGAACCGACCCAGGGTCCGAACGTCGGCGCCACGGCCTCGGAGGCCGCTGCGTTCGCGCCGGGCGCGGTCATCAGCCCTGCGGCCGCCAGCAGTGCTGCCGCGGCGGACACGACGGCGGCCCGGCCTGGACGGGACGAAGTCATCTTCGATCAGCTCCTCGGATCTCACGCGCCTGATGAGTAGTTGGTGGGGCGGCGGCCTGCTGCGCCCGGCGGTCACCGGTCGGCGCCGCGGCCCGCCGCCACACTCGTGCCGTCGCCCGGCCCGGTCAACGGGCGGGGGCTGGATCGGGGGCGTCCGCACAAAGGAGCATCAACTAATCAATGTCTTGCCTGCTCAGCTGGCATCCCTCGGCTTCCAGACCACCGCATCGAGGCGGACCCGG
>NZ_JBSFIK010000072.1:0-27004 GCF_053597535.1 Streptomyces sp. NPDC001348 | reverse complement strand
GGGCTCCCGGCCCTCGGCCAGGGCGGAATACACCTGTGCGAACTCCTGGAGGAGGATCCCTTCCGACCATCCGTCGAACACCATGTGGTGGACGGTGACCACCAGCAGGTGCTCGCCGGCGTTCACCCGGAACACCCTCACCCGCATCAACGGCCCCGTCAGCAGGTCGAACGGTGCCGCGGCCGACTCACCGGCCCGCGTCACCGCCTCCTCGCGCCCCACCTCGATCACCTCGAAATCCACCCGCACCGACCCGTCGGCCCCCGGCTCCTCGACCAGGCGGACCGGGCCTTGCGGTCCTTCCGGGAACCGGGTGCGCAGCGCGGGGTGGCGTACGACGAGGCGGGTGAAGGCGTCACGGACGGCGGTGACGTTCAGCTCGCCGCGCAGCCACAGGGCGGACTCGATGTTGTAGACGGAGGTGGCCAGCCCGCTCTGCTCGATGGTCCACATCCACTCCTCGGACAAGGAGGGGCGCTGGTGACCGGACATGTAGGTACCCCCCACTGGTCAGGTGCGTTTCAGTTCGGCGGCGAGTGCGGCGGGCGTGGGGCTGTCGAAGACGGCGCGCAGGGGCAGCATCGTGCCGAACCGTTCGGCGACGGCGCTCAGCAGGGTCATGGCGAGCAGGGAGTGCCCGCCGAGGTCGAAGAAGTTGTCCTTCGCCCCGACCGTCTCCGTGCCGAGCACTTCGGCGAAGAGGGCCGCCATGGCCGCCTCGGTGGCGTCGGCGGGGGCGGTGCGCGGGCCGTCGTCGGGTGTATGGCGGGGCTCGGGCAGGGCGGACCGGTCGAGCTTGCCCGACGGCCCGGTCGGGAACGCGTCGAGGTACACGAACGCGTTCGGCAGCATGTGGTCCGGCAGGATCCGGGCGAGGGCGGCACGCAGCACCGCCAGGTCGCGGTCCGGCCCGTGGACAGTGAGATAGGCGACGAGCCTGCGGTCACCCGGCCCGTGGTCCCTGACGACTACCACCGCGCGGTCGACCTCCGGCTGGGCGGCCAGAGCCGCCTCGATCTCGCCGAGTTCGACCCGGAAGCCGCGGATCTTCACCTGGCCGTCCGACCGCCCGAGGAAGTCGATCTCCCCGTCGGCCAGGAACCGCACCTTGTCGCCGGTCCGGTACAGGCGGCTTCCCGGGGGACCGAAGGGGTCCGGCACGAACCGCTCGGCGGTCAGTGCCGGGCGGCCGAGGTAGCCGCGCGCCGGTGCCGTCCCTCCGATGTACAGCTCGCCGGGTGCCCCCGTGGGCACCGGTGAGAGGTCGGTGCCGAGGACGTACAGACGCGTGTTGGCGATGGGCCGCCCGATCGGCACCCGCCCGTCCGGCCGGTGGCGCACCTGCCAGTGGCTGACCTCGATGGAGGCCTCGGTGGGTCCGTACAGATTGTGGACGGCGACGTCCGGGCCCAGCGTCTCCGCTGCCGCATGTGCCAGGTGCGGATCGAGGGCCTCGCCGCTGAGGCACAGCAGGCGCAGCCCGCGGAGCGCGGCCAGCCCCTCCGCCGCCGCGAAAGCTCGTAGCATCGACGGGACGAAGTGCGCGACCTGCACCGACTCGGCGCCGATCAGGCCGGCGAGGTACGCGGGGTCGCCGTGCCCGCCGGGCGCCGCGAACACCAGGGTGCCCCCGGAGGCGAGCGGCCAGAAGATCTCCCACACCGAGACGTCGAACGTGACCGGCGTCTTCTGCAGGACGCGCAGTCCCGGTGCGCACTCCACGATGCGGTGCGTCCACAGCAGCCGGTTGACCACGGACCTGTGTTCGACCTGGACTCCCTTGGGCACGCCGGTCGAGCCCGAGGTGTAGATCACGTATGCGACGTCGTCGGGCCGTGCGGTCGGCGCGGGCGCCGGATCTTCCGTCGCGGCCGCCTGCCGCACGGACGGTCCGGGTTCGTCCTCGAGGACCAGCACGTCCGGTTTCCCGGGCAGACGGCCGGCGGACTCCCGGTCGGTGACGACGAGGACGGCTCCGCTGTCCTCGAACATCCAGCGCAGACGCTGTTCGGGGTGGTCCGGGTCGAGCGGCAGATAGGCGGCACCGGTGGCCAGCACCGCGAGCAGGGCCACGGGCAGCGCGAGTCCCCGGCCCGCGCAGACCGCGACCACCTTCCCCGGGCCGGCGCCGCGGGAGCGCAGCACGGTGGCGACACGTCCCGCCCAGTGCGTGAGCTGCGCGTAGGTCAGCTCCGCGCCCGCACTGCGGCAGGCGGACAGATGCGGGGTCCGGGCCGCCTGCGCCCACACCAGGTCGGTGATGGCGGCCCGCGGGACGGGCTGGGCGGTGTCGTTGAACTCCACCAGCAGCCGGTGCCGTTCGGCCTCGCCGAGCATGGGCAGACGGGAGATCCGGCTCCCCGGTTCGCGGACCAGGGCCTCGATCAGAACCCTCAGGTGCTGCAGGAGGCGTTCCGCCGTGCCCGGGTCGAAGAGCGCGGCACGGTACTCCAGGGCGATGTCCAGTCCGCGTGCGCCGGCCTCGGTGAGGTGGAAGGTCAGGTCGAAGATGGCGGCGCCGGTGTGCAGGGGCATCCGGGATGCCGTCAGACCGGGCAGGTGCAGTGTCTCGGGGCTGTCGTCCTGGGCGACCATGACGTCGAAGAGCAGGGAACGGCCCGGCAGGCGTTGGGGTGCCAGTTCCTCGACCAGGCTCTGGAAGGGCAACCGAGGGTGTCGCAGGGCTTGTTGCAGGGTTGCGCTCACCCGGTCCAGGAGTTCGCGGGCCGGAGGATCGTCGGCGAGGTCGCTGCGCAGGACGACGGTGTCGGTGAAGAACCCGACGACGTCCTCGAAGTCCTTGTCCCGCAGCGAGACGGGCGCGCCCACCGCGATGTCCGTCTGCCCGGTCCACCGGTGCAGCAGCACCTTCACGGCGGTGAGTAAGACGGTGTACAGCGAGGTCGCGCCGGCGTCGGCCAGCTCGCGCAGTGCGGCGGTGGTGCCGGGCTCCACGCTCACTCGGCAGACGCTGCCGCTGCTGTCGGTGGCGATGGTGCGCGGACGGTCCGTGGGGAGGTCCAGCGGGCGGAGCCCGTGCAGCCGCTGACGCCAGTGGGCGAGCGCCGCGGTGTCCCGGGCCGTGTCCCGGTGTTGCTGCAGGGCGAAGTCCCGGTAGCCGAGCGCCGGGTACGGACGGTCCGCGGCCGTGCCGGCGCACGCAGCGGCGTACTCCTCGGCGAGGTCGCGCAGAACGAGCCGCAACGAGGCGCCGTCCGCGACGATGTGGTGGACCGCGAGCCCCAGGACCCATGTGTCGTCGGCGGTACGCAGCAGGGCGGCACGCACAGGGTGCTCCCGGGCGAGGTCGAACGGCCGCCGGGCCAGGTCGGTGAGGTGGGCGTCGACGAGAGCTTCGCGTTCCGGCTCAGGCACGGACGTCAGATCGTGCTGGGCCGGCACGGTCCGGCCGTCGCGGCGCACCGTCTGGCCGTCCGCGCCGGAGGCGCTGGTCACGACGGTCCGCAGAACCGGGTGGCGGGCCGTCACCTGCCGCAGCGCGGTCGCCAGGGCGTCGGTGTCGAGCCTGCCGGTGAACCGGAAGGCGTAGGGCAGCACATAGCGGGGGCTGCCGGGTTCCAGGCGGTCGAGGAACAGCAGTCCGCGCTGCCCGGGCGTGAGGGGCCAGGAGTGCGGATCGGCCTCGGCCGGCTGCGGTGACGGCTCGACCGCGGGCCGTACGGTGCCCGGGTGCGCGGGGGCAGCCGCCCGGTACCGGGATGCCGCCAGCCGCTCCGCCAGGCGGGCTACCGTCTGGCACGCGAAGACGTCGGAGGCCGGCACCTCGGCTCCCGTCCGCTCGCGCAGCTCGGCGGCGACGCTCATCGCCAACAGCGAGTTGCCGCCGAGGGCGACGAAGCCGTCGTCGACGCCGACGGGCGAGACACCGAGCGTCCGCGACCATACGGTGGTGACCAGCTTCTCGTCCGGGCTGCGCGGGGGCGTGTAGGGCGTCCGGATTCGGGGGCGCCGACCGGAAGGCGGGGGCAACGCCGGACGGTCGACCTTGCCGCCGGCGGTCCGCGGGAGGGCAGGCAGCGTGAGACAGGTGCTCGGCACCATGTGGCCGGGCAGCCGCTCGGCGGCGAACTCCCTGAGGTCCTCGGGGGACAGCGGCTCGTCGGCCACGACGTACGCGGCGAGCTGCGGCGAGCCCCCGTCCGGTGCGGGCCATGCCGCGCAGGCTGCCTCGTGCACCAGGGGGTGGGTGGCCAGCACCGCGTCCACCTCGGCGAGTTCCACCCGACTGCCGCGGATCTTCACCTGGTGGTCGGCGCGCCCCCGGTATTCCAGACTGCCGTCCGGTAGCCGCCGCGCCAGATCACCGGTCCGGTACACCCGTGCCCCGGGACGGGTGGAGGCGGGGTCGGGTACGAACGCGGCGGCGGTCGCTCCCGGCCGGCCCAGATAGCCGCGGGCCAGTGCCTCGCCCCCGACGCAGATCTCCCCGACCTCGCTGTCCTTCACCGGTGAGACCCCGCCGGGGCTGAGGAGGCGGATGTACGCGCCGGGGATCGCGGCCCCCAGCGGCACACGGTGCCGGCCCTCGTCGCGTTCGCCGACCTCGTGCCAGGTGACGTCCGCCGCGGCCTCGGACATCCCGTACACGTTGACGAGTCGGCTCTCGGGCAGCAGCCGGCGGAATTCCCCGGCGAGGTCGGCGGGCAGTTCCTCGCCGCTGGAGAGGCAGTGGTCCAGCACGGGCAGGGCCGTGGGAGCGGCGGCCAGTTCCTTGAGCAGGGCTCTCAGCAGGGAGGGCACCAGCACCAGACGGGAGCAGCGGTGGTGCCGGAGGAAGCGCAGCAGCAGCCGGGGATCGAGCGCGGTGGCCTCCGGTACGACGGTGAGGGTGGCTCCGGCGTTGAGCGGTGAGAGGATTTCCCAGACGGCGTCGACGAAATCGGGAGAGGTCCGCTGGGCGGCCATCTCGCCGGGCCCGACCGGATAATGGGTCTGGAGCCAGGACATGCACCCGACCATTCCGCCGTGCGTACCCAGAACTTCTTTCGGGACACCCGTCGAACCGGATGTCCGGACGATATAGGCGAGATTTTGCGGGCCTATGACGGACGGCAGGTCGGCGGTGTCCAGGTCGGCGATGGTCGGCAAGTCGGAATCGAATAAGAAAAACTTGGAACCCGAACCTGCAAAATCCTCGGCCAAGTGACCGCGGGTCAGGATCACGGGAGGGCGGGCTGCGTCGAAGAAGCCGCGTGCCCGCACGGCGGGTTGCGCCGGGTCGGCGAGCATGAAGGCACCGCCGGCTTTCAGTACCGCGAGGACGGCGGTGACCAGGTCCGTCGAGCGGGGGAGGCGGATACCCACCGGCACGTCCGGGCCGACGCCTCGTGCCCGCAGGTAGCGGGCAAGCTGATTGGCCCGCTGATTGAGGGATCGGTAAGTGGTGTGGACGCCTGAGTTCAGTACTGCTGTGCGATCGGGGATTGACGCGGCCGCGCTCTCGAAAGCGGAATGCGCGAGCACGTCTCGGCGGTCTAAGGAATCACTCAAATACCCGCTCGCCTCCCCCGTGGTTTGCGGCACTGAACAGGAAAGCTTGATCCTTTGACATGCGCCATTCAAGCAGATGGCCTCACCAAGTGTCAACGGCGCCTGGGGAGCGGAATATGAATTCATCGCCCGGCATCACGTTCCGCCCCGGGACTCCGGGCTTCGGAGAGCCGCCGCCTCCCATGTCACCGGGTCGGCGGGTGTGAGGTTCTTCGCCAACGACGAGAAGGCGATACGCCGGCCGTCGCTCGTGATCGAGGCACCGGCGGAGTCGCCGTCGCCCTGGGTACCGTCGGTCGCGACACTGATCCGCTCGACCCCGGCGCCGCTGTCACCCGCGACGCCCGGCACGATCGTGGGCTCGGCCGAAGCGACCTTGGGCAACACCGTCATGACCGCGCAGACCACGACCGTGGCGCCCAAGCCGCCCCCCGCGCGTCTGGTGGCGCTCCGATTCGCGTTTCTCCTCAACTTTCCCCCTGAGGCAGGACAACGGTCCTTCTCTCCGGTTCCCCACCGGAGGGCCACAAGGATGCAACCGCCATGGCACCGTGGGGTCAATGCGTCGCATGACTGTCGAGAGGTGCGGTTCCGGTCAGGCGAACCGGTCGACGTTCGGTCAGGGGCCCGCAGCGTTGTGGAGCCGAGGGCCAGGGCAGCGGCAACCGACACGCGGATCAACTGCCTCTCCGACTCGCTGAGCCGGGCGGCAAGCTCGCACGACTCGGCGCAGGGCCAGGCCGCTCGGTGAAGCGGTACCGGACCATCTTTTTCGTCCACTGTCCGACTCCTGGCGAATGGCTGGTTGCTTTCACGCCTCGGCCGGGGCAACGATCGGGCCGGTTCGGCAGTCGTAGGGAGTGACGCACATCGGTCTCCTGCTCACTCCGTCAACTGCCTGCGAGTCCGGTGTCGTTGCCAGTGAGGCCTGTCATCCCAGGGAGGATTCATGAGCCGCTTCGCCGCACCACCCGGCGACAGACAAAGCGGCGGGCGCGCCATCGCCCCGCCCATCTCAGCCGGACGCGCCGTACGGCGCAAACCCGTTGGCCGCGCTACGAGCCGCGGTGCCGTGGTGGGGGCCGTCGCCGTTTTGCTGGCGGCGGCCGGTACCTCGGCCGGTGCCGCGTCCGATCTCGTTTCCAGCGACCCGGTGGTCAGCGGTGCCACCGTCAACTCCGGACATGACGTCATCGTGGGTACAACGCGCAATGTGCAGTTCCCGGTCACGGTCACCGGATCGGATGACTCCGGTCTGTCTTTCGCCGATGTCGATCTGATGGGGCCGCACGGCGGTTTCTACACCACCGATGCGTCCTGCGAGACCGCGACGGCATGCACGACGGTGTTCACGGTCAACGCCCACCCGGCTCCGGGCGGCGACGACCCAGTGGACCTGGCCAACACCAACGCGGGAACGTGGTCGGTCGACGCCTTGGTCGACGCGAACGACGGCGATTCCGTTTTCGCCCCCGGCGTGGGGTCGTTCCGTCTCAAGCGTGCCGCGCGGCTCACGGTCGACGCCTCACCGGAGCCGGTGGCCAAGGGCGCTCGTATCACCATCACCGGCAAACTCGCGAGGGCCAACTGGGACACCTACCGGTATGCGGGATACGCGGGCCAAGCCGTGAAACTGCAGTTCCGCCCGAAGGACAGCAGCACCTACACCACGGTGGCGACGGTGAACACCAGCGGCACCGGCGCCCTTCTCACCACGGTCAAAGCAGTCAGGGACGGCTACTGGAGGTGGAGCTTCACCGGCACGAACACCACCGGCCCGGCCAAAGCCACCGGAGACTACGTCGATGTGCGCCCCTGATGGGAATCCGGCGCGTCCCGGCACGACCTGATCTCCCCAGTCCGGCCACAGAGCGGCCCGCTGCAGGCCGCTCCCGTCTCTCCGAAGGAGTTTCACCTTGATCCTTTCCTTCATGAGCAGCACACGGGGCGGCGGCGTGTTCGATGTTCATGAGTGAGGACAGCGGTCGTGGGCCGGCTTCCCCACGACCGCATTCACCGGTCGAACCTGGCTCGACGCGCATGCGCGTCGAGCCCATGACGATCGTCTCGCCGTCGTCAGGACCGACCACCGATACGGCGGGATCGGCCTGCGGTTTAGTGCTCTTCGTCGGTTCATGCTCCGAGTGCACCGCGAAGGCGCTGGTGAACACCCGGAATGAGACGTGGTGCATCTGCGGCTCCAGAGCGACGGCTCGATCTGCCTCGAGCCGAACAGCGAGACGTTGTTCACCGATTCCCACAGGGCCAACGGAGTAAAGATCTTCAGCAGCTCCACGTGCTGAATCCGCCCGCCCCCGGCAGGCGTGCCTGGTCGCGCTGCCGGGCGACGGGCAGGGTTGCGTGTGGACCGCTAGTGCGGTGGCAATAGACGTCCACCGGGTTGGCCGAGATCTGCTTCGGGAGCCGGTTCAGCAGCAAGTACGTTCAGTTCGGGCGGCGGACGGCGCGGTTCCCGATCCCCAGCCCCGTCGTCAGGCAGTTCCTTGAATTCGACCACCAGGGAGCCCCGGCGGCGCATCCGCGAGCCGGGGGCGGGGCGCTGGGCGGTGACCACCCAGACTCCTGGCCAGGTCAGCGCCCGGACCGGTGGCCCGTCCGGATCGTCAGCGGCGATGACCAAGCCCGCCGCCCATGCGACATCCCGTGCGTGGGTCACGATCAGCCCGACCAGGTCCGGGACCGTCACCTCGTCGGCGTTGCCAGGGCCCATCCATGTCATGTCACCCTCCGCGTCCAGCGTCTCCCTGATCTCTTACGGAGGGAAGACCTTGACCCACCCCGGCGAACGTATGCGGTCACTGGACGAGCGGCCCGGTCGAGCGGTCGTCGCAAGCGCGAATGCTGGATCGGCAACGCCGCCACAAATCTTCAGTCGAATACGCACGCCGTCCGGCCATGACCTGGACGTACCGCCGACCAGGGCGGCGCCCACGCGTGCAGCGCGGCCGGCCGGAGCACGCTTCTCCAGCAGCACCGTCTCATCGCCCACGCCGAACGGAGTCACTCGGGGGCGGGGAGGTCCTGTTCGGTCCAGATGCACTTGCCGTCATGGAGGTAGCGGGCGCCCCAGCGTTGGGAGAGGACCGCCACCAACTGGAGGCCGCGACCGCCCTCGTCGGTGTGCGTCGCGCGGCGGATGCGGGGCGTGGTCAGGCTGCCGTCGTAGACCTCGCAGACCAGCGAGCGACTGCGCAGCAGCCGCAGGCGGATGGGGCCCCGGCCATGCCGGATGACGTTGCCGACCAGCTCACTGACTATCAGCTCGGTGGTCATCACGCAGTCGTCCAATCCCCAGATGGCGAGCTGTTTGCGCACATACTCACGTGCCTGCCCGGCCGCACACGGATGTTCCGGCAGACTCCATGAGGCGATGTCCTCCGGGGCGGTCGCCCGTGTGTGGGCGATCAGAAGCGCCATGTCGTCGCTCGTCTGCTCGACGTCGGGCAGCAGGGCCGAGACGACGAGATCGCACAGGCGGTCCAGGCGCTGCTCCGCGGCATCGTCGCGGTGTCCGGCCGGTCCCGCCGGGAAGTACGTCGAACCGGCCACTGCGTCGGCCAGGGTCCGCTGGAGTTGGATCAAGCCGTGGTCGATGTCGCGTGTGGCGGATTCGACGAGGCCGTCGGTGTAGAAGACGAGGATGCTTTCCTCGGGCAGGTGCAGTTCATGGATCTTGAACGGGGGTTCGGCGGCGCCCAGTGGCGGGTCGGCCGCGACCTCGGGGCAACGCACCGTGCCATCAGGGTGAACGACGACCGGCGGGGGATGGCCGGCCAGGGAGAACGAGCAGGTACGGGTGACCGGGTCGAAGACGGCGTACAGGCATGTGACGTAGCAGTCCTCGCCGAGGTCGCTCGTCAGCTCGTTGAGGTGGTAAAGGAGTTCGTCAGGAGCCATTTCCAGGTCGGCCAGGGTACGCACGGCCGTACGCAGTCGCCCCATGGTGGCGGCTTCGGCGATGCCGTGTCCCATGACGTCGCCGATCACCATGGCGACGCGCTCGGCGGACAAGGGGATCACGTCGTACCAGTCGCCGCCCACCTTCTCGCTCCTGCTGGCGGGCAGGTACCGGGCTGCGGCGCGGACAGCGGGCAGACGGGGCAGAGTCCTGGGCAGCAGGCCACGCTGGAGCCCCTGCGCGCGTGCGTGCTCCACGTCGTACAGGCGTGCCCGCTCCAGGGCCTGTGCGAGCAGCCCGCTGAGAGCCAGGATCAGGTTTCGTTCCTCGTCACCGAAGGAATGCGGCCGGGTGAAGGATATGACGCAGCATCCGATGGGATGCCCCGAAGCGATCAGGGGTGCGAAGACCCATGCGTTCTTCGGCGACGCGTCTGCGAGGAACTGCGCCGTTGGGTAGAGCCGGAGATACTCGGCCTGGGTTTCGACGAACCGGGGTGTGCCCGTGCGGAGCACGTCGGCGACCGCGGGGCTGGCGGCCAGGGGGGAAAGCCGTGTGCCGACCACGTCGATGAAGCTCTGTGGATAACCGACGCAGCCGATCAGACGCAGCCGGTCGTTGTCGAGCCCCTGCACCAGCAGACCGTCGGCACCCAGTGCGGGCAGTACACGCTCCTCGACGACCCGTACCACGTCCGAGGCGGTGGCGGCTTTGGCCAGCGCGGCGGTGACCTCGCTCATCCGGACGGGTCGCTCGGCCGCACGTCCGTCACCGGTGTCGGCGGCCGTGTTTCCGAAGGTGTCCACCAGCGGTTCGGTGACGTCGACGAAGTGGATCGCCAGACCGCTGCCCCGCGACGCCGGTACCAGCCGAACCCGGCGGAGCCGCTGATCGCTCGGCGATCGGCAGAGGAAAGTGACCGGCTGACCCTCGGCTGCCACCCTCCTGCACCGGCCTTCCAGCCCGGGCAGGCGACCCGCAGGCCCTTTCCACACGATGCTGCCGACGAGTGGCGTGCTTCCGTCGCCGAGCAGGCCTTCGGCCTCTTCACTGGCGAAGGTGATCCGCCAGTCGTCGCCGACTGTCAGCAGGCCTTCCCGCGTGGTACGGAGGCCATCCAGCGGGCCGAGACTGGACGCGCCGAGACTGGACGCGCCCAGGGCGGACGCCTCGTGCGGCGCGTCGGTGCTGGGCGGTGTACCGCAGATGGTGGTCAGGCGCCCCGCGACCCATGCCGCGAGTGTCCGAAGGAGAGAACGCCGCGCCGAGTCCGGTTCGCCTGGCTCAGCCGTGAGGACGGACAGCGCCCCGATCGGTCCGTCGGCACCGGGCAGCGGCACCGCGGCTGTACCAAGAGCACCAGTGTCCGTGCCGTCCCCGGCAACCCAAACGTATGCATCGCTGCGCACCGCCCGCGCCGGTGCCGCTCGCTCGTCCAGTCCCAGATCCGCCCAGGCCGCGGCGCTCGGAGCCTCCAGCCCACAGACTGCGACCAGCCGCAACCGGCCGGCACTGCGCCAGTGCGCCAGCGCACCAAGACCGTCCATGCACGCCATGGCCTGCCGTAGGGCCAGCATCAGCGTCTGCGACATCGGCGGCTCTTCTTCGCCTCGTGCCCCCCGCGCGCCCGGCCTCGGCGGTGCCACAATTCCGGTGCCGCTGTGCTCGCCGTTCTCAGCGGGCATCTCGCCTCCTGCTCGCCGCGCGTCCGCGCTGCCTTCCGGACCCGTGGGTGCTGTGTCACATCACGGACGACCTGGCCGTGCCATGACGTAGTAAATAGTTTAATACGGACGCATAAAGTATATTCTTCCCTTTTGTGTAGATCTTCAATGGAACGGTTGCTCGGTATCCACGATGCGGCGACATCGCAGGACGGCCACAGTTGCACGAGAGGGCTGGACGGCTCGATCCCGCTGTCGGTGAGCAGATCCCGCACGAGGACCGGCCCGCGCCGAAGCAGTGCCCTCGGTTCTCCTCCGCGCCGACAAGGATCGCGTTGACGACCTGCAGCTGTCCGGTCCGCCGTCCTCCACGCCGCCACCCAGTCGGACGTGGAAGACCTTCTTCGCACGGCTTGACAGGACGGAGCAGCCTCGGGGCAGTCATAGCCGCGGAGGTTGTGCCGCACTCGTCTCTTCCGCAGGGGGCAGGCCCCCCCTATAGTGGGCGCGCTCCCACCCCGGGGGGTCGCCCACCGACCCGCGATGTTGACCGTACGACGACGTCGCGCGAAGCCGTACGGGCGGTTCCGCCGCCGTGCGCACCCCGGTGACCGAACCGGCTCCGGCCGAAGCGGGTGGGGGCGGCCGCTCCTCGTCATGCCTGTGGGACTCCGTCACCAGCCGTACTGCGAATGGAGAGTCATGTCTCGTCTTCTCGTCACCAGCGGAGCAGTGGCGGCGTTATGCGTCGGGCTGCTGTCGGTCCCATCGGGGTCGGCGGCCGCCGACGAGCCGGCCGCGGGGGCCCAGGTCGTCATCAAGACGATCAACGGCTCCGGATGTCCGGCGGGCACGGCCGGTGTCACGGTGTCCCCCGACAACTCAACGCTCACGGTGAAGTACGGCGCCTACACCGCCCAGGCCGGCGGCAGTGCCGTACCGGCCGACGCGCGGAAGAACTGCCAGCTCGTCCTGGACGTCAAGGCCCCGGCGTCCTATACCTATGCCCTCTTCGGGCTGGACCACCGCGGCCACGCCTCGCTGCCCGCGGGCGCGACCGCCACCGTCGAGTCCGACTACTACTTCCAGGGGACGACGGACGACGTCTTCCAGTCCCACCCGCTGACAGGGCCGTACCAGGACGACTGGGCCGTGTCCGACAGCGTGCCGGACAACCGGCTGGTCTGGGCACCGTGCGGCTCGCAGCGGTACCTCAACGTCAACACCTCCCTGCAGGTGAGCGCCGGCTCGGGGAACCGCCCCGGCGCGGTCACTATGGGTTCGACGGACGTTCCGGGCGCCTCCTACCGGCTCCTTTGGAAGCGGTGCTGACACCCGGGGCGACGTGAGGCTCGGCGCCAGGACCGCCCGGGGGCCGTGACCGGCCGGCGTCTCCGGCCGGTCGGCCCGCTCGGAGGCTCGCCGGGCACCGCCCGGAGGCGGCTCGGACCGTGGTGGTGTCCTGCCAGACACGGGGTCACGGGCATGACCCTGGGGCACGCGGTCGGCCTCGCGAACCTCGTCGCGACGAGGGCAGGGAGCACATGGAACTGCTCCATGACCAGTCATGCGGCATCCGGTGACCGTAGTGTCGAACCCGTCACCAAGGAGGACTCCTGATGCGCAGCGTGACCTATTCCATGAATGTCTCACTTGACGGCTACATCGCCGGGCCGGACGGCGGCTTCGACTGGACGGTGCCCGACGAGGAGGTCTTCCGCTTCGCCACGGACGAGGTGCGAGAGGCCGGCGTCCACCTGCTGGGGCGACGGCTGTACGAGACGATGCTGTACTGGGAGACCGCTGATCAGGATGCATCGCTGGGCTTCTCGACGCTCGAGTTTGCCGCGATCTGGAAACGGCTCCCCAAGGTCGTGTTCTCCACCACGCTGTCGGCGGTACAGGGCAATGCCCGGCTGGCCACCGGCGGCCTGGCGGAGGAGATCGAGCGGTTGCGAGCCGAGCCGGGGGAGGGGGCCATCGCGATCGGCGGCGCGACGCTCGCCGCCGAGGCGGCCGCGTTGGATCTGATCGACGAGTACCGGGCCAGGGTCCACCCGGTACTGGTTGGCGGTGGCGTTCCGTTCTTCCCCCAGCACGAGCGCCGGGTGGATCTCGAACTCGTCGAGACCCGCACCTTCAGCTCGAGAGTCGTCTACGTCCGCTATCGAGTGAAGCGCTAGCCCCGCTTCGCCGTGTTGGGCGATCGCGCCTGATGGTGGGCATGGCCCAGGGGACCCATGGACTGTGTCCCTGACCGGCGTGTGAGCCTGGGAGCACATTTTCGTGCCGAGTTCGCGGATCGGCCCGCATGGGGTCGATCCGGCGATAGCGTGATCGTCGTGACGGCTGAGGGCGAGGCGCTGGTCGGCGGGATGGCGAATGCGGGGGCGGTCTTCCGCCGGGGTGCGCTGGTTGAGCGCCCGGCGCCGAACCACGCGCGCGCCCTGCATGCCTATCTCCTCGCGCTGGAGGAGCACGGTTTCGCCGCGGCGCCGACCCCTGTCCGTCTCACCGCGGATGGCCGTGAGCAGCTGACCTTCATTCCGGGTGACGTGGCTGTGCCGCCGTTTCCGGACTGGGCGATGACGAAGGCTGCCCTCGAATCGGTGGGGGGTCTGCTGCGGCGCTTGCATGACACCGGCGCGGCCGTGGCGGTCGACGCCCGTGCCGAGTGGCCCCGGGACCTGGCCGACCCGGAGGGGGGAACCATGCTGTGCCACAACGACGTGTGCCCGGAAAACGTCGTCTTCCGCGACGGCCGTGCCGTTGCCCTGATCGATTTCGACTTGGCGGCCCCGGGCCGCCCCCTGTGGGACGTCGCCATGACCGCACGCTATTGGGTGCCCATACTCGATCCCGGATCCGCAGCCGACCTCGACTGTCGTGCCCACGGCCGGGGCCAGGAGGCCGATGAGCCATGCCGACGGCCGGTGTCCTGCGGAGGGGGCGTGGCCGGCACGGCTGCCGGTTGCTGTCCCTTTCATGCTTTCCAGACTCCAACGTTCATGTTGGGGATGCGTTTCCGGCTGTAGGTCGCCCACGACCCCAACTGCAACGTTGGTCTTAGACAAAGGGGGTTCGAAGTGTTCGCGAGGCGCTCGGCTACGGCGTTTCCGTAACGCCGTTCCGTGACGGCCGCCGCTGACGACAGGCCCGCACCCGGCAACGGTCCGAGCAGTACACCGCCGCCCTCGACCGCTCCACCCCCACCGTCCACGATCGCCCGCAAGCCGGACACTCCGCTTGCTCTCCCCGCTGCATCGCGGCCACCCTCTGCCGGGTCCGCTGCAGTCTCCGCCACTGCCGCAGGACAGCCAGCCTCCCGCGAGGCCCAACGAGACTGATCATCTCGGCACCGACGGTCACCAGCGTCATCAAGAGGCCACCGGGCCGGGACCGCAGCCCCTGAGCATTACTCTCCCACCCCGACAGAGCCGCATCACTGCAATCCGGCGAAACCGCTATGCGGAGGGACTATCCGTGACCGGGGATGGGGGCGCTTCCGTCGTGGGCACCGGAACATTCCCTGTGGAGATGCGTTCCTTCCGCCATGGCAGGAGTAGCGCGCTCGCCATACACAGCAGCCCAGCGATGAGCAGGGCGCCGCGGACCCCCACTGGGGCGGCGATGAGACCACCAGCGATCATGAAGGCGGCCTGGCACGTCTTGGAACCGACGGACCAGGATGTGGCGACGCGGGACATGAACGCGTCCGGTGTGGCCGCCATGCGAAACGTGGTGAACGACGGGTTGAAGACCCCGGCGGAGAAGAGCAGGCCGAAGTCGGCGGCCACGATGACGAACACGCCGAGGGCACCGGAGGGCGTCAGTGGCAGCAGGATCGTCCAGAGCGTGCGCGCAACACCGGACAGCAACAGAATGCGGCGCTGTCCAAATCGCCGGGTGAACAGTGGGGCCAAGCGTGAGCCCAGCACGCCGCCCAGGCACGGCAGCCCCAGGGCGAGTCCGTACTGCCACGGTGCCAGGCCGAGGTCATTCAGCATGAGGACGGCCATCAGCGGTGAAGTCGTCATGATGGATCCACCGAAGAGCAGCGCGTTGAAGAAGAGCGGCCGCAGTCCTGGGTGCCGGAGGAGGTACTGCCAGCCGGCAGCGATGTCGCGGCCCAGGTGAGAGGTGGCGGCGCGGGCCGGTGGCGAGGGTTCAGGCTGCCGGATGCGAGGGATACCCAGGGCCGATCCGAGGAAGGACAGCGCGTCGACCACCATCGTGGCGCCCGTGCCCAGCGCCCCGATGAGAAGCCCGCCCACGGGCGGGCCGGCGCTGACGCTGATCCAGTTGGTCGTCTCAAAAAGGCTGTTGGCACGAAGGCGGTGCTCGGGCAGGACAAGTGCCTTCAGATGCGCGCCACTCGCCGCGTCGAACGCGACAGACGCCGCCGTCTGGAGAACGCCTACGACGCACAGCTGGATGTAGGTGAGCCTGCCGAAAGCCATGGCGACCGGCACGCTCGCCAGCAGAACGCAGCGGGCCAGGTCGGCGGTGATCATGACCGGCCGCTTGTACTGGTGCTCGATACACACACCGAGCGGCAGAGCGATCACTCCACTGGCCACTGCAGACAACGCAGCGAGCAAAGAGACCTGGAACGCAGAGGAGTCCAGCACCAGGAGGGCAATCAACGGCAGTGCCCCCATGCCGACTGCACTGCCCGCTGCGCTGACCGCGTAGGCGCCCCACAACCGCCGGAAGTCCTGCCCGAGCGTGCTCCGCCGTACCAACCGAACCTCCCGAGGTGCGAAGGCGCTCAGCGTAGTGACTCGGACCAACCACCACCGCGTGATCAAGACAGCACCAGACGCATTGCAGAGCTGAGATCAGATTCAGGTACTTGACCAGGCGAATCACCCGCCGAAGCTCCCGCAGAAGCGGTCAGTCGACCTCCCGCGAAGCCCACGGGGATTGATAGTTTTCAAGGGCACGGTCGGTCCCTCGGCCCGGGCCTCTCCAAAGCCGTCATCTTGGACGAAATCTCTAGGTGCACAGCTCTGACATTGCGGCATCGGCGGTGATCGCATCGGCTACCTGTTCGACGGTATGTCCGTCGGTGTCGATGCGCAGATCACCGATCCCGGCATCTTCCAGGCTGGCGGCCGATGCCACCGCTTGGTCGGCGACGTGGAGCAGGCGCGTGACGGACTGCACCCGCAGCGGATCGCCTGGTTGGGCCCAACTGCCGCCTGTCCGCGGGACGTGATGCGTTGTGTCAGGTGCTGCCGTCCGGAGTGCAGTCGGCACGGCGTGAGCTCGGCCGTAGGCATCGCGTCGGAGTACGCATTGACCGTGGCCTCGTCCTCGAGGCCGGACATGATCAAGCCCTGTGCCCGGCCGCACGGTAAGTCCGCCACACGGCGGCCAGGTTGCGGACCTTGACCCGGTGGTTGGCGGGATCATCCGGAACCGGGCGGCAGAAGCCGAGCTGGTCGAGGTCGAGATACGCGGCGGTGGCACCAGCGCCCAGGACTCTTTGGCAGACCTCGAAGCCGACCGTCGACTTGCCGACGCCGTTCGCGCCGCAGCCACAGAACCGGAAGATCAGCGGAAGGCTCCGCCTGCGCATGGGCCGAGTTCCTGCCTGCGGCGGTGACCGACGACGGCTCGGGCGCGTCAGCTGACCGGCCAAGAGCCGAGGCCGGCCACCCACCGGTTCGCTCCCCGACACGCCGCGCCACCTCGTTCACCAGCAATTCGCTGGTGTCGACGCGGGCATCCGCGAAGGTGCTCGCGTCCAGGGCGTCGGCTTCCCGTAACACCTCGTCGACCAACTCGGCAGAATCTGCGCGACCGATGAACCGCTGCCGAAGCACCTCCCGGTCGGCACGCAGGCGGCAGACCGTCACCGCAGCCTGCGGAATCTGGTCGATGCGCACTCCGCAGGCGGGATCGACGACACCTGAAACGATGAGACACCGGGCGCCGGCCGCCCGGAAACCGGGCACCACCTCTCAACGTTGCGTGCCTTCATACGATGCCGCCCTGGATCCCCCACAGGCTCGGGGTAGCAGATCCCCAACTGGTCAATGTCAACGAAACCGCTCTCGATCCCGGCCCGTAGGAGGTGGGAGTACATCTCGCAGGCGACCGTGGTCCTACCGACTCCTGGCGGACCGCACAACACGGGCCGGTAGCCTGGCTCCACCGCTGAAGGCTGCTCATTTCGAGGAGGTGCTGTGGCAGTGGACGGTGTTCGGTGGCTCGCGGCTGAGGACCACTTCCCACTCGGCTACTGGGTGCTGTTCGCCCGCAGCCTGGAGCCGGCCGAGCTGGTGCGGCGCCTGGCGCCGGTCACGCCGGTGGCCGCGGCGGTGACTCGGGAGGACGTGGACGAAGTCGAGGACGCGGCCGACGGTGTCGTGGTGCGGGCCGGTGCCAGCGCGGGCTGGGCGTTCGGGATCGTCGAGGGTGGTCCCATCGGCCGCGCGCCGGACCAGGCGCTCGGTACGCTGTCGGCCGGCACGTCAGCCGTCGAGCTCTGGCGGACGGTCAACGCCGACACAGGTTTCGCCCTCGCCGAAGACGGGCGGACCGTGTGCCGTTTCGAGCCAGGCAGCGAGCACGAGCGCTCGGGGGCCGCTCCCGACCGGCTGCTGCCCGCCCTGCGCGGTGCCGGACTCGTCCTGCCCGACGGTTCGACGCCCTTCGAGCACGGCGAAGACCTACCGGACGCCCTGCTGCGCGTACTGGCGATGGCCGAATCGGAATTCGGCCTGGACCTGCCTCAGCGCACGGTGCTTGAGGACGCGCTGACCGCCGGGGTGCTGGACACGAGGCCGGCCTGGCCTCGTGCAAGGCCTCACCGACGAGATCAGCCCCGCTCAGGCGCCCATGTCAGCGCTGAGCTGGGGCAAGCCCTCTGGATCACTCCCGCGGACCACACCGGCCCCGGACGGGTGACGGACTGGCGCCGGGTGGAGCCCTGCCCCGGAGCCTTCCCGCACCTCACCCGCGGTTGTTGTTGCGGGACGTCACGGGTGAGCTCAGACTTGTCGCGGAGGACGACTCTCCGGTACGGGCGCGTCGCCGTACCGTGCCGCCGGGCCGGGGTGCAGGGTGATCCGGCCGGACGGCGGGTGGTGGGCGGCCAGAGCGGTATGCGTGGGCCTTCGCCCTGGCGCGCGAGGGCGTTCTCCTCGGCCAGGTGCACCTCCATGGCCGAGGTCACGGCGGCCGGAAGACCGAGGCGGGTCTTGGCGAGGACGCCGTCGATGACGCGGGGCGGTACGGCATTTCGTGCGCACCGGGTCCTCACGGGCGCGGTGAGCTGATCGAGGCCGCGTCCGGTGAGTTCCGCCGGCGATCTCCTCAGGCGGGCCGGCAGCCGTACCGTGGCCACATACCTCCAACCGCGACGAACTCGCTTGTGTGCGGCAGCAGTTGGTAGGAGGTCAGTGATGATCGGCCGTCGATCAGCTTCGTCGGGGTGTGACCCCCGGGCGGAATTGCACGTCTTACGTTCGAGACCGCATCCCGACGGCCCCCAACGGAAGGTTCTTCGATGGACAGTCAGATCGTGAAGGTGAAGATTCATCCCGCCATCGGTGTCGCCCGGGTCGGCAACAGTATCGAAGCACCCTTCATCGGCCCGGAATCACCGGACCAGAAACCAGCGGACCCCGGCTCCTACAAGGACGGTTCCGGGGCGCTCCGCAGGCAGGCCGCACGGTTCCGTGTGTATGGCTACAACGCCGCGGGGGAGGTGGTGAGGGAGCTGAAGCCGGGCACCGAGGGTGTCTCCGAGATCCAGTGGACGGTGCATCTGGCCAACAAGAAGGCCGCCTGGTACCAGTTCCATCTGGCGCTGGACATACCCGAGGGCAATACGCTCGCGGCAGAGCAATACGCTCTGCGCAACGCCGACGTCGTGGGCGCCGAGAGGAAGAAGCTGGTCAACGACCCCGGAAGCCGCACCGTCCGCGGCTCGAAGACCGAGACGCAGAAGTTCGACACCGGCAAGATCATGGGCAAGGCGGTGTACCTCGGCGAGATCTCCACCCGTTCCGACGGCCGCTTGCTGGTGCTCGGTGGCCGGGGAAACTCCGCCTCCTACACGAACCAGCCGATCACCGGGGTCGCCAACAACAACACCTGGTACGACGACGTGTCCGACGGCCCGGTGACGGCGACGGTCCGTATCGACGGCAAGGATCTGACCGCCGCCCCGGCCTGGGTCGTGGTCGGGCCTCCGCACTACGCCCCCGGCGTGAAGTCCATACGTACCCTCCACGACCTGCTCTTCGACGTCTTCGTCCAGGCCGGTTCGCTGACCCGCCCGCAGCAGATCTCGTTCACCGATCACATCGAGCCGATCCTCCGACGGTTCTGCGATCTGCAGTGGGTCAACCAGGGATTCGCGGCACAGTTCGGCTGGAACGGCCCCCACTTCTTCCTCTCGCCTGCCATGCGTCAGAGGCTCGCCGATCCGTCCGACCGGAACCGGGAACTGCGCCGCCAGACGTACGCCGCCCTGCGCGACTACGACCGGGACGGAAAGTCCCCGCTGCCGTGGCCGTGGATCTACGGCGACGCCATGGCCAGCACGCCCAAGTCCGTGCGTCAGCACCTGGTGCTGTCCCCGACCCAGGACTGGATGCTGCAGCGCTGGGCGGACGGGGCTTTCCTGGCCGGACCCCTGCGACAGCCGCGCCCCACGGTCGACGACGCCCCTGTCGGCGAGCAGCCGGGGCTGCTGGACCGGGCGGCCCTGGAGAACTGCGCCGCCGACGCGTTCCACCCGGGGTGCGAGGTCACCTGGCCGATCAGGCACCCGACCATGTTCAGTGAACCCTTCCGCATCCTGCACCGCGCCACCGGCACCGCGGAACCCGACTACGGACCCACCCTCACCCCGCAGGAGGCGGTCGCCGCCAACGGCCCCCTGCACGCACAGGGACCCGGAGATCTCACTCGCTGGATGGCCGCCCCCTGGCAGGCGGACACCGCGAGCTGCCGATCCGGCTATGAGGTGCTGGCCAACCTGGGGCCCCGGTACAGCCCTTACCTGCCGACCTTCTGGCCTGCCCAGGTACCCAACCATGTCCTGAAGCTGGAGGACTTCGAGAAGGTCAACACGCCGTCGACCGGGAGCGACGACAGCGCCCGGGAAGAGGCGTTCGAGCGGCGGGCGACCTGGCTGCGCGGCCTCAACGGCACCATGAACCAGCAGCGCACACAAATGATCAAGGACTGGTCCAAGCTCGGCATCGTCGAGGTGCGCGACTACACAGTGGGCGACGGGAAGTTCCCGGAACGGATCCTGGTGGAGTCGCGCCCGGGAAAACCGCTCGACCAGGCACCGGACACGGCGAACCTCGTCAACCTGCACATGCCCGAGGCGGGTCCGCACGTGTTGTCCGCGGCGGCGGGCATCCGGCCCGAGGGAAGGCTTTCCCCCGAAACCGCCGAGGCCGCCTCCGCGGCACGGGTGATCGGCGAGGCCGCCCGGGCGACCGGCTACCGCGAGGAGGAGATCACCGCCGGATATCTCGAGATACTCGACCCCTTCCGCGACGCGCGGTGAGCGCCGCACTCGCTCCCGGCACGGACACCTACGACGTCGTGGTGGCGGGCGGCGGCCCGGCCGGCTGCGCCGCCGCACTCGTGCTCGCCCGTGCCGGCCGTACGGTGCTGCTGGCGGACGCCGGCACCGGGCCGCCCAAGGTCGGCGAGACGCTCGTGCCCGCCGGGCGGGTTCTGCTCGGCGACCTCGGCGTCGCCGACCGTGTTCTCGACTCCGGGCATCTGCCCTGCTACGGCAGCCTCTCGGCGTGGGGTTCGGCCGACCTGCACGCCGTGGACTTCATCAACGACCCGCACGGCCATGGCTGGCACCTCGACCGGCGGTTGTTCGACCGGCGTCTGCGCGACGCCTCGCGCGCGGCGGGGGCCGAGGTCGCCGAGGGCTCGGCCGTACGGGACACCGCGCGGACGCCGGACGGCGGCTGGACCCTGCTCCTGCGCGGCGGTACCGGCCCTCCCGGTACCCGGTCCGGTGGCGAGCGTACGGTGCGCTGCCGCTGGGTGATCGACGCCACCGGCCGCGCCGCCGCGATCGCCGTCCGCTGCGGGGCCCGGCGACGGGTCGGGGACCGGCTCACAGCTCTGTACATGCTCCTGGAGGCGGACCCGCTGGACACCGACCGCCGTTCCCTCGTCGAGTCCGACGAGGACGGCTGGTGGTACACCGCCCCGCAGCCCTCCGGCGGGCGACTGGTCGCCTACTTCACCGACGCCGACCTGCCCGCCGCCTCCCACACCGCACGCCACTTCCGCCGACGGATGACGGCCACCCGCTACGTCTCCCGATGGATCCACCGGGACGGACCCCCGCCCACATCACCTGCCGGGCCCCGCCGCGCCGCCGCGCACACAGCGCACCTGGACACGGTGTGCGGAGACGGCTGGACCGCCGCCGGGGACGCGGCGGTCGCGTTCGACCCGCTCTCCTCCCAGGGCGTGCTGACCGCTCTCTACACCGGGCTGGGCGCGGGACTGGCCGTCGACACTCGCCTGGGGCGCGCCCCCTACGGCGAGGACTCCGCCCTCGCCGCATACGCGGACAAGGTCGCGGCCGCACGGAGCGCGTATCTGCGCGGCCACCGTGTCATCCACGCCCAGGAGGCCCGCTGGACCGACCGCTCCTTCTGGGCGCGGCGCCTGGCCGACCTCCCCGACTCGTCCTGACGACCGCAGGAAGGGCCCAGCACGTCATGAACACGCAACGGCCCCGAATCGTCGCCGAGACCGGCTGAACCGTGCCGCAGCGAAGGCACTCGGCTGGACGGGGCCTTCCGGCCGACGCCGACCGAGCGCGGCACCCCGGGTGTCGTCGGGATGCCGCGCTCGGTCGCCTGCGTGCCGCCCAGGGCGGCGGTCGGCCCACCAGCCGTCCTTCCTTCGCCTCGCGGCGTCGCGCCGTCCTGGGCGGTACTCGCCTCGCGTGCGAAGGTGCCTACGAGCAAGGGGATCGAGGGATTGGCGCGGTTGACCCAGTCGCCCCATTCGTTCGCCATCTGGTCGGCCGCCATCTCGCCCACGTGGGCCTGCCGGTCGGAGAAATCCGGCGACGAGGCAGCCGGTGCCGATACAGATGGCTCGCGAGTCATCGGGCAGGACGCACTCCGCCCGCTCGCGGTCTGTGTCAGGGCCTGCTCCGGGACCGTGATGTGGTCGGTGCTCGCGCCGGCGTTGCCCGGCCGCAACATCTCGTCCAGAGCCTCGCCGGCGTTGTCCGGAAATGACAGCAGCGGCTGACAGCCGAAACCACGCTGGTTGCCGCCGCCTGCTCCTTCTCGGAGCGGCGGGTGACCAGGGTGGCGTCGATGCATATCTGGTCCGCGGTAGCAATACGAGCACGCAAAGGATCCCTCTTTGAAGCTGTGCAAGTGCAGCGGGAGCCGATCGGCGACGGTGTCTCCCTCCTCACGGAGCTCGGGCAGTTCGGCCCCGGAGGCCGGGCGCTGTACGACCCGCGCCCCGGCGATCCGGCCCGCTGGGACTGGGGCGGCGACAGCCCCTGACCGCCCGCCACTCGGTCGGGTGAAGACACCACGGCGAGGGAACCTGCCCCAGGCGCCGGGCGTAGTGCCGTACATGGACCCGATCAACGAGGTGCACATGAGTGAGCCGGGCCTGGTCGTCGTCGACGTCGCGGCCGCCGACGACGCCACCGCTCTGGCCTTCCAGCATCTGCTCGCCGACCGGTGGTCGACAGCGGCAGCGGAGCACACGACCCGGTACGCGGGCGAGCCGAGCCCGGCGTACGGCTGCGCTGCTACCTGAATCTGCGTCAGCCCACCGCCCCCGCGCCGGCCGACGCCGTGCCAGAGGTCAGCGCAGCCGCGTCACGGTGACGACCGCGTGCCGGGGCGTGTTCGCCACGACCTCTACCACGGCGTCGTCCCCGGTTAGGAGTCGTCGACCTTCGTGAAAGCCCGCTCGGCCTGGGGGAACTATGTGCGGGGCTACGACCGAGGACAGGGCCGTGGCCAGCCGCTGGGACAGCGCCCCCGTCCATCAGGCAGTCGTACGGCGAGTGCATTCGGGTGCCGGGCGGTGCCGGTGAAGCCGACCACGGCCGCGTCGACGGTGTCCGCGTGCCTGATCTTCGCCCACACCCGGCCCGCCTTATAGGCCCCTCGCAGCGGCTTCGCCACGACCCCCTCCACGCCTGTTCCTTGGAGCGCCGCATACCAGAGCAGGGCTTCGTCCAGGTCGGTGGTCGACCACACCGGCACAATCGACGCACCGGCGTTGGCGAGCATGTCCAGGAGCACCTGGCGGCGCTCCACGTACGGACGCGGGCGCAAGTCAGGGAAGCCGCAGGATGGGCCAGGACTCGCACGCCACGTACGTCGCGGGATGCCGGTCTGCGAGTTCCCGGGCACGGCGCGGCCTGGACGCAGGCGCTTACTTGAATTCCAGCTCGGTGCCCTTGGGGACGATCTGGATGTCCAGGTCGACCTTGATGTTCGAGCCGACCACGGCGATGTTGCGCGCCAGCATGGTCTGCCAGTTGATGTCGTAGTCCTCGCGGTGCAGTTCGGTCGTGGCGTGGATGGCGGCGCGGGTCTCGCCCTCCATGCCCACCCGCACGCCGTTGTACTGCGCGTCGAGGGCCACCGTGCGGGTCACTCCGTGGAGGGTGAGACCGCCCGTGATCACCCAGTTCTGGCCGCCGCGGTGCACGAAGCGGTCGCTGTAGAACTCCAGGGTCGGGAAGTTCTCCACATCGAGGAAGTCCCCAGACCGCAGGTGGTTGTCACGCATCTTGACGTTGGTGTCGATCGATGCCGCGTCGATGACGACGTGCATCGCGGTGTGCTCCATGGTGCTGCCGACCCTGATGGCCCCGGCAAAGTTGCCGAAGCCGCCGTACACGCGGCCGAGACCGATGTGGCGGGCGGTGAAGCCTATTCGGGTGTGCGCGGCCTCGATCTCCCACTCGCCCGGTTCGGGCAGGGGCAGCGTGGGCGCGACATGCAGGGTGAGGTCGCCGAGCGCGACGGGAGCACCCCCCTCTCGCACTGACACGTGTCCCAGGTGCGCGGCGAAGCCGTCCGCCGAGACCGACATGCGGTACTCGCCGATGGGGACCACGACGACGCCCCAGCCGTACGGGTCCGTTTCCCCTGCGACGACCTTGCGCCCCTGGCTGTCGTTCAGCGTGTACTGCGCCTGCGCCAGGGGCTCACCGACCGGGTCGATGACGCGGAAGCTGAGGAGGCCCGCACTCTGCGGCACCGACAGGCCGGCGAGCGCGCCCTTCTTCTGGTTCGCTATTTTTCGTCTGCCCAACAAGTGCCTGATCAATTTTCGTGTGTCCCTGTACGAACGTTTGTACGAGCGGTGGCGCGCCCCGCTCCTGTCAAAACTGCTGGACGGAAAAGGCAATCGGCCGACACCCTGCGCAGCCCGCCGCCAGCATAGACCGATATGAGCAAGTAACTTCGCACAGGCAATCGAGCACCCACCCCGTGCTTCAGTGGGGTCGAGGCCGTCCGACCCCTGCGACCAGGGACGACGCCCGGCTGCACGGGCACGCTGCGGTCTCGTCGGCGCGCGCCTTTGCTCACACAATCTCCGGGCGATGTTCACTCACGTCGCCTCAGCTGCACTGTACGGACACAGCGTCCACGGCGTGGTGGGCGCCCGTGGAACGGGCCTGGTTCCAGTCGACCTCGGGGTACGCGGCGGGCAGGGCGTCGATGGACGCTGTGGTGAACAGCGGGACCATCACAGCTCCGGCCCGCGACGTGTCGAAGCGCACCTCGCGTCGTTCCGCCGGCCTTATCCACAGCAGGTCCCGCATGTAGTCGAAGACGACCCTCCTCACGCCCAGTCGGGCGGTCGCCGGGGTGTGACAGCCAGCATTCGTCACAGTCTTCCGAGGGGGGTGATGGTGGTGGCTGGGGGGAGGGGGGAGCTTGCGCTGTCGCAGGGCGGCGGCGATTTGCGGTCATCGGTCGGCCCGTTCGCGGCATCCCTGCGGGTTCTGTTCGGCGCGTTTGTCCAGGAGACGAGCGCGGCCGTCTTCGATGGTGCGGTCTTCGGTGAGGACTTTGCTGAAGGTCTTCATGACGGCGTCGGGGCCGGTGAGGCTGGCGGGCGCGGAGGAGATGCGGAGGTCTGCGAGACGCTGGGGCTGGCGACCGAGCCTCGCACCGTCACCCCGGGGCTCCGGCCAGTGATGGGGATCGCCGGGGTGTCGCACGAGCTAATCCGCTGGACCGCCCGGCGCAGCGACCAGATCGCCGCCTGCCTGACCGGGCTGGAGCACGAGTACGTCACCGCCGTCGACGACGACGGCGAGCCGAAGTTCCTGCCCGTGGTCTCCGAGCGGGCCCGGGCCAAGCTGAACCAGATCGCCGCCCGCAAGACCCGCCCGCCCAAGCAGAGGACCCGACCGCTCGCGCAACTGCGCGCGTGGTGGAAGACGAGCGCGATCCTGACCTCCGGGGTGCCCGCCGACATCGTCAACTCCCTCCTCGAGTACGTCCGCGCCGCGGCTGCCCCGATCCGGGCCCGGGTCGCCACCGTGGTCGACGTCACCCTGGCGGCCATCGACGTCACCGCAACGGTGTTCCCGATGAGCGACGGTGGCCGCTTCCACCGCCGGCACCTGCTCGCCGAAGTCCGCCGTCACCTCGCCCTCGTCCTGCGCGGCCGCCGCCGCGACCCCGACCTGGACGACCAGATCGTGGCCGCTGCCATCTCCACCCACTGCTTGGACATCAGCGAACCGAAGACCGTACGAGGCCTGGAGCCCGGCTACCGCCTCTACACCGCCCGGTGGGCCCTGGCCGACCTCCCCGCCCGGCACCGCCCAGCCACCGCCGCGCCCGGCCCGGACCGGCAACCCCCGGCCGACCCCGGCGGGGCGTTTTGTGGTGCGTCCAGCAGCACACCCCGGTGGTGGGTGGACGCAGTGGTGAGCGGTGTTGGTGGACGGCAGCGTCGCCGCGGAAGCGTCGGCGCGCTGAAGAAGACACCGACGACAGCGACAGCTATGACAGAGGCAGCAAGGCGAGTACGCAAAGGACCCCTCTGTGAAGCTGAGCAAGTGCAGCGGGAGCCTATAGCGCTCTCACCTTCCTCCTCGCCTGACCTTTGGACCTCATTACCTGGGGTTCGGGCCGATACGCCCGTTCGGACATCCGTCAGAGAACCGCGGTGCCCTCCGAAGTTCCAGTAAGCGCATTGGGAACAGGACCACACCGTGCCGGAGCAGAAGGCCGATGGCACCTGGCCTTCGCGTTTCCGCAGCTGACGCGACCGGACCGGCTGTCAGTGCTAGCGACCGGGCTGAAGGGACGCATCAGGATGACAGGCAGCTGCTACGCCGCCGGGTCCATGGAGCCGGCTGCGGCCCACCGGGGCCGCAGCCCGGTCGGAGCTGCGCCGAACCGGTCGGCGGCCCGCTGGACGGCCTGCTGCTCGGCATCACCGGATGGACGCCGGACGGGCTCGACACCTAACGTCGCGCTGCCCACCGGACTGAGGCAGTTCGGCCCGCGGCAGCCGGGTCATGCACGTCCCGAGCCCCGACGGTCCGACCCGCACCACGGCGACGGTGATCGCAGCCGGCCACAGCAAGCGTGAGTCCTCCGGACGACGGTCCGGAGGACTCCGCGAGGCTCGCTTCCGAACCCCGACGCTGCCCGACCCCATGCTCACCTCGGCCGTACCGGGCCCCGGCCTGCCCCCGAGGTCGGCTGCCGAAAGGGGGTGTGTCAATTTAACGGCTGATCTTGGTTGTTGAGTGGTCAGTTGTTGCTCGGGGTCAGGCGGCCCTCGAAGGCGATCTGGAATGCGTTGAGGGGTGCTTTCCAGCGCATGGTCCACCGCTTGCGGCCCTTCCCGGTCGGGTCCAGGCTCATCAGCGCCATGT
>NZ_JBSFIK010000071.1:23108-28807 GCF_053597535.1 Streptomyces sp. NPDC001348 | reverse complement strand
ATCGACGCCCACCTCACCGGCCAACCCCGGGCCCGCACCCGCACCAGCCACTTCGCAGCACTTCGCCCCGCCGATCAAACGATCGACGGGGCGAAATGAGCAGGCCCCGGATTAACCAACAGCATCATCTCTGATCGCCGGGGCCCTCGACGTCGTACCGTGAGTCGCCCCGACGGAGGCACGGGAGCAGCATGGAAGGTGGAACGGAAAAGCACGAGGAGGTGTGAGGCCATGCCCCGGTTCATGGACGTCCACCACGGAATGAAGGACATCACCGCCGACCAGCTCAGGCAGGCGCACCAGGCCGACCTGGCCATCGAGGGCGAGGAGAACGTGCACTTCGAGAAGGCCTGGGCGGACCCGGAGTCCGGCACCGTCTACTGCCTCTCCGAGGCACCCTCGGCGGAAGCGGTCCAGCGCATCCACGAACGGGCGGGGCACCGGGCGGACGAAGTGCACCCGGTGCCGCTGACGGCCTGAGACCGTCAGCCTGAACCCGTCCGTCTGAGGCCGGCAACGGCAGCCGAACGGAGCCGGCCTCTGGCCGCCGCCGGGCCCGGCCAGAGGCTGCGGGGGGAACAGCTGGTGTTTCCGGGTGCCCCCGGGTGATCCCCTCAGCTCTTGCCCCTGCTCTGCTGCGCCTCCGCCTCGGCGATCGTCTCGGCCTCGGACTCGGCGAGCGCGATGGCGAGCCCGAACGCCTCGGCCATGTGACTGGCGGCGGACATGACACGGGCCGTGCCCACGACGGGGGCGATGGCGACGAGGACATCCTGCAACTGCTCGGTCGTGAGTTCCGCCTCGGCCGCGGCGCCGGCGTGGGCGAGATAGGAGACCGCGGGCGCGTCCATGGCGACGAGCGCGGCGACACGGGTCAGGACGAGCGTGCTCACGTCCATGTGACACCGCTCGAGCGAGTCGATCGTCATGGCGGTCAGCGTGTCGAGAACGGGGGCGTCAGACGCGGTGGCCATCTCGGGTCCGCCTTTCCTCGGAGGAGAGTCGACACCCCTCAAGGTAGGAACACCGCCGGGCCCCGGCCTCACCCTTTGCGGGTGACCCGCGAGCGAATTGTGAAGACAGGCCAACACGGTCGAAACGGTCATCCGGGCGCCCTGCCTCACCCCCCGACCCCACTCGGCAGGGTCGTGACCTGACTGAGAGTAGATTCACAGGTTTCGTTTCGGCAAAGAGATCTACCCATGGCGTACTCTTATTGAACTCTTGATGTTCACACATGAGGAATGTTTGTGAAGATCAGTCAGTCCTTGACGCGCGCTCAGGCAGCGGGCGCACGCCGCTCCCTGACGGTGCGGTGAGTCAACCGGCCGCAGCCGCAACCCGACGGGGAATCAGCGGCACGGTGCTGTAGCGCAGTTCTCGCCTCCACGCGCCCACGCGTCCGCCTGCTTCAGGAACAGACGGTCGCACTTCAGGAGCGTCAGCGCCGAGGCGAAGAATCGTTCCTTCGCACCAGGCTCGACGTACGGACCCAGAGGGGGGATCCAATGTATGGAAATCAGCTGACCCAGGGGGGACTCGGCATCACCGCCTTCGGCGTGAAGACCGGCGGGCGCACTTCGCGCACCTTCGGGCAGGGCCCGGACAGGCCGGTGACAAACAGCTAGCTCAGCGTGAGCGCGCGCTGTGCCCTGGAGAGGGCCGGCTTGCCGCTCCCGTACCGCTTCCTGCAACACCCGACACCGTGACCGTCTGCCGCGGGAGCAGCCAGTCACATTTCAGGGGTGCCGTTTTCCAGGCCGTGCACGCCCACGGCCCGGCTCAAGATGAGGAAACGTTCATGCACATCTGCGTGCTCGGGCAGGGCTATGTCGGCCTGCCCCTGGCCCTGAGGGCCGCCGAGGCCGGACATACCGTGACCGGCTACGAGCCTGACCGCAATCGCTGCGAGCAGCTGCTCGCCGGGCGGTCATACATCGAAGACATCGATTCCGACCGCCTGCAAAAAACCTTGAGCTCCGGCGCCTACACGCCCACCTCCGACCCGGAAGACCTCAAGGGTTTCGACATCGCGGTCATCACCGTGCCTACCCCGCTGACCGACCGCGCCCCGGATTTGAGTTGTGTGCGGGACGCGGCGTGTGTGCTGGCTGAGCGCCTTGAACCGGGGGCCACAGTGGTGCTGGAGTCCACCACCCACCCCGGCACCACTCGCGACGTGCTCATCCCCCTACTCGAGAAGGGCTCCGGCCTCAAAGCCGGACGCGACTTCCACGTCGGCTTCAGCCCGGAGCGCATCGACCCGGGCAACACGGCCTGGAAGCTGGAAAACACTCCCAAGATCGTCTCTGGGCTCACCGAACCGTGCCTGAAGAGGGTGAAAGCCTTTTACGACTCCGTCGTGGAAACCACCGTGCCGGCATCTGGTCTTGAAGAGGCCGAGCTGGCAAAGGTGTTCGAGAACACCTTCCGCCATGTCAACATCGCTCTGGTCAACGAGCTCGCCAAGCTCGGGCACCTACTCAACATCGACGTAGGCGATGCGCTCGACTGCGCGGCAACCAAGCCGTTCGGGTTCATGCGCTTCACACCGGGCCCGGGCGTCGGCGGCCACTGCCTGCCCATCGACCCGGTCTATCTCTCCCACCACGTGCGTCAGCACTTGGGCGAGACATTCCGCTTCGTCGAACTGGCCCAGGAAGTCAACGAACGCCAGCCCTCCTACGTCGTCGACCGGCTTCAGGACTCACTCAACAAGCGCTCCAAGTGCCTCAGGGACGCCCGCATCCTCGTGATGGGCCTGGCCTACAAACCGGGCACCGCCGACACGCGTGAATCACCCGCCCGCCACGTGGTCGACCTACTGGTTGGCAAGGGAGCTGCCTGCACGGTCGTCGACCCGCACATCTCGAGCGCAAACGGCATGCGTCACCTCACAGATGTGACCACGACCGAACTCAAGGCCGCCGACGCCGTACTGGTACTCACCGATCACCCCGAGTTCGACTTCGACAGCGTCCGCGCACATGCGGCCTACGTGCTGGACACACGACGCGCTGTAGCTGCCGCACCGCACGTCGAGCACCTGTGACCCCCACCTCGCCAAGCCCGACCCCCACTCTTTCGGAAAGGGACTTCATGTCTGAGAACTCGCAGCTTGCCCGTACCGGCTCAGCCGCCGGAGCCATCGTTGTCGGTGGGACCATCATCACCGGTTGGTGGCTCTTGGGTATCGCCGCCAGCATCGTCTGCCTTGGTGCTGTACTGGTCCGCGTCGGCTTCCGCCCCCACCGCTCTGCCGGACAGTCGTGAGCGCACCCCGCGGGCTCACCGCGCGCCCGCATCACTCCGGCGCCGTGCTGGCCGGAGCCGTCGTTCTGACCGCCGCTGCGGCCTGGGCAGCTCAGCATGCCATCGCCGCCACGCACTACGGCGACGCCGCTCGTGGTCGACTCGGCGCGGTATGGGCCGTCACCTTCGTGCTGCTGATGACACAAACGGTGATGTACCACTTCGACCGGCCGTTCAAGGCAACCGATCTTATCCGCTGTCAGCTCTCAGAGCTGCATGTCGCTGTACTCGTCCCCGTCTACAACGAAGACGAAGGCTACCTGCGTATGGGTCTGCAATCCCTGCTGAACCAGACGCGTCTGCCCAACAGCGTCCACGTCGTCGACGACGGCTCCACCAACACCGACTACGCGGCCGTCAAACAGTGGTGGCTCGAAGCGGCGGGCAACGTCGGCATACGTACCTCGTGGAAACGGGTTCCCAACGGCGGCAAACGGCACGCCCAGGGGCACGGCGTCATCGCCAGCCCCGAGGCCGACATCTACATCACCCTCGACAGCGACAGTTGTCTGGCTCCCAATGCCGTCGAAGAAGTCCTGATTCCCTTCGGAAAACCGGCAGTACAGTCCGTTGCCGGTATCGTCCTGGCCACAAATCACCGGGTCAACCTCCTCACTCGCATCACCGATCTGTGGTTGCTGACCGGGCAGCTCATCGACCGCTCTGCCCTGTCCACCGTCGGCGCCGTCTTGGTCAACTCCGGCCCGCTCGCGGCTTACCGGGCACCGGTCATCCGCGACAACCTCGACGCCTACCTCGGTGAAACCTTCCGCGGCCGCCCCGTCACGCTCTCCGACGACAGCCTGCTTACCCTTTACGCCCTGTTGCGCGGCAAAACCGTTCAACAGTCCACCGCCGTCGTCTTCTCCGCAATGCCAGAAAAATTCGGCCACCTGTGCCGGATGTACCTGCGCTGGATGCGGGGATCAACCATTCGCTCCCTGTGGCGCATGCGCTACCTGCCTCTGAGCAGCATCGCCTACTGGATTCACTTCATGCGCTGGTTCCAGGTCATCCTGTCCACCACCGTGCTGGCATGGCTACTGCTCGTGGAACCTGTCAGATATCACCACACACCCGACGCTTCATTCCTCCTGCTGCCTTTTCTTATCGGCTGGGCCCAGGGGCTGCGCTACCTGAGCATCATCCGTTCCGATGAACGCCTCCGTTCACGAGCCGTGACCTGGCTCCTGATGCCCTGCGCCGTTGTGTTCGCCTGGACTGCACTGCGCGCAATGCGCTGGTACGGAGCGGTCACTTGCTCCAACACGGGTTGGGGCACACGCCAGGCGGGAGCCGAAGTCTCCCTGGTCAACGCCACTCAGCATTGAGTTGAACCGAGTTGCAGCGGTCCGAGCTGCGTGAGCGGGTCGTCCGGAACTTCGGATCTCCGCCCGTAGCTCGGGACCTGGGCCTCGGAGGGCAGCGCGAACGGGCGCGCCTGGATTTCGCCCGCTGGAGACTCTGGTCCTGCTGAGCGACGACAGCCGACCAGCGGACCTGACCATAGGGCTCAGCCGTTCGGTCTGGTAGACGCCGAGCGGGTTGGTGGGCTCCAGCGACGGCCGGGCGGAGACTGCCCACTTCCGGCAGTGATTTCGGTGTGGGCCAGCCAGGAGGCGGCGGCACGCCCGCGACCGCGGCTGGGACCGGCTGCGTCTGCTGAGCTGCGGGGACAGTACGTTCAAGTACGACCTGGGCAGCGAGGACGAGGACGGCGCGCAGGACTCGACGGTCTCCGTCTTCACCCGTGACGGCGAGGGCGGGATCCGCCACTTCTACTCCGCCCACCCTCGTATGTCCGGTGACGTCGACCAGCGCGGCATCGACCTCCCGGCCCCCGTCTGGCACCTCCTCGACCTGACCCCGCGGGGCCGCGGCGACCGGTACCCGGACCTCGGCCACTGAGGCCGTCGACGGGGCTCCGTTCCCTCATTCGGCGCATCCTGAAATCCCGCAGACACGTGCGCGGATCTCAGTGATTCGACCAAACGGCATTGCGTCAATGCGGAAAAGCGACCTCCAAGCGGGTCATGATCGAAGTGCGGCCGTCCTCGCGCCCCCCGAGGATAACGACGAAGGGCGGAGCGCGGAGCTTGCGACAGCCGAGCACTCCGCCGAGTCATGCGTCAAAGAAAGAGGGAACCATGACGGCAACGACGGAGACTCCCACTCGGGAAAAGGCGGGAGCAGGCCAGGAAGAGTTCGGTGAGGAATCCGCTTTCGGCCCGCTCCTGCTGGCAACCCTGCTGGCCCGTCGTGAGGAGCGCGGCGAGGAGTCGGTCATCGAGCACCCGCTTCTCCTCGCCGCGCTCATGCACCGCCGCGAGGAGCGCAACGAACCCCTGATCCAGCACCCCCTCCTGCTCGCCGCACTCATGCACCGC
>NZ_JBSFIK010000071.1:0-23012 GCF_053597535.1 Streptomyces sp. NPDC001348 | reverse complement strand
TCCAGCACCCGCTTCTCCTCGCCGCGCTCATGCACCGCCGCGAGGAGCGCAACGAACCCCTGATCCAGCACCCCCTCCTGCTCGCCGCACTCATGCACCGCCGCGAGGAGCAGGGCGAGGAATCGATCATCCAGCACCCGCTTCTCCTCGCCGCGCTCATGCACCGCCGCGAGGAGCGCAACGAACCCCTGATCCAGCACCCCCTCCTGCTCGCCGCACTCATGCGCCGCTAAAGGAAGTGCGACACCCTGCCCTCCGACTGTTCGCAATCGCCGACATCGGAGGGCAGGCCCCGTACGGCAACCGAAGACTTGAGGAACCACAATGGCAGCTGAGTCCGGCGGAGAATCGAAACGGGATCCCCTGGAGGCCTTCATCGACGAGGTCTTCGAGGAAATGGTGCACGAGTCCGGAATTCCACATACCGGCACCGGTTTCAAGAACGTGAAGGACCCACTGGCGGGAGCCCTGATGGAAGCGGCCGTGGCATCCCTTTCCCGACCGCCCTCCGGTTCCTCGGAACTGGAAAGGCTCCTGTTCTCGCAGACCCTCGCGACCGCACTGGCGCAGTCCCTCGCCCCCGCCCTGGCGGACGTGCTGGCCTCGGAGATCATGAAGGTGCTGACGCATCACGCTGCGCCCCAGGGCGACGACACCCACGAAACCGGCGGCGGATCCGGCCGCGGCCACCGCGCTGCCGGCGGCAGCGGACGCTCCTGAGACGTCCCCCGGACAGCTACAAGCCCCTGCCTGCGCGGAGCCGCCGGCAGGGGGCTTGGAAACTCGTTCCAGGAAGCAACGGAACTCCACCGAGCGACAGACAGGTTGACCGGGTTCACCCCTGCCCTAAGATCCGATGTCCATGGGGGGATCCGTTCCTGGCCGTTCGCGTCCGACTCGCACCGTCGCCGCCGCGACGGCCGCCCTGGGCGGGCTCGCCGTACTGGGTGTTGTGCTCCTGATTCTTCCGCGGCTCGTGGTCGAGCACGATCTCGCCGGCGGCCACCTCGCCGCAGCGGACCGGTTGAACGCGGTGAACAACGTGCGCACCACGCTGCTGCAAGCGGTGGGCGGCGCGGTCGTGCTGTTCGGCGCCTACGCCACCTGGCGGCAGGTGCGCGTCAGCCAGGACGGGTTGGCTGCGACCCGGGAGGGACAGGTCACCGATCGCTTCAGCCGGGCCGTGGACCAGCTCGGCAGCGACAAGCTGGACGTACGCATCGGGGGCATCTACGCACTGTGGCGGATCGCCGACCATTCCGTCCGCGATCACGAGGCGGTCGTCTCCATCATGGCGGCGTATCTTCGGACCCACCTGCCCTGGCCGCCGCAGGAGCCGGGATCCCCGGCGGCGGACGTGTCGATCAATTCGGTGCGACCCTTGGAGACCCGCGCCGCGGATGCCCAGACAGCGCTGACGTGCCTCGGGGTCCTGCGCCGGGACCCCCGCCCGGACTGGCTGAACGTCAGCCTGACCGACCTTCGCAGAGCCGACTGTGACGGACTGTGGCTGCAGGGAGTCAACCTCGACGGCGCGTGCCTGGAGGCGGCCAGTGTCTACCAGGTCAACCTGAGCAGGGCGTCGCTGATAGCGGCCAACCTGCGTCATGCGGAACTGGGAACCTCGATCCTCCAGCAGGTCCGCTGCATCGGAGCCGACCTGCGCGGCGCGCGTCTGGTCAAGGCCGATATGCGGGAGGCGGACTTCTCGCGTGCGGACCTGCGGGAGGCCAATCTGCGCAAGGCACGCGCTGATGACGCCGTATTCGCCGGCGCGGACCTGCGGTCGGCCGACCTTCGAGGCTGCGACCTCAGCCGTGCGGACTTGCGGCAGGCGGAACTGGAGGGAGCACTGGCCAGCGACCTCACGGTCTGGCCGACCGGGTTCGACGTTCGGACGGCCGGAGTCGTCGTCACCGCGGACCCCGGCCCCGAACCGGACAATCCACAGCCGGCCGCCGCGATCACAAGGCAGGTTCCGCCTCTGCGGTCGGCCTGACGAACGCGAGGCGTCCGTCAGCGGAGACGTCGAAACAACGATGTGGTGAACCGTTGGCCAAGACCGTACGCTCCCTCTGACCAAAGAAGAACTCCGGGGGGAACGTTCATGCGCGCACCCATGCGCCTCGCCCTGCTCAGCACCAGCGTCGCACTCGTCGCCACCGCGATCGGCGCCACCGCCGCCCAGGCGGGAGACGGCGGCAGGGGCAACATCACGATCGACAAGGTCGTCGTCAACGGCGGCAAGCCGGTCGTGGTCGGTACCACCAAGGCGGTGTCCGCCAAGGTCTCCGTGACCGCGTCGGACGATTCGGGCATCGCCGAGACCACCTACATCAGCGCCTCCGGTCCGAAGCCGAACTTCGCGCAGATCTGGTACGACGACGGCGACATCACCTGCGCCAAGGTGAGCGCCACCACGTCGACCTGCACGGGCACGCTGACGTTCGACCCGCAGGCGTCGACCGGCTTCGTCGACAACAACGCGGCGGCCACCTGGGACCTCGGCACGCTCGTCTCCGCCCACGACTCCGACTACATCTACCGGGACGCGGCCACCACGTTCAAGGTGCAGCGCGCCTCGAAGCTGACGGTCGACGCCTCGCCGGAGCCGGTGCGGAAGGGCGGGACGATCACGGTCACCGGCAAGCTGTCCCGGGCCAACTGGGACGACAACGAGTACCACGGCTACACGAACCAGCCGGTGAAGCTGCAGTTCCGCAAGCAGGGCAGCACCACCTACAGCACGGTGAAGACGATCAGGTCCGACTCGACGGGCGACCTCAGGACGACCGTCACCGCCTCCACCGACGGCTACTTCCGCTACAGCTTCGCGGGCACGACGACGACCCCGGCGGCCAACGCGCCCGGCGACTACGTGGACGTCCGCTAGCCACGCGACGAGAACAACGGCGCCGTCCTATCGGGACGGCGCCGGAGCCCCGAAGAATCCGCCGCATGCGCCGTCCGCTGCCAGAACAGGGCACCCGAGGACGGGCGTTTCACGCAGTCGCGCAGGTGAGTCTGCGGCTCCTGCCGGTCCGTGGAACCGACCGGCCCCAGCCACGATGCACCTCTTCTCTGGCATCAGGCGGCTGCATGCTGTGCGCGCGGCACTGGCGCCGGCCGGGGCTGGAGCGGGGCGGGGAGAGGAGCCGGAGCCCGGAATGCTTACGGCCCTGACGGCCCAGAGACGGCCCAGACGCAAAGCCCCCTCCCAGCGGAAAAACCGCAGGAAGGGGGCTTACTCATGCGCGACTACTTCTTCTTGCCCTGGTTCTTGACCGCCTCGATGGCCGCCGCGGCCGCCTCCGGGTCGAGGTACTTGCCGCCGGGGGTGACCGGCTTGAAGTCGGGGGTCAGCTCGTAGTACAGGGGGATGCCCGTGGGGATGTTGAGGCCCGCGATGTCGGCGTCGGAGATGCCGTCGAGGTGCTTGACCAGGGCGCGGAGGCTGTTGCCATGGGCGGCGATCAGAACCGTGCGGCCGGCCAGGAGGTCGGGGACGATGCCGTCGTACCAGTACGGGAGCATGCGGATGACGACGTCCTTCAGGCACTCCGTCCTCGGGCGGAGCTCCGGGGGGATCGTCGCGTAGCGGGGGTCGTCCGACTGGGAGAACTCCGCGCCGTCCTCGAGCGGCGGCGGCGGGGTGTCGTAGGAGCGGCGCCACAGCATGAACTGCTCCTCGCCGAACTCGGCGAGGGTCTGCGCCTTGTCCTTGCCCTGCAGGGCGCCGTAGTGGCGCTCGTTCAGGCGCCAGGAACGGTGGACGGGGATCCAGTGGCGGTCGGCGGCCTCGAGGGCCAGCTGCGCGGTGCGGATCGCGCGCTTCTGGAGGGACGTGTGGACCACGTCGGGGAGAAGGTCGGCGTCCTTCAGGAGCTCGCCACCGCGGACTGCCTCCTTCTCGCCCTTCTCGTTGAGGTTGACGTCCACCCAGCCGGTGAACAGGTTCTTCGCGTTCCACTCGCTCTCGCCGTGGCGGAGGAGGATCAGCTTGTACGGTGCGTCGGCCATGTCCCAGAGCGTAATCCACGCATTCGGACCCATGCGTGGCCCGCCCGGAAGGCGGACAACCGGCCGTGCCGGTTAATTGGATGGCCCCCTCGTTCGCCCCGCTTGTAAGTTGTGTTCACGTCGTGAGCCGCTTACATGCTGGGGGATCCGAGTCCATGACCACCGCCGCCGCACGTCTCGGACGCGCCGCCCGCGAGACCGTCTCCGGTCTCCCCCGAGAGTTCTGGTGGCTGTGGACCAGCACCCTGGTCAACCGGCTCGGGGCGTTCGTGGCGACGTTCATGGCGTTGTACCTCACCATCGACCGGGGGTACTCCGCGTCGTACGCCGGTCTGGTCGCCTCCCTGCACGGGCTCGGCGGGGTGGTCTCCTCGATAGGCGCGGGCGTCGCCGCCGACCGGCTGGGGCGGCGGCCGACGATGCTGGTCGCCCAGGTGTCCACGGCCGGGTCCGTGACGCTGCTGGGCTTCGTGAGCGATCCCGTCGCCATCGCCGGCGTCGCCTTCCTCGTCGGCATGGCGTCGAACGCGTCCCGGCCCGCGGTGCAGGCCATGATGGCCGACATCGTCCGGCCGGAGGACCGCGTCCGGGCCTTCTCGCTCAACTACTGGGCGATCAACCTCGGGTTCGCCGTCTCCTCCATGGCCGCCGGTTTCGTCGCCGAGGTCAGCTACCGGGCGGGCTTCCTCATCGAGGCGGGGATGACCCTGGTGTGCGCGCTCGTCGTCTTCGCCCGGCTGCCGGAGTCGCGGCCCGCGCCCGCCGCCAAGGAGAGCAGGGCCGACGTCGGTCTGGGGACCGTGCTGCGCGACGGGCGGTACATGTCCGTCGTGGGGCTGTCGTTCCTCGTCGCGCTGGTCTTCCAGCAGGGCTCGGTCGGTCTGCCGGTGGCGATGGGGTCGGCCGGGTTCTCGTCCGCGGACTACGGCATGGCGATCGCCGTCAACGGTGTGCTGATCGTCGCGCTGCAGATCCCCGTCACGCGGTTCATCGAGCACCGGGACCCGCGCACCCTGCTCGTGGTCTCCTCCCTGCTGGCCGGGTACGGCTTCGGGCTCACCGCCTTCGCCGGGTCGGTCGGCGTCTACGCCCTCACCGTCTGCGTCTGGACACTGGCCGAGATCGTCAACGCCCCCGTGCAGACCGGGCTGGTCGTGCGGCTCTCGCCGGTGCACGGACGGGGCCGCTACCAGGGCATGTACACCCTGTCCTGGTCGGTGGCCGCGCTGGTCGCCCCGCTGATGTCGGGCGCCGTGATCGACCGTCTGGGCGCGGAGTGGCTGTGGGGGATGTGCGCGCTGGTGGGTACCGTCGCGGCCCTGGGGTACGGGCTGCTCGCGCGTCGGCTGCCGCGGGAGCGTGACCTCGTCCCGGCGGTCGCCAGGGACGCCGGGAACGAGGTCACGGCCACCTGACGGCACCCGCCCTCACGGGTGCAGCCGCGCCCCCTTCACCACCTTGTCCACCGCGTTCCTCGGCCCGTACACCGCGAGCCCCACCAGGTCGAGGTCCCCCGTCCCCACGGCCCTCACGGCCGCGCGGTTGTCGCGGTCGTTGCCGGTGGCGAAGAGGTCGGAGGTGAACAGGGCGCGGGGCAGGGCGCGGGAGAGGGCCCGGGCGTGCGCCGCGGTCAGCGTCTCCTTCGTGGCCTCGAAGACCAGCACCGGCTGGCGGAACATCGGCAGGTACGGCACCCCGTCGGCGTCCTCGTACGGCTCTCCGATGACCTCGGGGACCGTCGTGCCGAGGCCGCTGACCAGGAAGGAGGTGACGTTGAGGCGCTGCCAGGGTTCCAGGTCCTCGCGGAGCAGCACGGCGATCTTGGTGTCGAAGCGGAGGGGTTCACTGTCCATGCGACGAGACTGCCGAGTTCCGCACTCGCCCGTCTTGTACGTTCTTTGCATGACCGGCATGACCGCCCGGCAGGAAGTGAGCGCGTGGCGCCCCCGCGTCCCGGGTGTCACCGAGGTCTTCCACGCCCGCTTCACCGAGTACGCCTACCCGATGCACGTCCACGACGCCTGGACGCTGCTCATCGTGGACGACGGGGCCGTGCGGTACGACCTGGAGCGGCACGAGCACGGCACCCCGCACGACACGGTCACCCTGCTCCCGCCGCACGTGCCGCACAACGGCTCCCCGGCGACTCCGGGCGGTTTCCGTAAGCGGGTGGTGTACCTGGACAGCAGCCGGCTGGGCGAGGAGCTGATCGGGGCCGCCGTGGACGGGCCGGATCTCAGGGATCCGGTACTGCGGCTGCGCGTCGGGCAGTTGCACTCCGCCCTCGCCCGGCCGGGCGACGAGTTGGAGGCGGAGAGCAGGCTCACCCTGGTCGGGGAGCGGCTGCAGGACCATCTGCGGCGCGGGAGCGAGGTACGGCGGGCCCTCCGCTGTCCGGGACTCGTCCGGGAGCTGCGGGAGTTGCTGGACGCCCGGGTCGTCGCGGGGGTCTCGCTGGAGGAGGCGGCGGGGCTGCTGCACGCCCATCCCGCGCATCTGGTCCGGGCGTTCAGCGGTGCGTACGGCATCGCGCCGCACCAGTACCTGATGTCCCGCCGGGTGGACCGGGCCCGCCGGCTGCTGCTGGACGGGCTGCCGCCTGGTGAGGTGGCGGCGGTGGCCGGGTTCTACGACCAGGCGCACCTCACCCGGCATTTCAGGAGGCTGGTGGGCGTGACTCCGGGGCGCTACCGGAGCAGGGCGCGCTGAGCCTCGTACAGGTTGCGGGGGCGGACGGTGTCCGTCGTGGGGTACAGCTCCAGTCGGCTGTGCAGGTCGCCGGTGAAGTCGGGTACGTCGATCTGGTCGAACTCGGTGCACTCGTCGACGCCGACGGTGGCGCTGTAGGGGGCGAGGCCGTCGATCTTCATCAGGCCGGCGCGGTGGTTGGTGACGCGGATGTTCCAGTGGGTGAACCGGGCGCCGAACAGCGGCCCGGCGTTCGCGTCGCCGCCGTGGCGGCCGTTGTTGTCGACGGTGATGTCGGTGCGGACGTTGGCGAAGGGCAGGCCGCGGTGGGAGTCGAAGGTGCCCATCTGCATCTCGCCGTGCGACCAGACGTTGTAGGAGGAGAGGCCCTCGACGTTGATGCCGTGGAGTTGGGTGTCCGTGCGGGCGGGGACCGTGCGCTGTTCGAGGGTGAAGTCCTCGACGAGGTTGTCGTGGGAGCCCTCGCGGCAGAAGTACGGGTGGTGTTCGCCCCGGCCGCCGACCCGGGTGCGGCGCAGGGTGCAGGAGGAGGCGGCGACCAGTCCGAAGCCGTTGTCGACGTTGCGGACGGTGACGTCGTCCGCCCAGCAGTCGTACGCGCACTGGAGGACGACCCCGTTGTAGCCCTTGTCGAGGAGGTGCGGGGACTGCGGGGTCTCCATCACCTCCAGGGTGAGTCCCTCGACTCCCGCGCCGGTCAGCTCCCTTACGTGGGTGGTGAACTGCGGGTTCCACTCGGGGCGCAGGTCCAGGGGGAGCGGGCGTTCCAGGGTGACCCGGCGGCCGTGGACGTGTGCGATGCGGACGGGCCACTCGTAGGGGACGTAGGACAGCAGCTTGGTCTTGTCGTCCCAGTAGTACGCCGCGGGGCCCGGTCCGCCGCCGGCCATGTGCTGCAGCAGGGTGTGGGCGGTGTCGTCGGCGATGCGCAGCAGGACCAGCCGGCCGGGGTACAGCCGGGAGGCGTCGGCGACGGTGACCGTCCAGTCGCCCTGCCGGGCGGGCCTCACGGGTGTGAGGGTCGTCCACTCGTCCCGTTCGTTGCCGGTCCAGCCCTCGAAGGGCCAGGCCTGTGCCTTGATGGCGGTGACCAGGGAGTCCCAACGGGCTCTCGGGGCGAGCCAGATGAGGCCGCCCGCCCATGACCAGGACGATTTGGTGCCGCCGTAGCGGGAGCCGTAGGCGCCGATCAGTTCGGTGAGGTTCTTCGTGGCGTACAGCGTGGTGCGGGAGCTTCCGGCGCCGCGCAGGACGACGTTGTCGTAGCCGATCTGGATCAGGCCGTCGATGCGGAAGGTGCCGGGCGGGATGGTGACCGTGCCACCGCCGGCCCTTCCGGCGGCGGCGATGGCACGGTTGATCGCGGGGGCGCAGTCGGTGGTTCCGTCGGGTACGGCGCCGAAGCGGGTGACGTCGGCGACGACGCGCGGGCGGGGGAAGAGGGTGGCCCCGGCGCGGTAGCCGGCGCGGCCGACGTAGGGGATCTGGGGGTGGGTGAAGGGGGTGCGGGTGAACTCCTTCCAGAGGGTGGGGACCTCCCTCGTCGTGGCTGCCGCCGTGCCGGTCGTCGCGGTGAGGGCCACGGCGGTGGCCCCGGCGAGGAGTGTCCGTCTGCTGACGTGCCCGTGGTTCATGTTCAGCCACCCCTTTACATTCATCCATATGAACGTCGTTCAGGATTGCGTCGGCGTGAGCATGCCATCGCATCCCCCTGGGGGGAAGTGGTCTCGCAAGGATCAACCGATCGGACCGTTGTCCATCTATCTGACCAACCCTTCGGCAAATCAACGGAAGCCCCCCGTCCGGTGATCAGCGCGCGCTAGCGTCCCCGCCATGGATGACACACAGAAAGCAGATGACACACAGAAAGCACGGGAACCGCAGACTCCTCGCGATCCATCCATGAAGACCCGCTCGTTGCCGCTCCGGCGTCTCGCGACCGCGGTCGCGGGTGCCGCGGCCCTGGTCGCCCTCAGCGTCGGCGTGGCGCTGGCCGCGTCGTCGGGCGACCACCCCGGCCCCCGGCAGCGGGTCACGAGCACCGTCCCGCCGGACTCGGGGTCCGGGGACCCGTCCGGGGAACCGTCCGGGGAACCGTCCGGGGACACCGACAGCGGCGGCACCGTGGGCGCCACCGGCGGCACCGACCCCTACCCGACGTCCACCTCACCGGACGACCCGGCCCCGACACCCGAACCCTCCGGCGACGGAAGCGGGACCACCCCTCCGGGCGACCTGGACGAGCTGAACCGGCGCATCACCGAACTCGACAAGAAGGTCGACCAGTTGCCGACCAAGAAGGAACTGGCCGACGCCCTGCGGGCGTTCGCCGACCAACTCGACAAGAGCGGCAGCACACAGCCCGAGCCGGACCCGTCCTAGGAGATGTCCGCCCCCGGCCCGTCCGGCCCCGGGGTCACTCGGCCGAGCGTCGCGTCAGGTGCTCGAACGCGTCCAGGTTGCGCGTCGACTCGCCGCGGGACACCCGCCAGGCGTACTCGCGGCGGATCGCGGAGGCGAAGCCGAGCTCCAGGAGGGTGTTGAAGCTGCCGTCGGCGGCCTCGAGGACCTGGCCGAGCAGGCGGTCGACCTCGTCGGCGGTGACGGCGGCCAGCGGCAGGCGGGCGGTGACGTAGACGTCGCCGAGCTGGTCGACGGCGTAACCGATGCCGTACAGCTTGAGGTTGCGCTCCAGCAGCCAGCGGTGGACGGCGGCCTCGTTCTCGTCCGGGTGGCGGATGACGAAGGCGTTCAGGGAGAGGGAGTGGCGGCCCACGAGGAGGGAGACGGTCGTCGACAGCTTGCGGGTGCCGGGGAGCTTGACGACGTAGTTGCCGGGCCCGGGGCTCTCCCACTCCAGCTCGGCGTCCTTCAGGAAATCCTCGATGACCTGCGTGGCCGCCTTCTGCGCATCACCCATGGTGGGAGCGTACGCGACGGCGGTGGGACTGCGTCGCGGCCGTGTAGACGTCGGCGGTGGCGGCGGCCGAGGCGTCCCAGCCGAAGCGTCGCGCGTGATGGGCGGCGGCCGAGCCCATGCGGGCCGTGAGCTCCGGGTCGTCCGCGAACCGGCCGAGCACGCGCGCGTAGTCGGCGGGTTCGTGGCCCTGTACGAGGAATCCGGTCTCCTCGTGCCGTACGGCCACGGGCAGTCCGCCGACCGCCGCCGCGAGCACCGGCGTCCCGGCCGCCTGCGCCTCTATCGCCACCAGGCCGAAGGACTCGCTGTAGGACGGCATGACCAGCACGGACGCGGCCCGGAACCAGTCGGCGAGCTGCTCCTGCCCGACGGGCGGGCGGAACCGTACGACATCGGCGATGCCCAGCCGCGCGGCGAGCTTCTGCAGGCCCTCCGGCTTGGCGAGGCCGCTGCCGCTGGGGCCGCCGACTATGGGCACGACGATGCGGGAACGCAGCTCGGGCCGCTCGTCGAGGAGGACGGCGACGGCCCGCAGGAGGACGTCGGGGGCCTTGAGGGGCTGTATGCGGCCGGCGAAGACGGGGATCAGGGCGTCCTGCGGGAGGTCCAGCCGGGCGCGGGCGGCGGCTCGGCCGTCGGACGGGCGGAAGCGGTCGAGGTTCACGCCCGGGTGGACCACGGCGACCTTGCCGGGGTCGGCCGCGTAGTGCCGGACGAGTTCGTCGGCCTCCTCCGCGGTGTTGGCTATCAGCCGGTCGGCGGCGGCCACGATCTGCGTCTCGCCGATGACCCGGGCGGCCGGTTCGGGGGTGTCGCCGTCGGCCAGGTTGGCGTTCTTGACCTTGGCCATGGTGTGCATGGCGTGCACCAGGGGGACGCCCCAGCGCTGGGCGGCGAGCCAGCCGACGTGTCCGGAGAGCCAGTAGTGGGAGTGCACCAGGTCGTAGTGGCCGGGACGGTGACCGGCCCAGGCCTGCATCACGCCGTGCGTGAAGGCGCACAGCTGGGCCGGGAGGTCCTCCTTGGCGAGGCCTTCGTAGGGGCCGGCGTCGACGTGCCGGACCAGGACGCCCGGGGCCAGTTCGACGCTGGGCGGGAGGCCGCCGGAGGTCGACCGGGTGAAGATCTCGACCTCGATGTTGATCGCGGCGAGGCGCTGCGCCAGCTCCACGATGTAGACGTTCATGCCGCCGGCGTCGCCGGTGCCGGGCTGGTGGAGCGGTGAGGTGTGCACGGAGAGCATGGCGACGCGGCGGGGCCTGCGGTGCAGCCTGAGCCGCGAGGGAGCCGCCACAGAGCGACGCCCGAGCCTGCTGACGTACTGGCTCACGTGGCGTTCCTCCTTGCTGCGGGCATGCCGGTCGGAGGACGCGCGGCACCCTCCCAGGGGATGCAACAGCGAAGGACGCCACTCCATTTCCCGGCCGTGCGGCTTTGCCCAATCATTGCCCGAACTCGATCAACCGTTCGAGGTCGGGCTGCGTGGACCACGGTCGGAGAACGGGTACCCCGTCACGCTTACCCTCGTACGCATGACAATCCGTGTGGCCGCCCTCCCCCACCCTCGGCATGGCTCGAGCGGGGGGACCCCCGTCGTGGGAACGGTGACGCGCGGGACGACGAACCCCAACCGGCTGCGCCGTATGGACCGCTGGATCGCCGCCACGCACGGCGCCGCGCTGCGCGGTGCGGCCGACCCGGTCGCCGTCGACCTCGGGTACGGGGCCGCGCCCTGGACGGCGGTCGAACTGCTCACCCGTCTGCGCACGGCAGCGCCACGCGCGCGTGTCGTCGGCATCGAGATCGAGCCCGCCCGGGTGGCGGCGGCCAAGCCGTACGAGCGGGAGGGACTGGCCTTCCGGCACGGCGGCTTCGAGATCCCCGTTCCCGGCCGGCCCCAGCTCATCCGGGCCGCCAACGTCCTCAGGCAGTACGACGAGGGCGAGGTGCCCGGCGTCTGGCAGCGGTTGTGCGCGCGGCTCGCCCCGGCGGACGGGCACACCCGGGGCGGGCTGCTGGTGGAGGGGACCTGCGACGAGGTCGGGCGGCGGCACGTGTGGGTCGCGCTCGGCCCGGAGGGGCCGCGGACGGTCACCTTCGCGACCCGGCTGGGGTCCCTCCACCGTCCGTCGGACCTGGCCGAGCGGCTGCCGAAGGCACTCATCCACCGCAATGTGCCGGGCGAGCCGGTGCACGCCTTCCTGCGTGACTTCGACCGGGCCTGGGCCGCCGCCGCGCCCTACGCCTCCTACGGGGCCCGCCAGCGCTGGGTCCGCGCGGTGCGGGACCTGACGGCCGACTGGCCGGTGACCGACTCGCCGGCCAGGTGGCGGCAGGGGGAAGTGACCGTGGCCTGGGCGGCGTTGGCGCCGCGGGGCTGAGTCCCCCGAAGGAGTCACCGAGGGAGCCGCCGAGGTCCGGGCCATCGGTCGGCCCCCGGCCCCGGCCCCGGCCCCGGCCCCGGCCCCGGCCCCCGGGAACGATCTCCGTGAGTCGTACGTCACAAAGGCGGGGAGATCGTCATGCCCGGAAGGGGAAGCGGGGAGGGACTCACCGGGCGCGGACCCTGTCGTTTTGCGCCGCGCCGTGGCACGATCCCCCAGGCACCAAGTTACTGACGGTTAATCAGTTTGGGGGCAGTGGTATGCACACGGGCAAGCGCGGTCTGCTCGCGGCTGCCGTGACCGTGGTCTGCGCGGTCACCGTACTGTCGGCGCCGGGCACGGCCTTCGCCAGTCCGGTACCGACACCCACGGCCTCCCCCAGCGCCTCCCCGGCCCTCCCGCCGGACAAGGACCTCGAGAAGGTCCGCGAGAAGCTCGACGACCTCTACCACGACGCGGCGGTGGCCACCGACGAGTACAACGCCGCCGAGGAGAAGGCCGACAAGCAGTCCGCCGAGATCGTCGAGCTGGCGAAGAAGATCGTCAAGGGCCAGAAGAAGCTGGACACGCTGAAGGACCGCGCCGGAGCCGCCGCCCGCGCCCAGTACCGCGGCGGCGGGCTGCCGGACGAGGCCCAGCTGATGCTGAGCGACGACCCGGAGCAGTTCCTGGACCGGGCCGGGCGGGTGCTGGAGGGTGAGCGGGCCACCAAGGGCCTGCTCGCGGAAATGTCCCGCACCCAGGCCGACTTGAAGGCTTACGCGAAGGACGCCTCCGACCGGTGGAACAAGCTGGAGGCGAACCGCAAGGCCAAGGCCGCCGCCAAGAAGAGGATCAAGCAGCAGATCGCGGCCGCCGAGAAGCTCGAGAACCGGCTGCAGAAGAAGCAGAAGGACGAGCTCGCCGAACTGGAGCGGCAGGCCGCGGCGAAGGCACAGACGGCCTGGCTGGACACCGGGGTCCTCGACGAGATCAAGGGCAAGGCGTCCGAGCAGGGCGAGAAGGCGGTCGCGTTCGCCACGCACCAGATCGGCAAGCCGTACGTGTGGGGCGCCGAGGGCCCCCGCTCGTACGACTGCTCGGGCCTGACCTCGCAGGCCTGGGCGGACGCCGGGCACCCCATCCCGCGCACCTCGCAGGAGCAGTGGAAGCAGCTCAAGCACGTCGACGTCGCGGACATGCGGCCCGGCGACCTGATCATCTACTTCCACGACGCGAGCCATGTGGCGATGTACGTGGGCGACGGCGCCATCATCCACGCCCCGCGCCCGGGACGAACGGTGACGCTCGCGGGGGCGGGATCCATGCCGATACTCGGGGTGGTACGGCCCGACGCATGAGGCAGATGACCGTAAGCATCCGGATTGCCCGAATGCTGACGTGATGTACGCCATGTGGCCCACCGCACGCCCAACAGCCGCCCAAACCCCGGCGGGACGTGAGCTTCGTCATTCCCGCCGCACCACCACCCTGTCCAACTGTGGTGGGTAAGGCGGCATATGACACGGGCTGCCTGCCGGGCGGCCCGGCTCACGCCATTCCGTTGCGGTGGCGAGTACCGCTATGGTCCCCACCGGGTGGGTCGAGGTCCCTCGCCCCGCCACGCCCTCGGGGGGAGGGAAGGAACCCAGGACGATGCCCGCACCCATACCGCGGCAGCGAGCGATCCCGGCCGCGGAGAGTGGTCAGGCGCAGACCGCCGCGCGCACCGCCGGCGGCCCCCACAAGGACGAGGCCGACCGCGGCGCGGCCGCCACCCACACCACCGCGGCCGACGCCGCGCTCACCCTGCTGCTGATCGAAAACGATCCCGCAGGTTCGCCGCTCGTGCCCGAACTGCTGGACTCGGCCGGCAAGCCGATCCGCGTGCGCACCGCCCGCAACCTCACCGAGGCCGAGCGGCTGCTCACCGACGACGTCAACTGCATCCTGCTGGACCTCGCGCTGCCCGCCCCCGGCGGCCGGGGCGGCGGCGACGAGCTCGCCGTACTGAGGCACGTGCTGGAGCTCGCGCCCCGGCACGCCGTGCTCGCGCTCACCGCCTCCGGTGACTCCGAACGCGGCGCCGAAGCCGTGCGCGTCGGCGCCCAGGACTATCTCTTCCGGGACGAACTGGACGGCCGGCTGCTCAGCCGCGCCATCCGCTACGCCGTCGAGCGCAAGCGGTCCGACACGGCCGAGCGGCGCCTGGCCGAGGGACGGGTGCGCGCCCAGGAGAACCGCCGGCTGGAGCGGGGCCTGCTGCCCACACCCCTGCTGGAGGGCTCCTCGCTCCGTTTCGCCGCCCGCTACCGGCCGGGCCGCTCGCGCGCCCTGCTCGGCGGCGACTTCTACGACTGCGTGCGCACGCCCGACGGCACCGTGCACGCCATGATCGGCGACGTCTGCGGCCACGGCCCCGACGAGGCGGCGCTCGGCGTGGAGCTGCGCATCGCCTGGCGCGCGCTGACGCTGGCCGGTCTGTGCGGAGACGAACTGCTGAACACGCTGCAGCAGGTGCTGGAGCACGAGCGCGCGGACGACGAGATCTTCGCCACGCTGTGCACGGTGGACATCTCCCCCGACGGCCGCCGCGCGGGCCTCTGCCTGGCCGGCCACCCCTCCCCGCTGATCGCCCGCCCCGGGCGGCCCGCGGAACTCCTGCCGTACGACAACAACGGCCCCGCACTCGGTCTGCTCCCCGGCGCCCGCTGGCCTCGGATGCAGGTGAAGCTGGGCGCCGAGTGGAGCCTGATGCTCTACACGGACGGCCTGATCGAGGGCCGGGTCGGCAAGGGCGGGGAACGCCTCGGTCAGGACGGCATGGTGGCGATGGTCCGCCGCCAGCTGGAGCGGGGCCTGACCGGCGAGGACCTGCTGCGGTCCGCGGTCAGCGAGGTCCGCGACCTCAACGGCGGGGAACTGACGGACGACGTGGCGGTGGTCCTGCTGGACCGGGTGCCGTAGCGCTGCCGCTGGGCTCTGCCGCGTGCCGGGCCCGGCGGCCCGCGTCGTACGGCCGGCGGCCGTCCGCCAGCGGCCGGACGCGGTGGCGGAACGCCGGCCGGCTGCGGCACGCGGAGACCGCACGAACCTGGTGGTGGTCGGCGACGCCTTCCTCGACCGGGACCCGGCCGATCGGGTGACCCACGGGAACGCGGCAGGGAACGGTTCCGCGGCCACACAAGCCGACGCGGGGCCGATGGTCCCGCCGGACCGGGCTCGCCGCTGGGACTCAACGCCCCGGCGTACGGTCCGCTCCGGCCGGGGCCGAACCGGCGCGGTCGGCGGGATCCGTGGCCTCGGCGGGCGGGGACGGAGGACTTCCGGGGGTCAGCGGCCGCCGTTGTACGGCCCGTACGGGCCGTCGCTGCTGCTGCCGCGGCGGCGGCCCCAGCCGCTGCCGCCGGAGACCTGCCGGAGCGCGGGACGCACGTCGACGATGTAGACGATGCTCGCGACCACGCCGGCGATCGGCAGGATGGACAGGATCGAGAACAGGTAGCTCACCACGAGCGCCAGGGCCAGGATGATCAGCCAGAACACCTTGTTCTGCTTGTCGGCCGCGCGGAAGGCGTCCTCGCGCCGGAACGCGGCGTCGAACAGCCCGAACGCGGCGAGGGCCATCAGGACGATCTTCAGCAGTCCCAAGAACCCCGCGAAGCCCAACATCAGCATGCTGCCACCGCCCGCTCTCTCCCGATCCCTACGCGGCCACCGTACCCGTAGAACGGGCCGGACACCCCAGGGGTGCCCGGCCCGTTCACGCGCCGTCGGTCACTTCGCGGGCGGCGTGGTCTTCTTGGCGGGGGTGGCCTTGCGGGCCGGCGCCTTCTTCGCGGCGGGCTTCTTCTCCGCGACGGGCTTGACGTCGGCCGGCGTGACGGGCTCCGCCACGGCGGGCTTGGACAGCGTCGGCTCGCCCTTCGGCTCGACGGCGACGGCCAGGTCCTCGATCTCCTCGGCGGCCTCGCCGCGCCAGGTGCGCACGGTCTGCTCACCGTGCTCGGCGACCTTCTCGTAGGTCTCGCGGGCCTTCACGGCGTACTCGGCGGCCACACCCACGCCACGCAGGGCGAGGTCCTGGGCGGACTCACCGAGCTTCTTCAGGTCGCCGTCGATGGTGCCGAAGAACTCGGTGACCTTGGTCTGGAAGCTCTCCTGCGCCTCCTTGGCCCGAGCTGCGGCCTTCTCCTGCACCGCCTTCGGGTCGGTGTTGCGCACGGCCTCGATGCGGGCCGGTGCCTCGGAGCGCAGCTGCTCGACCAGGGCGGGCACCCTCTTGGCCTGCTGGAGGGCCAGGTCGGCGGTACCGGCGGCGAAGTAGAGCGGAGTCGGGTCGCTGAGGGTCTTGCGCAGGTCGTCGGTGATGGCCATGGTGATGGTCCTCCCGGATTCACGTTCGGCTGAGGGTTTTGGGGTCCGCGGCAGTGCGGCCAGTGCCCTGGTCCGGCTCAACTGGCCGTCTGCTGCGGATCTGTGCCGGCGACGGCGTCGTTGCCGTCGGCCGTGCGGGTGCCGCGCACGGCGCCGGCACCGCTCGCGATGTCCTCTTCCGTGCTCTCCTCACCCGCGGTGTCGATCCCGAACCCGTTCTCTTTCCGAAAGGACTCGTAGATCTGCAGGAGCACCTGCTTCTGCCGCTCGTTCAGCGTGGGATCGGCGAGGATGACGGCACGCGTCGCACCTTCGCGCCGGCGCTCCTCCCCGTCCCGCTCGGCGTCGAGGATCCCGGCCCGCACGTACAGCGTCTCGGCGGAGATCTGCAGCGCCTTGGCGACCTGCTGCAGCACATCCGCGCTCGGCTTGCGCAGCCCGCGCTCGATCTGGCTCAGATACGGATTGGACACCCCGGCGGCATCGGCGAGCTGCCTGAGCGACAGCTGGGCGTTTCGCCGCTGCTCGCGCAGGTACTCACCGAGATTGCCGACGTTGAGCGATGCCATGCCTCCACCTTGCCCCACCCCTGCTAACTATTGCAAGCACCTGCTTGCAATAGTGCGCCGTGTCACGAACGCGAAGGAGCCGGCGCGGTTCCCGGCAGTGGACCCGCCGTTCTTCGACGGCTTCCCCCGACGAAAGCAGAGGGTGGGCGTCGCCGGTCGTCCAGGGGCGGCAGGCGGGTGGCTGGTGGGCGACGCCCGCGCCGCCTCCGAGCCCCTTGCCATGACGATCCACGGCCGGCCGGAGGACGCGCCCACCACCCACCGCCTTGCCGTGCACCGCATCGCGCAGGAAGCCCTGACCAACGCCCGCAAGCACGCCGAAGGCGCCCCGGTGACCATGACGATCGACTACCGGGCGCCGGCCACGCTGGTGGAGGTCACCAACCCCGCCGGTCGCCCCCGGGCCGGCGGCCGCCGTCGGCTCCGGCTACGGGCTCGTGGGCCTGCGCGAACGCGTCGGCGCCCTCGGCGGCCATCCGACCGTGGGACCGGTCGGCGGGGGCTCCTGGCGCCTGGCCGCCCGCATCCCCCACCCGGCCGGCGCGGAAGAGCACGGAACTCCGGCAAGGCAGGACACCGACGCGCTCGGCGGTCAGGACGGCTGGACCTCGTCGAAGTGGGCGACGGCTTCGGCGGGGTCAGTGCTCACGAGGCGTTCCAGACCGGCCGTCGTGATCCTGGCCCACCTGCCGGCCCGTGCCCACATCCGTTCCTCGAAGGCGCGGACGGCGTCGTCCAGGTCTCCGGGGCGGCCGGCGACGGACTCGGCGAGCTCGGCGCCCTCCAGCATCGCGAGGTTGGCGCCCGCCCCCAGCGGGGGCATCAGGTGGGCGGCGTCGCCCAGGAGCGTCACCCCGGGGACGTGGGTCCAGGTGTGGGACACGGGGAGGGTGTACAAGGGGCGGTGGACGAAGGCCGTGCCGTGGCGGAGGAGGTCCCGGACGGGAGCGGCCCAGCCGTCGAACAGGGCCAGCAGGCTCGATCGCACGGCCTCGACGTCGGCCGGGTCCAGGTTCGCGTGCCAGTCCAGTGGCGCGCGGAACTTGGCGTACACCTTGACGTGGCCGCCGCTGTTGCGCTGGGCGACCAGTGAGCGGTTCACCCCGTACACGGACACGGAACCGTCACCGATCAACCGGGCGAGGCCGGGGTGGCGGATGTCGACCTCGTCGAGGGAGGTCTCCACCGAGGTGACGCCGGTGTAGTGGGGCGTCACCGACGAGAGCGCCGGGCGGACCCGGGACCAGGCGCCGTCCGCGCCGACCACGAGGTCGAACGCCTCCTCCCGTCCGTCCGCGAAACGGACCAGTACGCCGTCCCGCGTCCCCGGCACCACCTGCGTCACACCGCGCCCCCACTGGACGTCGAGGGGACCGAGCAGCAGGTCACGGAGTTGCCGGCGGTCGATCTCGGGGTTGGCCCGGTCGTCCGGTCGGGGGTGCCAGTCGCGCAGGACGGTCCCGTCCGTGTCCAGGATGCGCATGGCCTGACCCTCGGGCCGGGACAGCGCCTGGAACTCCGCCAGCAGCCCCGCCTTGTCCAGGGCGAGCTGCCCCAGCCCTTCGTGCAGGTCAAGCGTGCCGCCCGGGGGGCGGGCGTCGGGGGCGGGATCGCGTTCGAGGACGGTGACGGGGTGGCCATGGCGGTGCAGGACACGGGCGAAGGCAAGACCACCAGGGCCGCCACCGACCACTGCGATGCGATGTCTCATGTCGATACACTGTATTGCCACGTGACGATGTATCGCAACGGTGTGTCGCAACAGTACGATGCGGCCATGACTGTGTGGGACCGGCCGGAGCCGCCGGCCCGCCCCGTGCCGCTCGACCGGGAGCGGATCGTCGCCGCCGCCGTCGCGCTGGCCGACGAGGGCGGGCTGGAGGCGGTGTCGTTGCGCAAGGTCGCCGGGCGGCTGAACGCCGGCCCGATGCGGCTGTACGGGTACATCTCCACCAAGGAGGAGCTGTTCGACCTCATGGTGGACGAGGTCCAAGCCGAGATCCTCCCCGAGGAGCGGCCCGGAGACTGGCGGGAGGCGCTGCGCGTCCTCGCCCACCGCACCAGACGGGCCGCCCTGCGTCACGAATGGCTGGCCGACCTGCTCGGCGGCCGCCCGGCCCTGGGCCCGAACGGCCTCGCCGTGACCGAGGCCACGCTGGCCGCCCTCGACGGTCTCGCCGACGTGGACACCGTCATGCGCGCCGTGGAGACCGTCAGCGCCTACTTCACCGGCGCGATCAGGCGCGAGATCGCGAACCTGCGGGCCGAGCGCGCCACGGGCCTGTCCAAGCGCGACTGGCAGCGCGCCCACGGCCCGCATGTGACAAGGATGCTGGCCACGGGCCGCTTCCCGGCACTGGCCAAGGCCGTCCACGACGGCACGGACGTGGACGCCGAGACATCCTTCGCGACCGGCCTGGAGTGGGTTCTCGACGCCGTGGCCGCCAGACTCTCCCGGCCGCCGGCCTGATGCTCGGCTCCTGCCCCCTTGGCCCAGCCTCTCGACCTAGCCTCTCGACCTAGCCTCTCGACCTTGCCCCTCGATCTTGCCCCTCGATCTTGCTCAGAAGATCGTTCTGTTGGACGCTGAGGCATGCAGAACCTGCCGACATTCGTCTTCGTTCACGGTGCCTTCGCGAATTCGTTCTCGTTCGCGCCACTGCAGGCCGAACTCGCCTTACTCGGGCATCGCTCGGCCGCGGTGGACCTTCCCGGGCACGGATTCGAGGCCACCTTCCCCGCCGCCTACCAGGCTCCCCAGGATCTCGACGCACTCGCCGCGGAACCGGGGCGCATCAAGGGAGTCACGCTCGCCGACAACGCCGCCCGGGTGATCGAGGTCCTCGAACGGGCCAGGCGGAACGGGCCCACCGTCCTCGTCGCCCACAGCCGGGGCGGCATCACGGCCACCGCCGTCGCCAACGCCCGGCCCGAGCTCATCGACCGGCTCGTCTACGTCTCCGCCTGGTGCCCCGTCGATCTGGACGTCAGCGACTACTACGCCCAGCCGGAGATGGCGGATGCCGACGCGGGAGCCTTCGCCGCCACGCTGGTCGGGAACCCGGCCGAACTCGGTCTGCTCCGCACCAACTTCCGCACCGCCGGGCCGACGGCGCTCGCCGCGTTCAAGCGGGCGTTCGCCGCCGACCTCACCGACGACGAGTTCCGGACCTTCCTGAACACCTTCCAGCCCGACGAGAACCTCGACGTCGGTACGTCCGCCGACCGGGCACAGGCCGCGACCTGGGGCCGGATACCCAGGACCTACGTGCGCCTGACCGCCGACGCCGGCATTCCCCCCGCCATGCAGGACCGCATGATCCGCGAAGGCGACGCGCTCACCCCCGAGAACCCCTTCGACGTCCGGACGCTCGAGGGGAGCCACCTGCGCTGGCTCGTCCACCCGCGGCCCGCCGCCGAACTGCTCGCCGGCCTCGTGGCGGGCTGACCCTCCACCGGGCGGGTCCGGCGGACCGGGCGCATAGGCTCACCGGCATGACGCTGCGACCCGTCCTGGTGAACATGAAGGCCCTCGACGACTCGGTGGTCGGCCGGTTCTGGGCGGAGGCGCTGGGCTGGCGGGCCGGGAGCGGGCAAGCCGGTGCGACCGCCGTTCTCCCCGACGGCTTCGACTGGCTGGACCCGGTCACCGTCTGCGTCGACGTCATCGCCGTGCCGGATCCCCGGACGACGACGAAGAACCGGGTGCACCTCGACCTCGCCACCACCTCCGCGGACCATCAGGCGGAGTTGGTGGCGCGCCTGAAGGCCCTCGGTGCGACGCCCGCCGACGTGGGCCAGGGCGACGTGCCGTGGACGGTCCTCGCCGACCCCGAGGGCAACGAGTTCTGCGTGCTGGAGCCCCGGGAGATCTACCGGGACACCGGGCCGATCGCCGCGGTGGTGGTCGACTGCGTGGATCCGCGGGCCATGGCCCGGTTCTGGGGCGAGGCGATCGACTGGACCGTGCACGAGGTGACCGACGAGCACGCGGCGTTGCGCTCCACCCGGGGTACCGGCCCGTATCTCGAGTTCCTCCGCACGCCCGACGTGAAGAGCGTGCCGGACCGTGTCCACCTCGACCTGGTGCCGGGCCCGGGTGACGACAAGGCAGCGGAGGTGGCCCGGCTGCGGTCCCTCGGCGCCACCGATCTCGACGTCGGCCAGGGCGACGTCCCGTGGACGTGCCTGATGGACCCGGAGGGCCACGAGTTCTGCGTCCTCGCCCGGTCCTGACCCGAAGCCCCGAACGCGCTACGGCCCTGCGCCCGGGCCCCGCGGCCACGACTCCGGGACAGCAGCGGCATCACCTCAGGGTTCAGCCCTCGAAGCCGTTCCCGGCGAGGATCATGCCGATCCGGGACCGGTGTGCCGCCTCCCAGGCGTCCAGGGTTTCGGCGGCCTCCTTGGTGAGCTTGGCCCGCGCGTCCGCCAGGACCTTCCGCCGGCGCCCGGCAGGGACGGTGACGACGCCCTCCTCGTCGGCGACCACCAGGTCCCCGGCGGCGACCCACACCCCGCCGCACCGCACCGGCCGGTTCAGCGGCCGTACGACGGACTTGGCACCGGGGATCGGGACGACACCCCGCGCGAAGACGGGGAAGCCCATCTCTCGGATCTCGCCGAGGTCGCGGACCAGCCCGTCGGCGACGAACCCCGCGATGCCGCGCCGCTGCGCCACCGCGCAGACGTTGCCGCCGGCCAGCGCGTACTCCAGGTCGCCCGACTCCACCACGATCACCGAGCCGGGCTCGGCACGGTGTATCGCCGCGTGCAGCATGAGGTTGTCACCGGGAGGGCAGCTGACGGTGTACGCCGGTCCGGCGAGGCGCGGCACCGGGCCCCACAGCGGTCGGATCCGGAAGTCCATCACCTGGGCGCGGCCCACGAGGTCGGCGAGCGTGGTGGTCGGGACGGACTGGAAGTCGGTGGCGTAGGTCATGGGGGCACGGTAGCGTCACCGCCATGACTGCCGGGTCGGCCTTGTGCCGTGAGCGAGTTGGGTGCCCGGCCTCTGAGTGAGGCCGCGGCGGGCCAGGAGCCCGCCTCTTCCTCTGCGTCCGCGAGAAACGCCAGCAGAGGAAGAAAAGAGAGACAGTGCCCAGCGACTTCGGACCGCACGACTTCAACCGCCGCGTCATCGACGAGTTCCGCGCGAACCACGGCCGCGTCGGCGGCCCCTTCGAGGGCGGCCGGCTGCTGCTGCTCACCACCACCGGCGCCCGCACCGGAACCCCGCACACCACCCCCGTCGGCTATCTTCCCGACGGCGGCGACCGCGTCCTGGTCATCGCCTCGGCGGGCGGCTCGCCCCGGCACCCGGACTGGTACCGCAACCTCCTCGCGCATCCGCGGGTGACCGTCGAGAGCGGCGTGTTCACCTACGAGGCGCGGGCCGTCGTCCTGGCCGGGGACGAGCGCGAGCAGGCCTTCGCGCGGGCGGTGGAGGCCGACCCGGGCTGGGCGGAGTACCAGCGCAGGGCCGGGCGGGTGATCCCGGTCGTCGCACTGGAGCAGATCGCCAAGGGCGGCCCGCCGCACATCGAGGCCGGCTCGCCGGGCGAGGCCATCAGACTGGTGCACGACGTCTTCCGCCGTGAACTTGCCCTGATACGGAAGGAGATGGCGAGTGGCGGCAGCTCACTCGGCGCGCAGCTGCGGGTCAACTGCCTCACGCTGTGCCAGGGTCTGGACAACCACCACGCCGGCGAGGACACCATGATGTTCCCGTTCCTCAGCGACCGGCACCCGGAGTTCGCCCCGGTCCGCGAGCGGCTGCGCCGGGAGCACGAACGGATCGCCGTGCTCGTCGAGGAGCTGCGCCGGGCGGTCGCCGCCGAGGACCGGGCCGGGGCGCGCGCCGAGGCCGTACGGCTGACCCAGGAGCTGGAGGCGCATCTGGCCTACGAGGAGGAGCAGTTGCTCCCCCTCCTCGACGGCACCGCCCGGCAGTCGTCGCGCTAGTGCTGCGACCGGAAAGGTTCACCGGCTCGCGACGCCCGGCACGGCACCTCGCCGCGTTGTCGCACCACCCGAGTACATCCAGTACGCGGG
>NZ_JBSFIK010000070.1:0-32681 GCF_053597535.1 Streptomyces sp. NPDC001348 | reverse complement strand
TTTGGCACGCTGTTGAGTTCTCAAGGAACGGTCGCTTCCTTTGTACTCACCCGAGACTCTGTCTCGCGGCTTTCCTCCGGGCGCTTCCCTTCGGTGTTTCCAACTCTATCAGTGTTTTTCCGTCTCTCTGACCACCCTCCTGCGGACACGCAGAAGTGACCCCGAGATAGGATCTGACAAGTTGGGTGCTGCCGAGCAAGGACGCTTGGTTGCGTCACCCGGTCTCGAGCAGGGTTACGACTGTACACGGAGCCGCGGAGGCGGTGCAAATCCCCTGGGCTTGTGGTCTAGACCTCTAGCCAGTAACTTCCATACGGAACCGTCACTTCCCATGTCATACCCTGCTGCCAGTGCGCCGTCCGGGACAGGCAGTGACGGCCCATCTCTTCTCCACCCCTGGGAGGCTTCCCAATGACCACCGTGACGTCCCCTCTTGCCGGACGTGCCATCGGACTGGCCGCTGTGCCGGATCCGGTCTTCTCCGGGGCCATGGTCGGCCCGGGCACTGCGATCGACCCCGTTCGGGAGCCTTCCGAGGCCGTCTCCCCCGTCGACGGGGTCGTCGTCTCCCTGCACCCGCATGCCTTCGTGGTCGTCGACGAGCAGGGCCACGGCGTACTCACCCACCTCGGCATCGACACGGTGCAGCTCAACGGCGAAGGCTTCGAACTGCTCGTCAACAAGGGGGACACGGTGACGCGCGGGCAGGCCGTCGTGCGCTGGAACCCCGCAGCCGTCGAGGCCGCCGGCAAATCCGCGGTGTGCCCGGTCGTGGCGCTGGAGGCCACGGCCGACTCCCTCTCCGACCTCCGTGACGACGGCGACGTGAAGGCCGGCGACAGTCTCTTCCTCTGGAAGTGACGCCGATGCCGTCGTAGAGACGGCGAACAGGACAACCATCGCGGCGGTGGGACCCGCCGCACTATCGGAGACGGTGCAATGGAGACAACGCTGCGAGGCGTCGGCGTCAGCCACGGGGTAGCGATCGGCGAGGTTCGGCACATGGGTACGGCGGTGCTCGAGCCGCCTGCCAAGCAGATTGCGGCGGAAGAGACGGAGCGCGAACAGGGGCGCGCACGCCAGGCCGTGGAGGCCGTCGCCGCCGACCTGATGGCGCGCGGCAACCTGGCGGGGGGTGAGGCCCAGGCGGTGCTCGAGGCACAGGCCATGATGGCCCAGGACCCCGAGCTGATGGCGGATGTGGAACGGCGCATCGCGGTCGGCAGCACGGCCGAGCGTGCCGTGTACGACGCGTTCGCCGCGTACCGCGAGTTGCTGGCCGGTGCGGGTGAGTACCTCGCCGGGCGCGTCGCCGACCTGGACGATGTGCGGAATCGTATCGTCGCCCGTCTGCTGGGGGTGCCCATGCCGGGTGTCCCGGACAGCGACGAGCCGTACGTACTGGTCGCCCGCGACCTCGCGCCGGCCGACACCGCGCTCCTGGACCCGGCGCTGGTGCTCGGGTTCGTGACCGAGGAGGGCGGTCCGACCAGCCACAGCGCGATCCTGGCACGGGCGCTCGGCGTCCCGGCCGTGGTGGCGCTGCCGGGCGCGGGTGAACTCGCCGAGGGAACGCTGATCGCGGTCGACGGAAGCACCGGCGACATCTTCGTGAACCCCAGCGAGGAGAAGAAGGCACAGCTCGAGGCCGCCGCGGCGCAGCGCAAGGCCGCGCTGGCCGCCTCGACCGGGCCGGGAGCCACCGCTGACGGCCACAAGGTGCCGCTGCTGGCCAACGTGGGCGGTCCGTCGGACGTTCCGGCCGCCGTCGAGGCGGGGGCGGAGGGTGTGGGTCTCTTCCGCACCGAGTTCCTGTTCCTCGACGACAGCAAGAACGCGCCGTCCGAGGAGAAGCAGACGCAGGCCTACCGGCAGGTCCTCGAGGCGTTCCCGGAGAGCCGTGTCGTCGTCCGTGTCCTGGATGCCGGTGCCGACAAGCCGCTCGACTTCCTGACGCCGGCGGACGAGCCGAACCCGGCGCTCGGCGTGCGCGGCCTGCGGACGTTGCTGGATCACCCCGACGTCCTGCGCACACAGCTGACCGCGCTCGCCAAGGCCGCGGAGGGACTGCCGGTCTACCTCGAGGTCATGGCCCCGATGGTGGCCGACCGTGCCGACGCCAGGGCGTTCGCGGACGCGTGCCGTGAGGCCGGGCTGCGGGCGAAGTTCGGCGCGATGGTGGAGATCCCGTCGGCCGCGCTGCGGGCACGCTCCATCCTTCAGGAGGTCGAGTTCCTGTCCCTGGGCACCAATGATCTCGCGCAGTACACCTTTGCCGCGGACCGTCAGGTCGGTGCGGTCTCTCGTCTGCAGGATCCGTGGCAGCCCGCCCTGCTCGACCTGGTCGCGCTGTCCGCGGAGGCGGCCAAGGCCGAGGGCAAGAGCTGTGGCGTGTGCGGTGAGGCCGCGTCGGACCCGCTGCTGGCCTGTGTGCTGACGGGTCTGGGTGTCACCTCCCTGTCCATGGGTGCCGCGTCGATTCCCTATGTCCGGGCGACGCTGGTCAAGTACACGCTGGCGCAGTGCGAGCGTGCGGCGGCGGCCGCGCGGGCCGCGGACAGCGCCGCGGACGCGCGCAGTGCCGCCCAGGCGGTGCTGTCCGGCGAGTAGGCCGGGGCCCGGCACGTCGTCGGCTTCTCTCAGGGGCGCTCCGCCTGCGGTGGAGCGCCCCTGGTGCGTTCAGTGGCGGTGTTCGGCCGGGATGTCCTCGTCTCCGAGGTCGGGAGCCACGCAGTAGTCGACACCTGACTCGGGTGGGATGGGATCGCCTGTCTCGATGTCGGTGCAGTACGCGTCGAAGACCTCTCCCGCCGTGAGAGGCACGAGGCCGTCGCCGCGCAGACGCCAGCCGTAGATGCGGTCCGGCGTGCTGAGGGCGCTGGTGCGCATGACGAGGCCGCCGGGGCTGCGCGTGGCGAGGCCGACGGCGAGGACGGTGGTGAACTCCAGGGCCTCCGCCTCGTCGAGGTGGAGGCTGCCCTCGCTGTCGTCGTCGGCGTGGAGGACGGAGACGAGCGCCTCGGGTGTTCCGGAGACGCTGCAGACGAGATGCCGGTCCCCGGGAGGTGCGGTGTCGAGGATACGGACGACGAGGTCGCAGGCGCGGTTGAAAGCCGCGCGGCCGATGTCCTCGCCGCAGGTCGGGCAGGGGCCGAGGCGGCCCAGCAGGCCGGCGGCGTATGCCCAGGTGGCCTGCCGGACGGCCTCGTCGACGAGGGCTGGTACGAGGTCGGTGAGGGCCTGTCCCTCGTAGGGGATCGCCGGGCCGGTGGCCGCGAGTTCGGCCGTGAAGCGGGCGCGGCTGGACGACTGGTCCGGGTCGAGACCGCACTCCGCGCAGAATTCGGCGTACTCCTCCGGATCGAAGAGGGCGACTGTGGTGTGGCTGCCCTGGGACGCACGGGTCCGCAGGACGTTCTCCACCTGTTGGAGGTAGGTGGCGTGGTCGTCGAAGGTGAAGGTGCGGTAGCGCCGCATGGCGCTGAAGTCGTGCTCGTCGGTGAGCAGGCCGATGGTGCCGGCGATTTCGCGGCGCAGGTCGCGTCGCGTGGTCCGGTGGTCGGTGTGCGCCATGTTTCCCCCTGTGCGCAGTCGATCAATGCTCACTCACCGTAATCGGCGGCACTGACAATCGGAGCTGCGCACGGGGGCGGCGGACGGGGACCGCCTTGCGGATCAGGTTCGCTTGCGGGCCAGTTCCTCGTAGAAGCCGAGGAGGTCGAGGTTGTCGATGGAGCCCGGGTTGACCGCTTTGTCGAGAGGGGTGCCCTGGAGGAGGCGTTTGACCGGAACCTCGATGCGCTTCCCGGTGAGGGTGTGCGGAACGCCGGGCACCTCGATGATCTCGTCGGGGACGTGTCGCGGCGAGAGCTGTTCGCGGATGGTCCGCTTGATGCGGTCGTGGAGCGCTTCGTCGAGGACGGCCGCGGGCGCCAGGTGCACGAACAGGGGCATCCAGTAGCCGCCGTCGGGCTGCTCGATGCCGATGACGAGGGATTCCCTGATCTCGGGGAGGCGTTCGACGACCTCGTAGATGTCGGCCGAGCCCATGCGGACGCCCTGCCGGTTGAGGGTGGAGTCGGAGCGGCCGTGGATGACGACGGAGCCCCGCGCGGTGACGGTGATCCAGTCGCCGTGGCGCCAGACGCCGGGGTAGGTGTCGAAGTAGCTGTCGTGGTAGCGGCTGCCGTCGGGGTCGTTCCAGAAGCGGATCGGCATGGAGGGCATGGGGTTGGTGACGACGAGTTCGCCCACCTCGTCGACGACGGGTTTTCCGGCCGGGTCCCAGGACTGCAGGTCGGTGCCGAGGCAGGGCGCCTGGAGTTCGCCGGTGTACACCGGGAGGGTCGGTACTGCGCCCGCGAAACAGGAGCACACGTCCGTACCGCCGCTGACCGACGCGATCCACAGATCCTCGCGGACCTCGTCGTGCAGCCAGCGGAAGCCGTCGGGCGGCAGGGGCGAGCCGGTGGTGGCCACGCACTGCACCCGGGAGAGGTCGAATGTACGGGACGGGTGCACGCCGGCCTTGCGGCAGGCCATGACGTACGCGGCCGAGGTGCCGTACAGGGTGGCTCCGGTTCTTTCGGCGATCCGCCACTGCGCGCCCGTGTCCGGGTAGCCGGGGCTGCCGTCGTACAGGACGACGGTCGTGCCGGTGAGAAGGCCGGAGACGAGGAAGTTCCACATCATCCAGCCGGTCGAGGTGTACCAGAAGAAACGGTCCCCGGGGCCGAGGTCGCAGTGCAGCCCGAGCTGCTTGAGGTGTTCGACGAGGATGCCGCCCTGGGACTGGACGATGGCCTTGGGCAGACCGGTCGTCCCGGAGGAGTAGAGCACCCACAGGGGGTGGTCGAACGGGACCTGCTCGAAGACGGGGTCCGTCTCGGCCGACGTCAGGGCCGACCAGTCCAGGGCTCCCTCGGGGGTGTCGGTGCCGAGCAGGGGGACGTGGACGACGGCGCGCACCGTGGGCAGTTCGCGGCGCAGCTCGGCGACGGTTTCGCGGCGGTCGTGCTCCTTGCCGCCGTAGCGGTAGCCGTCGACGGTGAACAGGACCACGGGTTCGACCTGCTGGAAGCGGTCCAGGACGCTGCGGGCGCCGAAGTCGGGCGCGCAGGAGGTCCACACGGCACCCACGGCGGCCGTGGCGAGCAGGGCGACGACGGCCTGCGGGATGTTGGGGAGGTAACCGCTGACCCGGTCGCCGGGGCGTACGCCGAGGGCGCGCAGCTCGGTGGCGAGGGAGCCGACCTGGCGGCGCAGTTCGGCCCAGGTCACCGGGCGGGGTTCGTGGGTTTCGTCGACGCACAGGAGCGCGGGTTGATCCGGGCGGTCCTCGGCTGCGCACAGGGCGTGTTCGGCGTAGTTCAGCGTCGCCCCGGGGAACCACTGTGCGCCGGGCATGGAGCGGTCGCCGAGCACGCGCGCGTAGGGCTTGGAGAACCGTACGTCGAACCACTCCGTGACGGCCTTCCAGAAGCTGTCGAGGTGGTCGACGGACCAGCGGTGCAGTGCGGGGTAGCCGCCTTCGGACGGGGCGCCGTGGTGCTCGGCCGCCCAGTCCTGGAACTGGGTGATGCGGGCTCGGGCGATGCGTTCCTGAGCCGGCTGCCAGAGCGGCTGGGGGTTCGCGGTCGACATGGGGGCTCCCGGACTGTGCGCTTCGTGGGCGTCGGTCGCGCACGGGCTTGATTTTGCGTGTACGCGGCTGACACGGACGATGCCATGTGATCGATTTCTACACCAGGGTGTCCCGCGCACGGGCCGCACACGGGCCGCGTCGTGAAGATGTGCCCTCGGCGCGGGTGAACGGAAGTTGAACGACACGCGCGCGTGGGGCGGTCAATGGCAGGCTGAGCAGCATGGACGGTCGTGACCTGGTGCGTTCGGTGAAGGTGGTGAGCTCGACGGGGGCGGCACAGGGGCTGCGTGCCGTACGGGCGGCGTGGCGCAGGAGGCGCACGGACGCCGCGGGGCTGCGGCCACGGGGGGCCGAGCGTGCGCGGGTGCCCGGTCCGGTGCGGGGTGCGGAACCCGGGCCCGGGGGAGGTGTCATCCGCTTCAGCCGGTCCGAGCTGCGGATCACGGTGACGGTGAACGGCGCTGTCTTCTGGGGCTGGGACGGAGCCGGGCCTGAGCCGTCGTACGCGCTGGCCGGGCGCTTCCCGGAGCCGGACCCCCGGGCCGTTCTGGAGCCGGACAAGGACGGGGGCTGGCGGGTGGTGGCGGAGCGTGTGACGGTCTCCGTCTCCAGGCACGGCGCCGTGGAGGTGTGCACGCCCGGCGGGGTCATGCTGCGCCGCGATCTTCCGCCGCGGTGGTGGGAGCCGGTGGGCGGGGGCACGGCGCGTTGGACGCAGCGGTCCGAGGTGGCGGCCGACGCGCGCTTCTTCGGGCTCGGCGGGCGGGCTTCCGGGCCGCGGCTGCGGGACGGGACGTATCGCCTGTGGAACACCGATCCCGGCCGTGCCTTCACCCCCGGGGACGATCCGTTGTACATCACCATGCCGGTTCAGATGGTGGTGTCGGACGCGGCCACGCACCTGGTGTTCCACGACACATCCTGGGACGGGACGGTCACCCTGCGCGAGGGCGCGGAGGGTGCGGGTTCCGGGCACGATCGTGCGGGAAGGTGCGAGCTTCGGGTGGAGGGCGGCCCGTTGCGCTGCTGGGTGATGGTGGGCACCCCCGCGCGCGTGCTGCACGCCTGGGCTTCGCTCAGTGGGGCGCCCGCCCTGCCACCGGCGTGGGCCTTGGGCCACCACCATGCCCGCTGGGGTTTCGGCAGTGAGCAGGAGGTGCGGCGGATCGTCGCGGGTTACCAGGAGCGTGGTCTGCCGCTGGACGCTGTCCACCTGGACATAGATCACTACGACGGGCATCAGGTCTTCACCGTCGACCAGGAGCGTTTCCCCAAGCTGCCGGTACTGGCGGAGGAGCTGCGTCGGGACGGGATCCGGCTGGTGTCGATCGTCGACCCGGCGGTGAAGGCGGCCCCGGGCAATGCGGTGTACGACAGCGGGGCGGCCGTGGACGCCTTCGTGCGGGACGCCTCCGGCCGGACGGTGCGAGGTGTGGTCTGGGCCGGGGAGTCGGTCTATCCGGACTTCACGCACGCACGCGTACGCAAGTGGTGGGGCGGCCTCTACGAGGAGCGCCTCGCGCAGGGTTTCGCCGGGTTCTGGCACGACTTGAACGAGCCGACGTCGTTCAACGCGTTCGGCGAGTCGACCCTGCCGCGTTCGGCCCGGCACTCCCTGGAGGGTCGTGGCGGGGATCACCGGGAGGCGCACAACGTGTACGGGCTGTGCATGGCGAGAGCGGGTTACGAGGGACTGCGCGAGTTGGCACCGCGGGAACGGCCGTTCGTCTTCTCTCGCTCGGGCTGGGCCGGCATGCAGCGCTACGGCGGTTCGTGGTCCGGTGACGTCGGCACGGGCTGGCCGGGGTTGCGTGCCTCCTTGTCACTGGTCCTGGGGCTCGGTCTGTGCGGGGTGCCGTATTCGGGGCCCGATGTGGGTGGGTTCGACGGGAGTCCGTCGCCCGAGTTGTATCTGCGGTGGTTCCAGCTCGGCGCGTACCTGCCGCTGTTCCGTACGCACGCGAGTCTGCGTGCCGGGCGCAGGGAGCCGTGGGAGTTCGGCGCCGAGGTGCTCGAGCACGCGCGCGTGGCGCTTCTGGAACGCCGGCGTCTGCTGCCGTACTTCGTGACGCTGGCGCACCTGGCCCGGCGTACGGGCGCGCCGTATGTGCGGCCCGTGTGGTGGGGCGCGCCGGAGGACCGCGCGTTGCGGGACTGCGAGGACGCCTTCCTGCTGGGTGACTGCCTGCTGGTGGCGCCGGTACTGGATCCGGGCGGGGAGCGGCGTGCGGTGCAGCTGCCGCGGGGGCGCTGGTACGACACCGCGACGGAGCGGGTGTACGAGGGACCGGCGCGGGTGCTGGTCGACGCCCCGCTGTCGCGGATCCCGGTGTTCGCGCGTGCGGGGGCGGTGCTTCCCGTGCAGGGCGACGACGGGCTGGAGCTTGAGGTGTGGGCGCCCGAGCGGGGACGCACCGGGGCCGGTCTGGTGGTGCCGGACGCGGGTGACGGTTGGGACGAGCCGGAGATCGAGCACTACGTCGCCCGTTGGCAGGGCGAGCGGCTGGTGGTGGCGCGGCAGCGGGAGGACGGCGCGGGCGAGCCGTCCTGCCCGGTGCGCGTACGTGGGCTCGGGTGAGACCGGCTCAGATGTAGCGGCCCTCGAACCATGCCCGCGTGGCCAGCGTGTGCAGCGGGAAGGCGAGCTCCTCGGGCCTGCGCAGCAGGTGCCAGCCCTCTGTCTCGTCCGTCGGGCCGGACTGCGGCAGCCCTTCGGCGGGGCGTTCCGGCAGGAGCCCGAAGAGCAGCAGGTGTCCGTCGGGCGAGCTCATGGCATCGGCCAGGCGGACGTCGCGGGCCGCCGCGTCGATGCCCGTCTCCTCCCTCAGTTCGCGGACGACGGCCTGCCGCCAGTCCTCGCGGTCGTCGATGAAGCCGCCCGGCAGTGCCGTCCCCCCGCGCGCGGGGGTGACGGTCCGGGTGATGACGACCAGGGCGGTGCCCTTCGTGTCGTAAACGGGCTGGAGGGCGACCGCGACCGGCAGCGGATTGCGGTAGCTGACGGTTCCGCAGGAGGGACAGGTGCGGGGCCAGCCGGAGACGTCCTCCCCGTACGGCGCTCCGCAGCTCGAACAGTGCGAGTTCGGTGCGGAGTTGACATTTGGTTGCTGTATCTCGGACACGCGCGGACTGTATCCGATCGCGGGAAGGGCGTCTTCCGGAAGCAGCGGCCCTCCGCGTCGCAAGGAGACGGAAGGGCGGCCGGAACCACCCCCGTCGGCCCCGGCCACCCTTCCGGATTACACGACGCCGGAAGGCACTGTCCGGTTCTGCTGGGCGGCCTGCCGTTTTCCGGTTGCCCGTGGCAGACTTCTGACGTTCCGTCAGATGACCTGCCAGGGAGGGACGTTGTCGCCAACACGCTTACCTGCGGTCGCCGGCTGGTTCACCGGTGAGGGGGACGGCTTCCGGCTCCTCGGCACGCGGTGCTCGATCTGCGCCTCGGTCTTCTTCCCTCGAGAGGACACCCACTGCCGCAATCCCGGGTGTCGCGGCGGCGCGCTCGAGGAGGTACCCCTGTCCCGGCGCGGCCGGGTCTGGTCGTACACCGACGGCCGGTACCGACCGCCGTCACCCTATGTGAGCGATCCGGAACTTCCCTGGGAGCCGTACACGTTGCTCGCGGTGGAGCTGGAGGCCGAGCGGATCGTCGTGCTGGGGCAAGCCGTTCCCGGGATCACGGTGGCCGACCTGACGGTGGGCATGGAGGTGGAGGTCGTCCCGGGAGTGCTGTTCGAGGACCTGGAGACGACCTGGACCACTTGGCGCTGGAGGCCGACGGAGGTGACGGCGTGACCGTGGACGTGGCGGTGCTCGGCGTGGGCATGCATCCGTGGGGCAAATGGGGCCGCGGCTTCGTCGAGTACGGGGCGGCGGCGGCCCGGACGGCCCTGGCGGACGCCGGACTGGACTGGCGGGACATCGGCTCGATCGTGGGAGCCGACACCGTGCGCGGGGGATATCCGGGGTACGTCGCGGGCGCCTCGTTCGCCAGGGCCCTGGGCTGGCAGGGCGCCCGGGTCACCAGCGTGTACGCCGCATGCGCTTCCGGGGCGCAGGCCATCGCCACGGCGCGGGCCCAGATCCTCGCCGGCCTCGCGGACCCGGTACTGGTGGTGGGCGCCGACTCGGCGCCCAAGGGCTTCTTCCGGCCCGGCGGTGGAGACCGGCCCGACGATCCGGACTGGCTGCGGTTCAGACTGCTCGGTGCGACGAACCCGGCCTATTTCGGGCTGTACGCCCGCCGGCGGATGGCGGTACACGGGGACACCCCGGAGGACTTCGCGCTCGTCAAGGTCAAGAACGCGGCGCTGGGTGCGCTGAACCCGTACGCGCGTTACCGCAAACGGGTGACCCCCGAGGAGGTGGCCGGCTCCGCGATGGTCGCCGATCCCCTGCGGCTGCTCGACATCTGCGCCACGTCCGACGGAGGTGCGGCGCTGGTGCTGTCCAGCACCGACTTCGCGCGCCGGCACGGCGTCACCGCGCCCGTGCGGATCCGTGCGGTGTCCACGGTGACACCGCACTACCCGAACACCGTGCTGGACCTGCCGGACATCGCGACGGACTCGGCGGCCGGAGTGGCACCCCCGGACGAGTCGTTCCGTGCCTCGATCGCCCTGGCCGCCTACGAGGAGGCGGGCATCGGGCCGGAGGACCTGTCCCTGGCCGAGGTGTACGACCTGTCCACCGCTCTGGAGCTGCAGTGGTACGAGGACCTGGGCCTGTGCGGCGAGGGCGAGGGCGCGAAGCTGCTGCGGGAGGGCGCCACCGCCTTGGGCGGCCGGATACCGGTGAACGCCAGTGGCGGGCTCGCCTCCTTCGGGGAGGCGGTGCCGGCCCAGGCGATCGCCCAGGTCTGCGAACTGGCCTGGCAGTTGCGTGGCCACGCCGGAGACCGGCAGGTCGCCGGGGCGCAGGTGGGGATCACGGCGAACCAGGGACTGTTCGGGCACGGATCATCAGTCGTCGCGGTCCGCTGAGAAGCGGACCGCCGGGACAGGCGCGCCGGGCACGACAGGGCGTCACGGTCGCCCGGACCGGGTGGGCCGACGCGGAACCACCGGGCCGAGAGGCCGACGCCTCGGTGCTGCGCCGCGCGGATTCCTCCTGAGCCACGGCCCGCTCCCCCATCAGCGATCGGCTCGACACCGGCGACGGGCCGCGACGCGGGGTGGCCGGCCGGGCCGGCACGGCGGACGGCCGGATCCCCTGCCCCCGTCGGGGGCGAGTTCTACGCGCGTGTGCCGCATTAACGTCAAGCACTGGCACCTGACCCACCAGCACCCCGACCTCCGACAATTCTTTCAGACCAAGACCGCCGAGCTAGCGACGAGAAGGACCTCGAACGCGCAGTCCATGGACGCCTTCGAGGAGATGAAGAAGAAGCACAAAGAGCTGCAGGCCCACTGCAGGACCTTGGAAACGCGTCTTCAGCTCTACGCGACCGCCTTGAACCTGCTGTCCCTGGAGAACGCTGCCCTCTCAGGCCGAGACGCTGCCGCGGCCAAGGTCCGAGCCATGCCGCGGCAGCCACAGCACATGCCCTGACAAGCACCGGAAGACACCCGGTTCAGAGCCCTTCGTGACGGTCACGATCGCAGCCCGACTCGGGACGCTGGAGCACACTGTTCCTGTGCCAGGCATCACTGGGGTCGTTCTGGATCAGGTTCGGGCAGTGGGATCGCCAAGGGCCGTGGTGCTTTCTCCGTCTCGGAGCGGGATAGAGAGCTCGCGCTGGGAACGCCAAGGCGTACATCCTCGACGGCCATGATGCTGGACCGCGGCGTCACTGGGCATGGCAGTTCGCGGCATACATTCCGACGGGATCGGCCGGCAGGCGAGTGAGGCAGCTCCGATGGCGCCGGCCCGTCGTCCGGCTTCCCGAGGACCGCAGCGCCCTCTGGTTGGGGCATCGGTATCCGTGTGCCGAGAGCAGAGTCCGCGAGACCCATCAAGCAATCCAGGTCACAGGCCGGCCCGTCGAGGTTCACGCTGCTGCGCCATCGTCAAAGCGTTGGAGTGTGTCTTTGGAGGAGGGATAGACCCAGCGGGGTGAGGGTGTGCCAGACCTTGTTTCCGTCGCGGCGTGAGGCGACGAGTCCTGCGCTGCGGAGCATGCTGAGGTGTTGGCTGGCCGCTGCGGTTGTGACGCCGAGTCGTTGGGCGAGCATGGTGGTGTTGGCGGTGACGGCCAGTTCCGCGAGGGCGGTGGCGCGTGTTCGCCCCAGCAGCGCGGTGAGTGCGGTTGATGGGCCTGCGTCGGGGGGTGCCAGGATCGAGCTGATGACGGCCGCGTCTTGGCCGGCTCGATACATCAGGATCGGCGCTGCGTCGTCCTGGGTGGGTGTGAAGATCTGCGGTTCAGTGGGGCAGAACAGGGAGGGTGCGAGGATCAGGCCGCGGCCGTCCAGGTGGATGTCGGCGGTCTGGTGGGTCCAGGGCTTGTAGGTGGGCAGTTCCAGCACTGGGGGATTCCAGACCAGCAGGGGATGCAGCTCGCTGAGCAGTTTGTCGACGCCGCCCTCGATGGCCTTGCGTGCGCTTGCCATGCATTCGGCTTCCAGGTGCAGGCGTAGTCTCGGCCAGACCGGGCCGATGAACGCGTCGTGACATTGCTGGAGCGCGCCGAGGAAGTCCTCTCGGGCTCGGCGGTCCCCGGTGACGGCGGGACTCAGCCAGGGCGGCATCCGCCGGGCGATGCCCGGGATCGCGGCGAACTCCGCGTGCAGGCGTTTGGCGGGGAGGGACCGTAGCTGCTCCAGCCCCGCATCCAGAGTGTCCACCCTACCCGCCAGGGTGAACAGGTCGGTGGCGCCGCTGTTGTGTGGCGCCAGGAATCCCGCCAGTGAGGCGGCGGTCGGCGGCGCCTGCCGCAGGACACGCGTGCGCCAGCCTGCGAACAGGGACACGTTGGGTGTCTGCTGTCTCAGGATCCGCAGGCTCCACTGCGTCTCGGCCAGCGGCCCCAACACCCACACCCGGACCCTCACGAGGTCCTCAGCCGTGAAATGCAGACGCAGCACCACACCCCCAGTCCCCGGCCAACCCTCGCCGTGTCCAATCGTCACGTCCCGGGCTGTGCTGGGAAGGGCTGTTTTCACGCCGGCTTCCCACAACCACGAACCTCACGTCATGATCATGACATACAGCGCCCGGTTTGGTGGCGAGTGTCGTTATTAAGTCCAGGCGGTAAAGACTTCCAGACGCCCCTGGACGCCTGCCAGCGTTGGTCACGCGCCCGGCCACCACCGGGCTGCGACCGGCCAACCTAGGTTCAGGCCGAGGTTCGGAGACTTGTACGGGAAACACCAGGGCCAGGGTCTGGGTGACGTCGTTGACGTTGGCCGGGCGGCAGCAACGGCTCGATCAGCACCCACAAGCGTTTGTCATGCACGCCCCGATGAGGGCGTCAAGACCACAGGGGGGACGACCTTGATACGCATTCACCTCGGGTCCGAGGGCTTAGGCAACGTCAGGATCCGCGCACTCCCCGACTTCGACGCCGAACCGACAGCGGCCGGGGCAGCCCATGCCCACGGCCGTCTGCCCGACGACCCGCTCATTGTCTCCGCCTCGCCCATACCGCTCTCGCCCAACCGTTGGTCGCGTAGACGTTGCTGTAGAGGTAGCCGTTGGACTCGGCTTCGCCCAAGGCTCGCCCGAGCGGCAACAACGGGGAAAGTCGAGCGGCCCTGCCTGGCCGTGATCGCACACTAGGGGACGGCCGCTGATGACGTATGTCTGTACTTGGTGGCAGCGTGACCGCCGAGTTGTCGAGATTGGCAGGGTGGACGGCTTTCGACATCGGTGAGCACAGCTTGCAACTACCAGGTTCAGGAGCAGGCGGCGTCGCCTGGTACCGAAAGCGTCCACGGCCGTGGACGGTGAGACGGCCAGGGTGGGCCTCATCAGGGTCCCGACTCTCTTGGCCGGCGACCGGTAGGAGGTATCCGCCCAAACACGCAGATCGCCCAGCATGCCGATGAACTCGGCCAGATCGGCAGCATTACGCGGAGCCGACAAGCCGCCCCTCGCCCGCGGGGCCCCTCCCCCCATCGAACCGTGCCCCTGGCAACCGGAGTCCATGACCGGGTGTGCGGATTCGTTTGGAATACCGGGACTTCGCCCAGCCACATCGGGAGCCCGGTCCTGTCGCTTGTGCAAGTCCGGTTCCAAGTGGTGGCCGATGGGGAGCTACGGCCCCAACTTCGACGGCCACGAGTCCTGCTCTGCGTCGGCGCCTGCGGGCGCAGGGGAACCGTCCTGACAGGTGGGGGGGGAATCAGATCAGCTTGAGTGGCTTCCAGTCTGGGATCTGCATCCAGGAGCGCACTGACGCCCCATGCAAGGATCACCGCGGCGGCTGCCGGCCTTCTCGGGCCGGCGAGCGGAGCACAGGCGGCGCCTGCCTCCGCTATGCGCCGGCCAGGCACGGGCTGGCAATGCGCGTCACCGTCCCGCGACTGTATCCCGGGGCCGGGGCAGACGCCTGCCCCGAACCGGCCCGGTTCGCGGCTCTGTTCTGAGCAGGCAGCGACCACGAGGCTGCTGTGGCTCCACGGCGGAGGCATGCCCCCGGCTCGGCTCATTGGCCTGATCGTCGTCGTGATCTCAACCCGCGTTCCATTTACCACTAACCAGGAGTGGAAGTTGACCGAAAAACAGCAATTTCAATCGCCGCTCTCGCGCCGGCGCATGCTTGCGGCCATCGCGGCCGTGACCGTCGGCACAGGAGTCAAACTCGGGCTCGACCTGGGCAACCCGCCCGCAGCTTCGGCCGCCACCAGACTGGGGCTGGACTTCAACACCTATCCCGATCCGAGCCCTTCGACGATCAGCGCAGACGGCTACACCTTCGTCTGCCAGTACCTCGCCGGCCCCGGTGCGCTGACCCGCAGCAGCGCGCTGGCGTTCATCGACGCCGGGATCGACGTGGTGTGCAATTGGGAAATGGCGCAGTACTCCCCGAAGAACGGCTATTCCCAGGGCGTCAGCGATGCCCAGCAGGCGCTGCGCGCGGCAACTGCGGCCGGAATGCCGGCAGCCCGGCCGATCTACTTCAGTCTTGACTGGGACGTGCAATCCGGAGATCTTCCAGCGATCGAGGCGTACTTCGACGGAATCGCCTCAGTGATCGGCCGTGACCGCACTGGAGCGTATGGCGGCTACTACGCGATCCAGCAGCTGTTCAACAACTCCAAGATCAGCTGGGGCTGGCAGACATACGCCTGGTCCGGAGGCAGCTGGGATTCCCGCGCCCAACTCCGCCAGACCCAAAATGACATACAGGTCGGCGGCACGGCAGTTGACAAAGATCAGGCCGTCGCCGACGACTTTGGCCAGTGGGGCGTCTCCTCGCTCACCCACCTCTATGCACTCGCACCCAGCGGTTCCGGCGTGTTCCAGTGGAACGGATCGGGATCGAGCTGGACTCAGATCGGCGGACCCGCCGGAGACATCTTCGCCGGCGGCGCCAGCCTTTTCGCCACCAATCCCAGCACAGGGAACATATACCGCTACAACGGAACCCCGAACAGCTGGAGCCAGGTCGGCGGGCCGGGTTATATGTTCGCCCTGTCGAACGACGCCCTCTATGGCCTGGCGCCAGACCGCAGTGGCGTCTTCCGATGGAATGGATCAGGCAACGCCTGGACCAAAATTGGCGGGCCAGCCAGTCACCTGTACGCCGGGGGTGCCGGCCTGTTCGCCACCAATCCCAGCACGGGCAATATCTACCGGTACAACGGAACGCCGAACAGCTGGAGCCAGGTCGGCGGCCCCGGCTTCACCTTCGCGGTCTCCGACAACGCTCTGTTCGGCCTCGCGCCCGACCAGAGCGGGGTGCTCCAGTGGAACGGATCCGGCACCGCCTGGACACAGATCGGCGGACCCGCCAGCTACCTGTACGGCGGCGGAAGCGGACTGCTCGCCGTCAGTCCCGGCAGCGGCAACGTGTACTTGTACGGCGGAACGCCGAACAATTGGCGTCAGGTCGGCGGCCCCGGCTACACCTTCTGCTCGACCGGCAACAGTTGGTTCGGGCTGGCGCCGAACCAGGATGGCGTGTTCAAGTGGAGCGGCAGTGGCACAGGCTGGTCTCGGATCGGCGGCCCCGCCGACCTCATAGTGACTGGCTCCTGAACGTCCGGCTGCCGGTCCTGGCTCGGTCGCCAGGCCGGCAGCTGCCGATGTGCCATGCCCGGTGACCTGTCTCCTGTCGTGACGGGCCCTCATGCAGCTGAGGCCACGGACCAGTTCAATCCCTGCTGCGCAATCTCGCCGAGGCGGTGGAGAAGACGGCCGGGACCGGCCCATCACCCGTGCGCAACAGCACGTCGACGAACCCTCCAACCGGAAGACCGATGTCAACAAAGATCCCCGTCGCGCCCGGATTCGGGACCGCGGCCACCGTCCCTGAGAGCTTCTGTCCCAACCGCAGACCTCTCCGGGCCTGGTTCCACTCCTCAACGCTGACCATGAAGCACATCCTCGCAGCGGAAGACATCACCGCAACGGGGTTAAGCGGTTGCAACAGTGCTGTTGTCACGATGCCAGAGTCAACAGCAGGTCAGACGCCGCCGGACGAAGAGCAGTAGCAACGCGAACTGGCGGAAGAAGCGCGTGCTTGCACCCGGGCACCCGCACAGAACCGCGGCCCGTACCCCTGTCGGCGGGGGTACGGGCCGTGCATGACCTGACCGAACGTCATGTGGTCACGGTCTGACGGCGGTCGGCCGCGTACGCCATCGCGTGCCGGACGACCCCGATGAGCAGCTCCTTGACGGACTCCCGGTCGCGGGCGTCGCACAGCACGAGCGGTACGTCCTCGTCGAGGTCGAGGGCCCGGCGGACGTCCTCGACCGGGTAACGCGCCGCTCCCTCGAAGCAGTTGATGCCGATGAGGAAGGGGATGGATCGTCGCTCGAAGTAGTCGACGGCGGCGAAGCAGTCCTCCAGGCGGCGGGTGTCCGCCAGTACCACGGCGCCGAGCGCGCCTTCGGAGAGCTCGTCCCACATGAACCAGAACCGTTCCTGTCCGGGCGTTCCGAACAGGTACAGCACCAGGTCCTCGCGCAGCGTGATGCGACCGAAGTCCATGGCCACGGTGGTGGTGCGCTTGCCCTCCACACCGCTGGTGTCGTCGACCGGGCGGCCCGCCTCGGTGAGCAGTTCCTCCGTGCGCAACGGCCTGATCTCGCTGACCGAGCCGACGAGGGTCGTCTTGCCCACGCCAAAGCCGCCGGCCACCAGGATCTTGAGCGTGACGGGCTCGACCGGGGGCTTGCCGCGCTCAGAACGCCCGAAGATCATCGATCTCTTCTCCTGCTTGATGGGGGTCGGGGGACGGCGGCCCGTAGCCTCCGCCACCAGGGGTTTCGATGACGAGTACGTCGCCGGGGCCGACGTCGGCCGAATCGCTTCCGCCGAGTGCGGTGACCGTGCCGTCGGCTCGTTCCACCCGGTTGGAACCCAGGGCGCCCGGACAGCCGCCCGCCATGCCGTACGGGGGGATCCGGCGGTGCTGGGACAGTGTGGAGACCGTCATGGTCTCGCAGAACCGGATGCGGCGCACCGCGCCGTCACCGCCACGCCAGCGCCCGGCGCCGCCGCTGCCACGGCGGACCGTGAACTCCTCGAGCAGCACGGGCAGTCGCCACTCCAGGACTTCCGGGTCGGTCAGACGGGAGTTGGTCATGTGGGTCTGCACGACGCTCGCCCCGGGGAAGCCGTCGCCCGCGCCGGAACCGGAGGCGACGGTTTCGTAGTACTGGAGGCGGTCGTTGCCGAAGGTGACGTTGTTCATGGTCCCGGATCCCTCGGCCTGCACGCCCAGCGCCGCGTAGAGAGCGCCGGTGATGGCCTGTGAGGTCTCGACGTTGCCCGCGACGACCGCGGCCGGCGGTTCCGGGGCGAGCATCGAGCACGGCGGCACGACGATGTCCAGGGGACGCAGACAGCCGTCGTTGAGCGGGATGTCGTCCGCCACCAGGGTACGGAAGACGTAGAGGACGGCGGCGTCGACCACTGAGAGCGGGGCGTTGAAGTTGGTGGCGAGCTGCGCGGAGCTACCGGTGAAGTCGATGGTGGCGCGGCGGGCGGCACGGTCCACGCGGACCTGGACGCGGATGACGGCGCCCGAGTCGGTCTCGTAGGCGTACTCGCCGTCGTCCAGGGCGTCGATGACGCGGCGGACGGCCTCCGCGGCGTTGTCCTGGACGTGGCGCATGTAGGCCTGGACGACGTCGAGACCGAAGTTCCCGATCATGCGGCCTACCTCGTCGACGCCCTTCTGGTTGGCGGCGATCTGGGCGCGCAGGTCGGCGAGGTTGGTCCGGGGGCTGCGGGACGGGTGGGGCGCGTCGGTGAGCAGCCGGAGGGTCTCCTCCTCGCGGAGCCGGCCGTTCTCGGCGAGCAGCCAGTTGTCGAAGAGGACTCCCTCCTCCTCGATGGTGCGGCTGTTCGCGGGCATGGAGCCGGGTGCGATCCCGCCGATCTCGGCGTGGTGGCCGCGTGAGGCGACGTGGAAGAGGACCCGGTCGCCCTGTGTGTCGAACACCGGTGTGATGACGGTGACGTCCGGCAGATGGGTGCCGCCGTGGTACGGGTCGTTGACGGCGTATGCGTCGCCCGGCCGCATGGCCTCGCCGCGGCGGCGGACAACCTCTTTGACGCTGGTGCCCATGGAGCCGAGGTGGACGGGGATGTGAGGGGCGTTGGCCACCAGGTTTCCGTCCGGGTCGAACAGGGCGCAGGAGAAGTCCAGGCGTTCCTTGATGTTGACGGACTGGGCCGTGGATTCCAGTCGTGCGCCCATCTGTTCGGCGATCGACATGAAGAGGTTGTTGAAGACCTCGAGCAGGACCGGATCGGCTTTCGTGTCGAGATCGGAACTCTCCGTGACCGTCGCGCGTTCCATGACCAGATGTCCGTCGTCGGTGGTCGCGGCCCGCCAGCCGTCGTCGACGACGGTCGTCGAGCCGGCCTCGGCGATGATCGCGGGGCCCACGACGGACTCGCCGGGGGGCAGGTGCTCGCGGCGGTACAGGAGTACGTCGCGCCAGCCGCCGCCGGTGTGGAGCCGGGCGGTCTCGGGGGCGGCGGTGCGGCCCTCGTAGGCGGTGAGGGCGGACAGATCGGGGGGTTCCGTGATGCCGGTGGCTTCCACGGAGAGGGCTTCGACCATGACCGGGCGGTCGAGGGCGAAGGAGTACGTGGCGCGATGACGTTCTTCGAAAGCCTGCCTCATGGTGTCGGGCCCGGCGAGCCGGACGGTGAGGGTGGTGTCCGTGCCGTCGTAGCGGAGCTGTGCGCGGCGGGTGACCCGGATGCGGGCCGCCGGAACGTCCTCGGCGAGGAGTTCCGCTCGGGCCGCGGCCTCCAGCTGGTCGGCCGTCCGGTGCACGCCGGGCATCGAGGAGGCCCGCAGAGGCTGCTCGACGGACTGCTCGCGCATCGCGGTGGTGTCGGCCAGGCCGATGCCGAGCGCGGAGAGGACCCCGGCCATCGGCGGCACGAGCACGGTGCGGATGCCGAGGGAGTCGGCGACCATGCACGCGTGCTGGCCGCCCGCTCCGCCGAAGGTGGTGAGGGCGTAGCGGGTGACGTCGTGGCCCTTCTGCACGGAGATCCGCTTCACGGCGTTGGCGATGTTGGCTACGGCGATCTGCAGGTAGCCGTCGGCGACCTGCTCGGCGGTGCGGTCGTCGCCGGTCCGGTCGCGGATCTCGCGCGCGAGAGCGGTGAAGCGGTCGCGGACGAGTTCCGCGTCGAGGGGCAGGTCGCCGCCGGGGCCGAAGACGTGGGGGAAGTGCCCGGGCTGGATACGGCCCAGCATGACGTTGGCGTCGGTGACGGCGAGCGGTCCGCCGCCGCGGTAGCAGGCGGGCCCCGGGTCCGCGCCCGCCGAATCCGGTCCCACGCGGTAGCGGGAGCCGTCGAAGTGCAGGACCGAGCCACCGCCGGCGGCGACGGTGTGGATGTCCAGCATGGGGGCGCGGAGCCGGACGCCCGCGAGCTGTGTGGTGAAGACGCGTTCGTACTCGCCGTCGAAGTGGGAGACGTCGGTGGAGGTGCCGCCCATGTCGAAGCCGATGACCCGGTCGAATCCGGCCAGCTGGGACATGCGGGCCATGCCGACGATGCCGCCGGCCGGCCCGGACAGGACGGCGTCCTTGCCCCGGAACTGCCCGGCCTCGGCGAGTCCGCCGTTGGACTGCATGAACATCAGCGGAACGTTTTCGAGTTCCCCGGCGACGTGCTGGACGTAGCGGCGCAGCACGGGCGAGAGGTAGGCGTCGACGACCGCTGTGTCACCGCGCGGGACGAGTTTCATCAGCGGGCTGACCTCGCTGGACAGCGAGATCTGCGGGAAGCCGGCGCGGGCGGCCAGCTCTCCGACGGCCCGTTCGTGGGCGGGGTGGAGGTGGCTGTGCAGGAAGACGACGGCGACGGCGCGGATTCCGTCGTCGTACGCCTGCTGGAGCGGCCCCGCGAGCGTGTCCAGGTCGGGTGCGCGCAGGACGGTGCCGTCGGCCGTGATGCGCTCGTCGACCTCGACGACCCGTTCGTACAGCGGCTCCGGCAGTGTGATGCGGCGGGCGAAGATGCGGGGGCGGTTCTGGTAGGCGATGCGCAGGGCGTCGCGGAAGCCTCGGGTGACGAGCAGCAGGGTGCGCGCGCCCTTGCGTTCCAGGAGGGCGTTGGTGGCGACCGTCGTGCCCATGCGGACCGCCTCGACGGGCTCCTCGGAGCCGTCGAGGAGAGCGCGTACGCCGGCTACGGCGGCGTCGGTGATGGGGGTCCCCCCGCTCGAGCGGAGCCGGGAGTGGGGGCCGGCGGGGTTGTCGGACAGCAGTTTGCGGCTGAGCAGCCGGCCGTCCGGGCGCCGCGCGACGATGTCGGTGAAGGTGCCGCCTCGGTCGACCCAGAACTGCCAGCCTGTCATGTCACTACCCCGCTTCCGCGCCGGTCACAGCGCCCGGAGGCCGTTGATCACGTCGCGCAGAATACTCTCGTCCGGCAGCTCGGCCGGGGGCACCGGCCGGTTGACGTGGACGAGTTCCTCGTTCACGAGGTCACCTATGAGGACCCGCACCACCCCGATGGGCAGGTCGAGCTCGGAAGCGAGTTCCGCGACCGACTGCGGTGTCTCGCGACAGAGCTCGACGATGTCCACGTGTTCCGGGGACAGCGTCTGGTCCGCTTCCGGATCGTCCGCGTGGGGTTCCGTGACGACCACCGCGATCAGGTCGAGGCGGTGTTGGGCCGGACTGGTGGTGCGGCCGCGTGTCATGGCGTACGGGCGGACGACCGGTCCGGCCTCGTCGTCGAACCAGTGGCTTTTCCCTTGACCGTCTCCGCTCATGTCATCCCACTACCCGCCGGCGGGCAGATCGGTACGCGGCGCGGTGCCCAGATGCACGCCCACGCGCTTGACCAGGAGCGTCATCTCGTACGCGACCTGGCCCACGTCGGAGTCGGCGTCGGAAAGGACGGCGAGGCAGCTGCCGTCGCCCGCGGCCGTCACGAACAGGAAGGCGTCGTCGAGCTCCACGACCGTCTGCCGGACGCTGCCGGCCTCGAAATGCCGGCCGACGCCCTTGGCGAGGCTGTGGAAGCCGGATGCGACGGCGGCCAGGTGCTCGCTGTCCTCCCTGGTGATGTCCTTGGACACCCCCGTGGCGAGGCCGTCGCCGGAGAGCACCACGGCCTTGCGGATGCTGGCAACGCGGTCGACGAGGTCGTCGAGGAGCCAGTTCAGCCCTCCGTTGTTCGTCGCGCTGTGGCCGGTCGTCTTCGGTGCGGTCATCGACCGTCCCCCTCTGTCGTTCCTTGTGCTGTGCCGTCCCGGGCTTCGTCGCCCGCGGCGTTCTCCTTACGGCCGCGCTGCCAGCCGCGCTGGAGTGAGGCCATCCGGCTGCGTACCTCGTCGGCGTCGCGGTCGGCCGGCTCCGTCTGGGGCTCTGCCCGCCGTGCGGGACCCTGCCTCAGCTGTGGGGCCAGGCTGGCCTGCCGGACGCGTCTGGGCAGCGGACCGGTGCCGGACCCGGCGTCCTCGGGTGCGCCTTGGGCGCGCGGGCCGGAAGTGTCGGGGTTACCACCGGAAACGCCCGCGGGGCGGCGGGACCGCTGCGGCAGCGTGGGAGGCTGCGACGGTTCGTCCGGGGTCGTGGCCGGGTGATGGGCCCGTTCGTCGGCGCCGTCGGCCGGTCCGGTTTCCCGGCGGGCCGCCGCTTCGCCGCGGCGGCGGTTCGGCAGTGGCGCCAGACCCGCGTCCTGTTCCGGACGGCGTTCGGAGTCCGGGAACGGCTTCTCCTCCGCCCGGTCGCGCCGGGAGCGCTGCTCGGTGACGGGCCGCCCGTGCGAGCTGACCAGCTTGGGCGTTCGGCGCCGGGGCAACGGCACCGGGGCGCTGAAGGCGTCGTCGCCGTGCGGTGGGTCTGCCGCCCCGGGGGGCTGCGGAAGGGACCCGCCCGGCCAGGGCCGGGCCTCGTCGTCCGCGCCGGCGAGCGAGCGTCGGTGGCGGAAGAGGGCTCCGCGTTCGCTCCCCTCGTCGGTGAGAGCTCCCGGGTAGCGGTCGAGGGCGTCCAGGTCGACGGGTGCCTCCAGCTCGACCGGACCGTCCAGGAGCGATGCGGGCAGGCCGGGCAGCTGCGCGGATGTCTGGCCGAGCGCCGGTGTACGGCCCTCCTCGCCGGTGACCGGCCTCATCGGCTCGCGGTCGAGGCGGAACCCGAGGCCGTTGGTGTCCGGGACGTCGTCGGTGAGCAGGACGTCGGGGATGAAGACCACGGCAGTGGTGCCGCCGTAGGGCGACTGCTGCAACGAGACACGGACGTTCTGGCGCTGAGCGAGCCGGCTGACCACGAACAGGCCCAGCCGGTCGGTGTCGGAGAGTTCGAACTCGGGAGTCTCGGCGAGCCGGAGGTTGGCCTCCAGCAGTGCTTCGGGCGCCATGCCGAGGCCGCGATCGTGGATCTCCAGGGTGAAACCGTTGGCGACCCGCTCGCCGAGGACCTGGACGGCGGTGTGGGGCGGCGAGAAGACCGTGGCGTTCTCGAGGAGTTCGGCCACCAGGTGGGTGAGGTCGGCGACGGCCGGGCCGGTGACCGCGACGCGCGGCAGCCGGCGGACCTCGATGCGCTCGTAGTCCTCGACCTCGGCCACGGCGGCCCGGACGATGTCCATGAGCTGCACGGGCTTGCGCCACTGCCGCGAGGGAGCGGCGCCGGAGAGGATCACCAGGCCCTCGGCATGACGGCGCATCCGGGTGGTGAGGTGGTCGAGGCGGAAGAGGTCGGCCAGTTCGTCGGTGTCCTCGGTCCTGCGCTCCATGGTGTCGAGGAGTGTGAGCTGCTTGTGCAGGAGCACCTGGCTGCGGCGGGCGAGGTTGACGAAGACCTCGGCGACTCCGGCGCGCAGCTCGGCCTGCTTGACGGCGGCCTCGACGGCGGCGCGCTGCAGCGTGTTGAGCGCCTGGCCGACCTCGCCGATCTCGTTCTTGTCGTACTCCAGACGCGGAACCTCCGTTTCCACGTCGACCTGCTCGCCCGCGGACAACCGGCGCATCACACTGGGCAGCCGGACACCGGATGCCTCGTGCGCCTCCAGGCGCAGTTGCCGCAGATCGCGGATGAGCCCGCGACCGACGCGTACGGACAGGAAGACGGAGAGCAGCAGGGCCACCAGTCCGAGGACGCCGGCGATGGCCGCCTGGACGATCACGCTCACGGCCACCGGGTGCATGCGGTCCTGGTAGCGGTCGCCCACCTGGTCGTCCAGGGTGCGGAGTCCGTCCAGCACATTGCCGGCGGTGGTGTCCCAGGTCTTGGCGGTGACGCCGTGGGGCGTTCCGGACCGGTCGGCGATGACGGCCTGTTCGGCCGTGCGCAGCGGGGCGACGGTGGCGTTCTTCCAGAAGCGGTCGTAGCGATCGCGTTCCGACGACGGCAGCAGCGGGAGGCTGATGTCGTACAGGAGGCTGCGCTGGGCGACGAGGTCGGACACCTCCCGGGTCTCGTCGGCGGACAGCTTTCCGACCACCAGGGCGGAGCCGACCAGGGCGTCCTCGCGGGAGAGCAGTTCACGGGCGCGGGTGACGTTCACGAGCGCGCGGGCCTGCTTGTCCATCTCCACGTCGTCGACACCGTCGAGAGAGGCCAGCAGGGTGTAGCACGGGTCGATGAGGCGGTCGTAGCGGTCGAGGGCCTGGGCACGGGTCACCGTGCCCTCCCCGACACCGCTGCGCAGTGAGCCGACGCCTTCGAAGGCGTCCAGGACGGCGGTGAGGCGTTCGTAGTCCTCCTGGTCCATTCCGTCGCGGACGTCGGGATCCTGTGCTTCCTTGCGGATCCTTGCGATGGCGGCGTCGGTGGCGGTGCGGGTGCGGCGGAGCGCGGAGAGAGCGTCGGACACCCTCGGGTCGGCGAGATAGACCAGGGTCTGACGGCGTTCCTGCTGCAGGACGCGGACGGTGTCCTCGGTGGGGTAGCGGACGTCCTCCACGACGTCCGTGACATGGAAGAGCTGGGCCACTTCCCGGCCCGTGAGCACCGTCGCGAAGCCCCAGATCGCCGTCAGGGACACCAGCGGCACGAGGAGCAGCGCCACGATCTTCCGGCGGATGGACTTCCCGCGAAAGCGCATGGCCTCCCCCAGCTCGACCCCCGCCGACCGGAGGTACAAACGTGCGTCAACAAACGGCGCGAGCCTACTACCGCCACACCGTTAACTCGAAGGCGAGTCCGGAAGGTGAACTTCCACTCCGGGCGTGCGACGTGGCGAGTTGTCCGGGCATTGCGGGAGATTGTCACCATGATCGAAGCGGGAGCCGCTCTGGGGAGCGGCCGTTCCGGCTGACCGGTTGGCCGGAATTTTTCGGCGGTTGGGAATCTTCGTGACGCTTCGTTCGTCCTTTCCGATGGGAGATGAGTGCGGAATCGGCTACAGGAGCCGCAACCCGCATCCGGGCGGCGTAAAACAGCGCAAGCCGGGCACGCAGTGGGGAGTTGGTGTCTTCGGATGCCGGAGCGAGCGTGTGCCGGCGGTGGGGAGTGACACGGTGATGGGCACGGCGGAGCGGCGCAAGGCGCCCGAGGACGGCGGGGCGGTGCGCCCCGAGGCACTGAGAGACCCCCAGGCACCGGGCGGCGGCATACGGCCGCACGGGTCCGACGGCAACGCGACCAGTGGTGCGGGCGCCGTCCGGGAGGAACGGCGGCCCTCCTACCGGCCGTTGTGGGTCGAGGAGCCCGCGCGGCGGCGACGGCTGCCCGACCCGGTGCGGACGGCGGCCGTCAGGGCGGTGCTTCTCATCTCCGTGACGCTCATTCAGGCCATGGTGGCCTTCCTGTGCACGATGGCCGGGTCCTGGCTGGCGTTCCCCATGGTGATCAGCAGCGTGGCGAGCACGGTCGTGGCCACCTGGGGCGCGGTCGACGTGTGGGTGACCCGCCAGGTCTGGAACCAGCGGGGCGGCGTGGTGTCGGAGCCGAGCAGCACGGCCCGCTCGCTGCGGCGTGAGCGGCGTGCCGCCCGGCGTGAGGCACAGGCCGTCGAACGAGAGCGGGAGCGGATACGCCGTCGGGGCGGCGCCGGACAGCTGTCGCACCCCTGAGGCGCGGGGCGCCACCCGGACGACGGAGCGCGCCCCGACGCGTGACGGCTACGCGGGCCGTTTGAACATCCGTGTGGCCGTGATCTCGCTGTGCACCGCCTCTCCCGCCTGGGGCTGCTGGGGCAGTCCCGGCCGGAGGTGCTCCTCCACGCTGATGTACTTCAGTCCGGCCCTGAGGTCGGCGTCGTTGCGCAGCCGGATCACCAGCGGGAACTCGGCGAGCGCGGTCGTGTCGAACAGGCCGGTGGTGTACAGCAGCTGCACGCCGAGTGCGTCGGACACGGCCCGCTGCAGTTCCAGCAGGTACGTGGCGTTGGCGCGGCCGATCGGGTTGTCCAGGAACAGCGTGCCGGCGTGCCGGTGTTTGTCCCGTCCCCGGTCGTTCGACCGCAGTGCCGCCATGGTGCAGTAGAGGGCGATGGCCGCGGTCAGCAGCTGGCCGCCGGAGAACACGTCGCCCATCTGCCCGACGGGGACGCGCTCGGCACGCAGCACGGCGTCGGGCTTGAGGATCTCGACGGCGACGCCCTTGGGCTGGAGCGCGGCGGCGACTCCGCGCAGCAGCAGGGACATGCCGTCGCGGCGCAGGTCGGAGTTCTTCTTCACCGCGGCCCGGGTCGCCTCGTCGATGACGTCGCCGAGCCGCTCGGTGAGCGTGGCCTGGTCGGGTTCCTCGAAGCGGATACGCAGGAACTCCTGCCCCGACCACTCGCCGAGCCCCTCGGGCAGGCGGGACAGCCGCTGCGCGGACCGCAGGGTGGCCAGGGCCGACTCCACCAGCCCGCGCAGGCGGTCCACGATCGAGTCCCGGTTGCGCTCCAGCTGCTCCAGTTCGTCCGTGAGGACCCGCAGTCGGGGCGCGAAGGCCTGCGCCCACTTCTGGGCGTGCTCGGGCAGCGCCGAGGCGGGCAGCTCGCGGATCTGCTGCCGGGCGGGGGTGCGGACCTGCTCGTAGCGGGTGGAGTTGGCGTGCCGGACCAGGACGTCGCCGGCCTCGCGTACGGCGCCCTCGGCGGCCGACAGGTCGGCGGCGCACCCGCGCAGCGAGCGGCGGGCCTCGGCGGCCGCCTGCCGGGCGTCGTCCAGGCTGCCGGGGTAGGGATCCGGCGCCTGCTGCTCCTCCTCGGCGGCGTGTTCGCGCAGCAGGTCGCGGAGCATCGCGGCGATCTCGTCGAAGCCGCCCGCGGCGTCCTCGGCGGCCCGGTGCGCCTCGAGCAGTTCGGTGTGCGCCTCGCGGGCCTGGGTCAACGCCTCGGTGCGGGAGGCGAGCTCGGCCGTGGCGGTGCGCAGCAGCGCCTGGGCGTGTTCCGCGTCGCGCGGAAGGAGGTCCTCGGGCAGCTCGGTGTGCGCCTCGCCGTCCTCGGGGGCGTGCCGCTCCGCCTCACCGCGCAGTCGGCCCAGCTGTTCGCTGGCGCTGGACATACGGGTCTCCAGGAGCTGCACCAGCTCCTCCGCACGCGCCGCGGCGGCCTGCCGGGAGGGCCCGTCGGAGCCGTCGGGCGACTGCAGCAGCTGCTCCGCGCGCGTGCGGACCTTGTTGCTGAGGCGGTCCAGCTCGGCGCGGGTCGCACTCTCGTCGCTCTCCGCGCGGGCCTGCTCGGCGCGCAGGTCCGCGCCGACGCCGACCTTCTCGTACAACTGGGAAGCGGCCCGGTAGGCCTCGCGGAGGGCGGGCAGGGACGACTTGGGCGCGTCCGTGCCGTCCTCGGGTACGTCATCGGGGGCGCCCGCGATCTCGGAGCGCTCGGCGCGCAGCGCCCGGGCGGTGCGGCGGGCGTCGTCGGCCGCGCGCTGGGCGGCTCGGCGGTCCTCGTCGGCGGCGCGGGCGCGCTCCAGGCACACCTGGGCGCGGGCCTCCGACTCGGCGGCCTCGTCGGCGAGTTCACGGAGCTTGACCTGCCAGCCCGCGCGCTCGCGCAGCCGGAAGGCGAGCCCGGCGAGGGCGTCGGCGGCACGCCGGGCCTTCTGCGCGGCCTCCTGCCGCTCGTCGCGCACCTGCGCGGCCTCGGCGGCGGCCTCGTCCGCCTCGGCCCGCACGGTCCGCGCCTCGGCCAGTTCGGCCTCGGACTCCTCGGCGAACGCGCGCGCCTCCTCTGTCGCCCGCGCCAGCTCGGTCAGCCGCCCGGCCGGGCAGCCGGTACGCCAGGAGGCGAGCCGCGCGGCCAGTTCCCGGTCCTTGCCGAGCCGGGCGGCGAGCGCCCGGATCTCCTCGTCCCGCTCGGTCGCCCGCGCGCGCAGCGCCTGCCGCTCCTCGTCGGCGGCGTGTTCGTCGTGCATGGCCGGGTTCGGCGGGACGAGGAACACGTCCGCGGAGGTCGCGTCCGCCGCCGGGGTGGGGGCGAGCAGCGCGGCGGCCGTGCCGACGGCGACGGCGGACCGCGGCAGCAGGGCCGCCTCGCCGAGCACCTCACGGGCACGCACATGGGTTTCGGGGTCGGTGATGATCACGCCGTCGACCAGCTCCGGGCGAGCGGTGAGCACGCGTGCGTGGTCGGTGGGGTCGACGGCCTGGGCGAGGTAGCGCCAGCCGGGCAGCGCGGGGATGCCGTGCTCCCCCAGGTACTCGACGGTGGCGAGGACGTCGGGTCCGGGCGGCAGCAGCCCCCCGTCGCCGAGGGCACCGAGGATCCGGGAGTCGTCGGCGGCGGCGGTACGCAGCTCGAAGAGGTGGCGCTCGGCGGTGGAGACCGCGTCGTCGAGGAGCTCACGCAGCTCGTCGGCGAAGCGGTCGAGCTCCTCGGGTGTGAGCGGGCTGCCTTCCGGCCCGGTCGAGGGCTCCGGATGGGCGTCGCCGTCGGGCCGGGGCCGGGGGATACCGGGGCGTGCGTCGTCGCTCACGAGGCTCAGCAGCTCCGCGAGCCGCTGCTCCACCGCGAGGGACTCGGCGAGGCGGCGCTCGGCCTCGTAGGAACGCTCGGCTGCCGTCGCCGCGTCCGCCGCGCGGGCCGCCGTCAGCTCGGCGCGGGACTCGGCGGAGGCCGCCTCACGCGCGTGTTCGGTGGCCTTGCGGGAGGCCTCGCGTGCCGCGTCCCAGGCGGTGACGGCGGTCTTCTCGGCGTCGTTGGCCGCGAGGGCCGCGCGTGCGGGGTCGGCGTCGGGCGCGCTGTCGTCGAGCCATCCGGCGCGGACCGCCTCGGCGGTCTCCTGCTCGACCTCGGTCAGCCGCTGGCGCAGGTGCCCGGCCTCACTGCGGGCTCGCTGGGCCTCGGTGGCGGCGGCGGTCGAGTCCCGGTGGGCGGAGTCGCCGACCTCCTGCAGGGCGGCCGAGCGCTCCTCCTCCTCGTTGGCGAGGTCCTCGGCGCTCTCCGCGGCGGCGTGCAGGGCCCGTACCAGGTCGACGGCGGCCTTGGCGCGGGCGGCGAGCGCGGGGGCCGCGTCCCGTTCGGCCTCCTGGATCGCGGCGGCCACACGGGCGACGCGGTCGGCGGCGGAGCGGTGGCGCAGCACGGCTTCGGCGGCCTGCCACGCGGAGTGCAGGGTGCGCGCGTCGGCGAGCTCGCGCTTCTGCGCGGCGGCCGACTTCTCGGCGGCGGCGAGCGCCAGGGAGGCGTGCCGGTAGGCGAGTTCGGCCGCGATCAGCGCGCTGCGCTCGCGGGCGCCCTCGGAATGCGTCACCGCGTACGCGGCGGCGGTGACCCGCTGGGCGAGGTCGGCGGCCCGCACTCGTTCCCGCACCCCCCGCGCGGACAGCCGCCGGGCCAGGTTGCGGGTGCGCCGCTCGGCGCCGGCGTGGACGTCACGTGCGCGTGAGCGCGCGTCGGTGGCCTCGACGATCCGGCCGAGCAGGTCGACGGACCCGGCGGTGAAGTCCCGTTCGGCGATCAGTTCGGCGCGCCGGCCCAGCTTGCTGCCGAAGCCGCTGACGAGGTCGGCGAGACCGTCGGTGTCGCGGGTGTCGGTGACGGCGCGCAGCAGCAGGTCGGTGAAGTCGGAGTCCTTCTTCACCGCGAACAGGCCGGCCGCCTCGCCCTCGTCGGCGTTCATCTCCCGCTGGTAGCGGAAGAGTTCGGGGTCGAGGCCGAGCTCACCGAGGTGCTCGATCCACCGGTCGTGGATCTCCTCCCAGTGCACCTCCAGGTGCGGGTACGCCTTGCCAGCCTCGGTGAGTGCGTCTCTGAAGCCCTTCATGGTCCGGCGGCGGCCCTGGGCGCCGGAGGCGCCCTCGACGGGCGGCCGTACGGCGGTGGACTCGGCGACGGGGAGGTTGTCGAGGCTCAGTCCGGGGCCGGGCCGGAACGAGTACCAGGCCTCGGCGAACTTGCGCGGGTCGTTGGACACCTGCCGTCCGCGCCACTCGCTGACCTTGCCGACGACGACGCACTCGCCGGTCAGCACGTGCTGCCACTCCAGCGCCACGTGCCCGCAGTCGTCGGCGAGCAGGAACTTGCGCAGCACGCCGGAGCTGGCGCCGCCGAGGGTGTTGCGGTGCCCCGGCAGCATCACGGAGAAGATCAGCTTGAGCAGGACCGACTTGCCGCCGCCGTTCTCCAGGAAGAGCACGCCGGCGGGCGCGGGCCGGCGCGGCGGGCCGACCGGCTCCTCCGCGAAGAACTCCGCCTGGGTGGGCGCGGGTTCGGGCACCGGGTCGCCCACACCTCGCAGGTCAAGCACGGTGTCGGCGTAGCGTGCACCGGCGGGCCCGATGGAGTAGAGGCGGACCCGGGACAGCTCGTACATGGCGGACTCTCGCGTCAGTTCTTCGGCAGGTCGGGATGGTTCAGGAGTGGAAGGGCAGGCCGGCGTCGGCCACCAGGTCCAGGTCCTCGGTGTCCTCGGCGGGCAGCAGGCTGGCCCTGCCGTCGGTGACCGGGACCACGCCCAGCTCGAGAAGCTCGGCCATGGCGGCGCTGCCCGCCAGGTCGCGCACCTGGAGCTGGTAGCGGGCGGTGGTGCGGTAGGTGCCGCCGCCCTCGTCACCCGTGCGCTGCAGGAACCCGGAGTCGGTGAGGAACCCCACGGCCTTCGCGACGATGCCCGTGGTCGAGGCGGCGGGCCGGCGCGCGTCCTTGGTGGCGCCGGTCGCACTGCGTCTGGCCCAGATCCGCCATGCGGCCTCCAGGCCGGGTGCGTCGGTGACCGGGTCGGTGTTCTCGCCCTGCTCCTCTGCGCGTTCCTCCAGACGCCGGCAGGCCTGCCGGACGAAGGCGTCCACGCCGTTGACGGTGACGCGGCCGATGTAGCCGTCGTCGGCCAGGTCCTCCGGGCGTGGGAACGCGAGCGCGGCGACGGCGAGATGGGCCAGCCCGTGCAGGAACCTGTCCCCCGAGTCGGCGGACGTGCGACGCGCGTAGTCGCCCATGCGGACGGCGAACACCGAGTCCTCGGCGGCCGTCACGGCCATGCCCGCACGGGGGGAGACCTCCAGCACCACGAGACCGAGTCCGGTGGCGACCGCGTCGGCCAGCCGCGCGAACGGCGGGTCCTCGCGGTAGCGGCGCAGCAGATCGGTGTACTCCTGGTCACGGGCGGGCTGGAGCTTGGGCTGCAGCCCGAAGGAGACGAGCCGCGCCGCGTCGGCGGCGTCGGCGGGCGTGACGGCGGAGCCCGCCGGCGCGGCGGCAGGCTCGGGCTCACTCCGGTCGACGTGCTCGGTCACGGCTTTCGCTCCTTGTCGATGGCATGCTCACGTTCGTAGGTACTGCGGGCGCGGTCGGCGGTGTTCACCCGGCCTCCGTCCGGTCCGCCGCCATGCCCGCCGCGTCCAGCAGGGCGGTGCCGACGATGAGATCGGCCCCGCCGAACTCCGGATCGTCGAGTTCCGTCCCGTCGTCCACGGCGAACAGCAGTCTCTCCTCGCCCTGCCGGTAGGCGGTCCCCACCGGCGGACTGGCCGCGTGCACCGCCAGCAGGGCCACCAGGTAGGGGAGGTCCGGATCCTGCCGCCGCGCCTCGGCCAGCAGCCCGGACAGCCGTCGGGGCGCGTCCGCCGGAAGGGCCAGCAACCGCGTCGCCGCCGCCAGCTGCTCCTCGCTGAACCGGCTGTCGTCCGGCGTGGCGATCAGGTCGGGCGACGGCATCTCGGCGCCCAGGTGCTCACGCTCCACCGGCGGCGTCAGCAGTATGTCGACGAGGTCGACGACCCGGACGGACACCGGTGTGCGCAGGCCGGTCCCGCGTGCGAAGAAGGCGTCCGTGACCCGGGTCGCCTGTTCCAGGGGCAGGGGGAGGACGGGCGCGACGAGGTGTCCGTACAGATCCAGGCCCGAGGTGGTCAGGGGTGTGGCGAAGGCCTGCCGGTCCTGCTCGGCGCGGAACAGCGGCCCGGCCTCCAGCAGTCGGGACTGCAGCTGCGTGTGCCGCCGGATGCAGTCCTTGACGATGTCGACCAGTTCGGCGGCCCGTCGCTTGTGTCCGGGGTCCTCGGTCTCGTCGCGTGCCTTGCGGATGTTGGTGAGGATCGCGTTCTCGTGGCGGTACCGGTCGGCCACGTGGTCCAGGGCCTCGGCGATCATGTCGGGGACGGCGCTCAGCCAGTCCACCGCGCGGACGTTGCGCCGGGTCGCCTCCAGGGCACGGCGCAGGGTCTCCGAGTACTGCACGGTGCGGTACCGGGCCTGTTCGGCGGCGAGCTGGGCGTCGGCGAGGCGGCCGCGGTTGATGAGCACCTCGAGTTTGACCTCGGCGGCGATCTGGGCGCTGGTGACATCGGTGTCGAGGGCGCCGACGAGGACGTTGACGGCCTCGTCGGTCGTGCGGAGGTATACGGTGCCGCCGGGGCCGGGGACCTCCTCGATCAGCTTGAAGTCGTAGTCACGGCGCACGTAGGTGCCGTCCGGCGCGAAGGTGCCGTACACCGCGCGGAAACCACGGTCGACGCTGCCGACGTTGATCAGGTTCTCCATGACCCAGCGGGCCACCCGCTCGTGCTCGGCGACGGGCCGCCGCGGGGCCTGGGCGGCGATGCGCGGGATGAGCCGGGCCACTATCTGCTCGTGGTCGGCGCCGGTGTCGAAGTCCATGTTCAGCGTGACGAGGTCGATGGCCGCGAGGGCCACTTCCGCCATGCCGTACACCGAGTACTCGCCCGCCAGGTTGGCCTTGCGCGCGTCGAGGTCGTGCAGCGGCGCGGTGCAGGCGAGCGCGCGCAGCCGCCGGGCCAGCCCCTCGTCGGCGGCCGGGCCCGGTGCCGGGCGCGGCCCCGCGCTGAGCTGGGGCGGAACGCTGTCCGTCGATGCAGGCGAAGTCACGGTGCACAGACTAGGTCCTCGGTCTGACAACGACCCAAACGACGCAGATGCCGCCCCGGTCACCGCCGTACCACCGGTACTGCTAGTGCTGCGACCGGAAAGGTTTGCCGGGAAGCTCGCGGCGTCCGGTGCGGTGTCTCGCAAGGCGGAGCATCACCCGCGTACTGGATGTACTCGGGTGGTGCGACAACGCGGCGAGGTGCCGTGCCGGGCGTCGCGAGCCGGTGAACCT